>NZ_NESU01000001.1 GCF_002287135.1 Helicobacter sp. TUL
ATTTGGGATTGCTTATAGAGTTCTTGCACATGCGGTGCAGGTAAAAAATCTAATGGCAAGCGCAAATGCCTATCACCAAAATCCATATAATCAAAATCGATACCATAATCTGCAACATTCCAATTTGTGCGGACATTCTCGCCTGTAAAAAATATTCGCACACATTCATATCGCAAATGTGTGAAACCAAAGGGACCATAGAGCAAAAACTCCGGATCTTCACTATAACACACATCATATTTTTGAGATAGAATCTGCACAAAAGGATTGGCAAAAAAATTCTCTTTTGTATCAGATGAATGCCAATCTACCACACGCATATATACTATTGGTTTCATACTTCTCCTTATGTTGGCATAATATTATTTATTTTGCAAAATTTGCAAAAGCAAATCCCTATTGTGCAAAGATGCACGCACTCTCACTGCTGGAATCTCCAAAAGCGTACGCTCTCGCACAGCACTATCGCGCCATAGATTCTCATCGCGCAACAATACTTCATGAGCATATAGACAATCTAGCACTTGTTCTTTTTCTCGCCTCAAAAGCGCAATGATAAAAAACGCCATATCATCTGTAATATCATAATCTCCCACATTGATAGCACAGCTAAAAACAGGGGTATTTGGTTTAATCTGCATTGCCATAGCAACGCGATAGCGCTCCCCAACTGGGATAGAATCTCGCAATTCCAGCTTATAGGATACAATGGCTTCTACCTCTATCCCTTCAAGATTCTCATTATATTCTAATTCATCAAGGCTTTGTGCTGCCCACACATTTGTAGCAAGCAATAGCCAAAAAACACTAAGGCTTTTGCAAATCTTTAACATGCTGCTCAAGTTCTATGACACGATGACTAATCCCAGCACTCGCATCAATTTGTGTCATTATCATATAAAGATTAAGCACACTAAGCACCAAAACCAAACACACACAAAAAAGGCTAATTTTTACTGCCCTCTTGGCAATCTTTGATGAATCTTCCTCGCGTATGGACATATTTAAACCTCCTTTTGTAAAAGATATTTGCACCCTAGTGCAATAAGCATACCCACACACATCAAAAGCACGATACATGCACCAGGACTGATATTAAGCCAATACGCAAGAAAAAATCCAACCCACATAAACACCAAGGAAAGCACAAAACCAATAAACATCATCGCTCTAAGCGATCTCACAAATAATTGTGCAATATAGGCAGGAATACACAAAATTGCAAGTACAAGAATAAGCCCTGCCACACTCATACTCATCACAACCCCAATCGCGATAAGCACAAAAATTATCCGATTAAGCCACATCGTGCCCACACCCTGCACACGACAAAATGCCTCATCATACAAAAACCCAAGAATCTGCCTATAATACACGCCCACAAAACACAACAAAATCACATCATACACAGCGATAGCCTGTGCTTCTTCATCACTCACAGCGATAATTGAACCAAAAAGATAGCTTGAAATATCACTATTATATCCGGGTGTAAAGTCAATAAGCACCACGCCTAGCGCCATACCAAATGCCCAAATTGCCCCCATATATGAATCTAGACGATCTTGATAATGCCTATTTGCCCACGATAAAAACAATGCCAACAAAATTGCAAACAACATTGCACCCAATGTGGGTGAGAATCCACAAAATAATGCCAATCCAACACCACCAAATGCACTATGTGCCACACTTCCTGCAACAAATACCTTCTTATTTGCTACAGCAATAGATCCTATCACGCCACTTACAATACTTACCAAAAATGACACCAAAAGAGCCATCCACACAAATTTCAAGCTCATAATTTCAAGCAAAGATTCTATCATGGCTCAGCCTTGTTGTTTGTTGCCTGTGCATTTGTGAGCTGATAAAACAAATCAATTTCACAAAAATGCTCGCTAGAAGAATTTTCTGGGACTCCAATATTTGGGACATCATGAAGTGTCGCGGTTTTGTTGATATAAATAATTTTTGTAGCATAACGCAAAATCGATGACAAATCATGGCTAATCACGATGATACTCATACGCGAACGCAAATCTTGGAGAATCTTAAAAATCTCATCTTGTCCCTTCACATCAATACTTGCAGTAGGTTCATCAAGCAACAAGATATCGGGTTTGGCGCATAACGCCCTTGCAATCAGCACCCTTTGGCGCTCACCTCCGCTTAATTGTCCGATTTTTCGCTTGGCTAAATGCGCGATCCCAAGATTATGCATAATCTCCATTGCATACGCCTTTTGTTCTTTATTGGCGCGTAAAAAACCTTTTTGCAAAAATCCCATCATCACGACTTCATAGGCACTTATAGGAAAATCCAGATGCTCCATTGTGTTTTGCGCGACATAGCCTATGCGTGGATTTGGAGAAGTATAGCGGATATTGCCCATGTGTGGTGTGAGCAATCCAGCTAAAAGTTTGGCAAATGTGCTTTTGCCACCACCATTTGGACCTATGATAGCCACAAATTCGTGAGGCAAAAGTGTAAAATCCACAGATTCTAAAATAGGCTCACGCCCATAACAAAAACAAAGCTTTGAAACTTCAAGTAATGGTGTCATTGTTATTTTTGTGTAGCTATAGCCTTTGCATATCCCAACATAGCCTCCGCCCAATTCTCTTGCAATGAATCAAGCTCTACAATCTGCAAACCAAGCTCCGTGCTTAATGCCTGCACTTGTTTTTTTGCAAATTGTGGTTGCAAAAAAATAGTATGAATACCCTTTTGCTTAATTAGTGCAATCACTTCTTGTAAATGTGCACTCTTAGCTTCTTTGCCTTCAAATTCTATTGCAATCTCCTCTAACCCATATTCACTAGCAAAATAATGCCACGCAGGGTGATATACCACAAACACCTTTTTGGCATTAGGCTTAGCAAATATCGCCTTAATCTCAGAATCTAAGGCATCAATCTCGTGAAGAAGTTCCTCATAATTTTGTTTATAAAAATTTTTGTTTTTAAAATCAATACTTGCGATGGCACGAAAAATCTCCTTAGCTTGAATCTTCATAAATGTAGGAGAGAGCCAAATATGTGGATCATGTGCGACTTTAAAGCCGTATTTATTAAGGGCGCTTGGCATATCAAGAAAATACAATTTTGGATTTGTAGATTTAAAGCGATGAAGCCATTTTTTTTCAAACGGCATACCCACGCCGACATAGATTTGTGCTTCTTTGATATCGCGCATCTGCAATGGTAGCGGCTCATAAATCTCTGGAGATTTCCCATTTGGCACCATTACTTTAACCTCAACAAGATCTTTTGCAATTTTTTGCACCAAATAACTTTGTGGCAACACACTTACCATAACCGTAATCTTTGCCTGCGCAATAGATCCAAACAACAATACAAACAACACAAATATATATCTCACAACTATACTCCCTTAAAATTTTACTATTTTTGTATCTGTCCTTGCGCGATATTTTGAGATAATATTGTCATATCCGACATCGCACCTATACGCTCTAACAAGGTTTTAGAATGCCTAAACATACCATTATATTCTTCGCCAACATGCAAGGTAGTAATCACCACACCACCAAGCATATTTTCATATCTCTTACCGCTTGTAACACTCCACGCGCTGTGGGCAACAATCACTCTGCCTTGTGAATGCCCCAAATAAATCATAATATGTCCTTGTAACCACAAAATCGTGTAAAACGGCGTAGCGTTGGCGATAATATAAGCTTCCTTATCTGCGGGCGACATTTTACTTAAATCTACGCTGTTTTTTCCATAAAAAACCTGTGTCTTGGAATTGCGTGGCAAAAAAATGCCATTGTGCGCAAAAATATCTCGCACCAATGCTGAACAATCTCGCTCTTCATACATACCTCCCCAGCCATATGGTCTCCCCATAAGCTGCGTGAGAAAATCCGCTACAAGTGCTTGGTCAAGCTCTGAAGGAAATGGAATAAAATCTTGCTTTTTTACCTTGAGGGTGTGAATCTTTGCTCTGCCATCATCTTGACGCACAATATTGTATATCTCATAAAAATCTCCTACCTTAGCCTTGAGCGCAAAAATCTGCCCTATTCTTGCCTGTGTTACAAAATATTTTTTAGAATCTAGTAATGCGATTTTATCCCTATTTGGCGTGATATATGATCCCCAACTCATAATCTGCTTGACATCTGCATCACTTAGGGTTGCTACATCTTGTGCTTCCACCCACCCATACACAAAAGCAGATTCTATATGTGCAAAGCGCCGTGAGCTATCATAATGCGTAATGAGCACAGGTGTGCCACTAAAAATCAGTGAATTTTGCCATCTATCAAAAGGGTATCCATCGCGCTTAGAAAATTTTGGTAGCATACTAGGGACTGCTCGAACATGCGTATTTTTAGTAATGATAGCCTTTTGATTTGCACTCGGATAGAGATCAAGCTGCATAGAATCTAATATCTTTTGCCCATCGGCTAATGTATAAGGTTTTAGATTCTCGCCCCACCCATGTGATTTTAGCAATGAGGGACGAATCCAAAATACCTCATCAACATTTGGATTGGGTCCTTTTTGTAACCACGGAGAAAAAAACTTTTGAAGATAATCTTTTTGCAACGCCTTAGAATCTAGCTTAGTAAATTCTAGTGTATCTTGAGGGAGATAATAATTGGCATTTTGAGGAAGTGTGCTAAGATCCTTTGGTGTGAGAATCGTAACCTTTTTTTGCGAACATGCCCCAAGGATACACGCACACAGCGCCAAAACACAAAATTTGCCAACTCTATTTGCAAGATTCATCACTGCATATTACCACTACAATAAAACTTGCAAAACATTTTCATCATAACCCACGATGACTACATCGCCAGATTCTATCACAGGGCGTTTGATAAGCGTAGGATTTTGGAGCATAGCTTGGATTTTTTGCTCATCATTGAGATTTTGTTCTTTTAAGCCAAGTTTTTTGTATGTCGTGCCTTTGGTATTTAGCAAAACTTGCAAGGAAGTTTTTTGTATCCAATACACAATTTTATCTCTACTTGGTGGCGTTTTTTTGAAATCCACAAACACATATTCCACGCCATGAGATTCTAAAAAACTACGAGCCTTTTTGACACTGCCACAATTTGGTATACCATACACTTGCACCTGCATTGCCACTCCTTATAATCTTTAGTCTTTTTTGGTTTTTTTGTATTTCCAATACAATACATACGCCACACTTATAACACATACAAACACAAGCAATGAATATCCTGCAATCCTTGTCCAACTTTTAATCTCACTCTCTTGGGTTGTTACATCTTTGGAGGTAAAAGCGTGTATGATGTTTGTAATCTCAAAATCCGCCCCAAATGTCGCACCAATAGCATATCCAATCCACACAAGGATAATAACCCAAATCCCAGCACCAAGCGAAGTATAAAAACAAAATTTTGCAAGATTCATACGCGCAAGTCCTGCAGGTAGCGAGATGTATTGTCTCACACCCATAATAAGTCGCCCTACAAATGTACTAATCTCTCCATGTTTGGTAAAATACGCTTCCATTTTTTGCATACTTGATTCACCAAAGAAAAAATACTTCCCAAATCGGATCAAAAACTCGCGCCCAAATTGCAAAGCAAGCCAATAATTTAATAATGCCCCAACCAATGAACCAGCCACTCCAACAAGCGTAGCTATCACAGGATTCATATCACCTCTATATGCTAAGTATCCAGCGGGTATCATCACTACTTCTGAAGGAAAAGGGATAAAGCTAGATTCTATAAACATCATCACAAAAATCCCCAAATATCCCATATCACCAATAAAATTTACAATCGTTTCAATGATTTGCCCAAACATTACATTCCCTTACATCAAGCTAGAGCCAACTAGCCTTACAAAAATTAAAGCCAATATTATACTTGCTTTTGTTATAATCATCCCTTTAAAAAATCACAAAAATTTTAAGGAAAACATGAAAGAATTATTTGAGGGAGCTATCAAGTTCCAGGAAGAAGATTTTGTAGCTCACCAAGAGCTATATGAGAGTCTCAAAAAAGCACAAAATCCACATACATTATTTATCAGTTGCGCAGATTCACGCGTGGTGCCAAATCTCATCACAAATTCCGATCCAGGAGATCTCTTTGTTGTGCGCAATATTGGCAATATCATTCCACCATATACAGAATCTAATGGTATGCGTCAAGGCTATCTCGCTACCACATCTGCCATAGAATACGCTATCACCATTCTTGATGTGCAAAACATCATCATATGCGGGCATAGTAATTGTGGTGCTTGCACGGCAATCTATGAACCACCACAAAAACTAGAAAAAGCGCCATATGTGCAAAAATGGATCGAACTCCTAGAGCCCGTGAAACAAAAAGTGCTCGCACTCAAACCTAGCTCCAAATCCAAGCGTATGTGGCTGACTGAACAAATCAATGTCGAGCAACAACTTGAGAATCTTATGACATATCCATTTGTCGAGGAACGCTTTGATCGTGGTGAGCTAAATATTTATGGTTGGTATTACATTATCGAAACTGGGGAGATTCTCAACTACAATATGATTAAAAGAGAATTTAAGCCCATAATCCAAAAAGAAAAGGAAAAATAATGTCTGAAAAAATGATCCTTATGAGCGGACCTTGCGTTATTGAAAGCTATGAAAATCTTAGCCAAACCGCAAAAGCACTCGCACCTATCGCACAAAATCCTAATATTGATTTTTATTTCAAAGCAAGTTTTGATAAAGCAAATCGCACAAGTTTAGATTCCTACAGAGGACCGGGTTTGCAAGAGGGCTTAAAACTTTTAGCCCAAATAAAGCAAGAATTTGGATATAAAATCATTACTGATATTCACGAAAGCCACCAAGCCCAAGCTATCGCTGAAGTAGCCGACGTGATTCAAATACCGGCATTTTTATGTCGCCAAACCGATCTCATCGTAGCAGTGGCAAAGACTTCAAAAATTGTCAATGTCAAAAAAGGGCAATTTATGAATCCTGCTGATATGAAACACACGGTGCTAAAAGCTATAAAAACGCGTGGTGGTGATGCAGCCACATATGAGCAAAGCAAACATTATGGAATCTGGCTTACTGAACGCGGTAATAGCTTTGGGTATGGCAATCTCGTAGTAGATATGCGATCGCTTGTTATTATGCGTCAATTTGCACCTGTAATTTTTGATGCAACCCATAGTGTGCAAATGCCTGGAGGACTTGATGGCAAAAGCGGTGGTGATAGGCGTTTTGTCCCATACCTCGCGCGTGCAGCAGCAAGTATAGGAGTAGATGGATTTTTTGCAGAAACACATCTAAATCCAGAATCTGCTCTTAGCGATGGCGCAAATATGGTGCCCACACAAGAGCTTTTTGGATTGATAGAAGATTTATTACGCATACGATCGCTGCTTCCTAGCTTACAACCACTCACATTATCATAAAGGAGAATACGATGAATACGATAGAAGGTGTGCTACAACTACGCGGAGATGAAAAAGTAGCAATCATTAGCTCACGATTTAACCATATTATCACCGATAGACTTGTAGAAGGCGCTAGAGATTGTTTTTTGCGCCATGGAGGCAATGAGGATTTACTAGATTTGGTGTTGGTGCCTGGTGCATACGAAATACCCTTTGTCCTACAAAAACTTTTGACACAGGGAGATTATGATGGAATTTGCTGTCTTGGGGCAATTATCAGGGGCGATACACCACATTTTGATTATGTCGCTGCAGAAGCCACAAAAGGCATAGCAAATGTGACACTCAAATATGGCGCAGCAGTAACTTTTGGTGTGCTCACCACAGATTCACTTGATCAAGCCATTCAACGCGCTGGTAGCAAAGCAGGTAACAAGGGTTTTGAATCTATGAGCGGACTTATAGAACTCATCAACTTATATCAGAATCTAGGAGTGTGATATGGCGACACGCACACAAGCACGAAATGCAGTGCTTGGGATTTTATACGCGTATGACATTGGCAATCACACAGCCATAGAGGAAGCCACACAGATTCTAGAAGAAAAAAAGATTCGCCACAAACAACAAGATTTTGCACTAGGACTTATTCAGGGTGTGCTTACAAATCTCGAAAATCTTGATACGCTTATCAACACACATTTAAAAGAATGGGATATTAGTCGGCTTGGGCGGATTGAATGCTCAATTTTGCGGCTTGGTGCATATGAGCTTTGCTACACACAAACCGATGCACCCATTGTCATCAATGAAGCAATTGAGCTTGGCAAGATATATGGCGATGAAAACGCACCACGACTTATTAATGGTGTGCTAGATTCTATACAAAAAATAACCAAAACCACAAACATACAAAACCTAGAGGACACAAAATGAAAGCACCAAAGCTTTGTGTAGCGCTTGATTTACCAACAAAAGAATCTAACCTTGTCTTAGCACAATCCCTCAAAATCCATAGCACAAACTTGTGGCTCAAAGTGGGATTACGAAGTTTTGTGCGTGATGGCAAAGAATTCTTAGAAGAATTACGCAATATTGGGGATTTTAAACTTTTTTTGGATCTCAAGTTGTATGATATTCCAAATACTATGCTTGATACGCTCGATGAGATTCATAAACTTGGCATAGATATGCTGACAATCCACGCTAGTAGCGGTGTTAAGGCGATGAAGGCTTTAGCACAATACAAGCAAGAAACTCCCAACGCACCGCTTATTCTTGCGGTTACAGCACTTACAAGCTTTGATGAAGAAACCTTTATGCAAATCTATAACGCACCTATTCTCAATCATGCGCGTAATATGGCAGTTTTGGCATATACAAGTGGATGTGATGGTGTGGTGTGTTCGTGCTTTGAAAGTAAGGCGATAAAAGAAGCGACACACGAGTCATTTCTTACGCTTACACCTGGCATTCGTCCATTTGGAGAAGAAAGTAGCGACCAAAAACGCGTGGCAGACTTGGCATTTGCCAAAGAAGCTAAAAGTGATTTTATTGTCGTGGGACGCCCTATTTATAAAGCACAGGATCCAAAAGGCGTAGTTACAAAAATTTTAGAATCCCTCCAATCATAACCCAAAACAATGTAGTAACAAGGCATAGCAAATTTGCTATGCACACACCTTGTTATACTCCTGCTTCCTCTTTGCGTTGCAAATACTCCCAACGTGCATCGACATCTTTTTGGAATTGTTCGATAATATGTTCATTTTCTGGCTTGAAAAGATGTTTAAAGCGTCCTTGCGCACCTAGATAATCTCGCACTGGTATAATATTTTTTGGTCGATAGGTAATGTGTAATTCTGTTCCATTAATCACCTCAAAAAGTGGAAATACAAGTGAATCTACCGCTAAATCACTAATCTCCACGGTTTTATGTGAATCAAATCTCCATTCAGTCGTGCAAGCACTCATCGCATTAATAAATGTCGGTCCCTCTGTTTCAAGCGCAGTCTTAATCTTTTTGTTCATATCTTTCCATTTATTAGGTGCAACTTGCGCAACATAAGGCGATCCATGCGCTGCCATAATCATAAGGAGATCTTTTTTCTTCTCTTTTTTACCATAACTCGCGCTACCCGCTGGTGTCGTAGAAGTGCTAGATCCAATAGGCGTAGATCCACTTCTCTGCCCTCCTGTGTTGGCATATACTTCATTATCAAGACAAATATAAGTCATATCATGCCCACGCTCAAAGCACCCACTAATCCATTGAAACCCTATATCATAAGTCGCGCCATCACCACCAAAAGCGACAAATTTCGGCTTTTGGCCATTATATTTACCTTTTTTTACCAAAGCCTTATACATCGCTTCTGCACCTGCAACTGCTGTAGATCCATTTTCAAAACCAATATGAATCCAAGGCACATCCCAGCTTGTATGTGGATACACTGCTGTAGAAACTTCCACGCAACCAGTGGAATTTCCTATAAGAATAGGTCCATCAGCGGCATTAAGCACTTCACGGATAATCATACCATGCGCACAACCAGGGCACAAAAGATGCGCGCCTTCAAACTTTTCTGCAGATTTAGAAAATTGTTTAAGATTTTTAATTTCTTTTACCATAATGTATCCTTCCTAAAAAAAGCTTAGTTTAGGACCGCGAAGTCCGATAAATTGCTGTGTTGGGTGTGTAAGCTTACCTGCTTTGGCATTTTGATTAAGCTCTTCATACACTTCAGTTAAATGCGCCTGTGTCAAATCGCGTCCTCCCAAACCATAAATATAATTTGAAACGACTGCCTTGCCCCCTGCAGCATGAATAGCGCTTGTAGTTTCATTAAAGAGCATACCCATAGCACCTGCTGGCAAGCTCCTATCCAAACATGCTATAGCTTTGAGATGCTTAAGTTTTTCACCAAATTGATCAAATGGGAAAGGACGCAATGTGCGCAATGACACAACACCTGCCTTGATACCTTTTTTGCGCGCCTCTTTAGCAGCGATACGAGCAGATTCTACTGTGGTGCCTAGCGCTACAATCGCAACTTCTGCATCATCAAGATCATAAGTTTCTACAAAGTTATAAACGCGTCCTGTGAGTTTTGCAAATTCCTCAAAAACCTCTTTAATCACCTTGTGAGATTCCATAATAGCGTGGTGAAGTTGAGCTTTATGCTCAAAATGCCAATCCTCTTCAGTTTGAGAACCATAAGTCACAGGGCGATTAAAATCTAGCATAGGATTTTTGCTCTTATATTCTCCCACAAAAGCATATGCCTCTGCATCACTAAGCGGACGCACGGTTTGGGCAGTATGCGAACAAATAAAGCCATCTTGATTGACAATCACAGGCACACGCACACGCAAATCCTCCGCGATTCTAAATGCCATAAGATTGAAATCATACGCTTCTTGCGGATTATAGGTGCAAAGATTTATCCAACCAGTATCACGGCTAAGATACATATCAGAGTGATCACCATTAACATTGAGTGGACTTGCTAAGGCACGATTTACGAGATTAAGCACAATTGGCAAACGCATACCAGAAGCTTGATAGAGAACTTCAACCATTAATGCAAAACCTTGCGAACTTGTAGCAGTAGCCACACGACCACCAGCAGCAGCTGCACCCACACACGCACTCATAGCAGCGTGTTCTGATTCTACCATTACAAACTCTCCATCAATATAGCCATTACCCATAAATGTGCCGTAATTTTGCACAATAGGCGTAGAAGGGGTGATAGGATAGGCAGCTACCACATCGATTTGGGCTTGTCGCATCGCGTGAGATGCAGCCATATTACCATCCCATACCTCAATTTTTTGCAATTCCATAACTTTTGACATAGTTTCTCCTTAGCTTTTCTTTTTGTCTTCTTTTTGTGGCCATGCACTCAAAGCTTCTTGATTATCCTTATGATCTTCAAACATTAATAAGGATTTTGGATTCGTAGGGCAGACATCTACACACACACCACAACCCTTGCAATGCACATAATCCACACCGGCTAATTTTTCATCTCGTGCCAAAATAGCGCCATCAGGACAATACACCCAACAATTAAAGCAATTAATACATACTTGAGAATTATGCACAGGCTTTTCTACACGCCAATGTGCTACACTCGCGGTAAAAGAGCTATCTCGTGTATATTGTCGTTTGTCATTGTGTTCCTCGATTTGGACTTGCGCATCACTACCAAAAGGGAAAAGAGCCGATCCGATCTCTAATTCATTCCAGCCTCTATTATCCATACTGCCTCCTTATGCGTTATTGCACTTCATCATAAGCGCGTCTAATGGCTACCATATTGCCATCAATGACTTTTTGTGGAAGTTTTTTACCAAGCACTTTTGTAAAAGCTTTGAGAAAAAATTCCAACTCTAAAATCCCAGATACTTTCATTAATGCACCAAGCATAGGAGCATTAGGAATAGGTTTGCCAAGTTCTTGGAGAGAAATCTTGATACAATCAAGAGTGTGAATCTTTTTGCCCTGTAATTGTGGCTTTTTCTCTAACAATTCATCTTTAGAAAGGTGTGTTGTAATGATGTATTGTGTCGTAGGTTTTTCATGCTCACAAATATCAGTGATAAAAACAAGTCCAGGATCTATCACAAGCACATAATCAGGATTCATAAATTTCTCGTGGTTGAGTATAGGTTCTGAATCTATACGATTATAAGCTGTCATCGCAGCCCCTCGCTTAGCTGAGCCATAAAATGCAAATGCTTGCACTTCTTTGCCTGTCCCAGCAACCACATCGGCTAGACCTTTTGCTCCTGTCACCGCACCTTGACCAGCGCGCGAATGCCATCTAATCTCTAGCATTTTTACTCCTTATTTCTTAATAAAGTGCTTTGAGAGAATATCTTCTTTCAAGTAGCGTAATTATAAAGAAAAAGACTAAAGTAAAAGTAAAACTTTACTAAATTTTAAGTTTTTTATAGCAAAATGTGTGTATTTGTATCATCTGCACACTATATTCCTTCTTTTGGTAATATTTATTTTTAATTTTATACTCTAATGTATAGAAATGCAGCATACAGGGGAATTACATGATTTGTGGGATTGATGAGGCTGGTCGTGGATGTATATGTGGCAGTATGTTTATGTGTGGTGTGCTGGGCACAGAAGAAACCTTAGAGAATCTAGGTATCAAAGATAGTAAAAAACTCTCTGAATCTAAGCGTAAAGCCATTGCACAAGAGTTACAAATCCTTGCCAAACAACATCATATCGCATATCACATAGTCGAAAAAACTGCTACACAAATAGATTCACAGGGATTAAGCGCCTGCTTAAAAAGTGCGCTTACAGAAATCACAACATATTTTTCCTCACAAACTCATGCATTTATCTTTGATGGCAACACTACCTTTGGACTTACGCTCAAAGCCCCACAAACACTACAGACACTCATCAAAGGAGATTCTAAACATCTACTTATTGGTGCGGCATCTATCTTAGCCAAAGTGGCAAAGGATACGCAAATGCACCAACTCCACGAACAATACCCACATTATAATCTAGCTAGCAACAAAGGCTATGGCACCAAAGCTCATATACAAGCGATCTCGCGATATGGCTATACACCATTTCATCGGCGAAGTTTTGCAATCACGCCAACTCTTGATCTCTAAAACCACGCTCCAGCCACTAGCCTTAAAACCCTACACATGTCGATAGGAAAGTGCTTCCAAAATATGAGGCTTCATAATCATTTCACTTTTAGCTAAGTCCGCGATTGATCGCGCCACTTTTTTGAGTTTATTTTGCGCACGCATACTTAAACCAAAGCGCACGCTTGCTTGTTGCAAAAGTGCTTGACTTTCAGAATCTAACACACAAAACTGCTCAATCTCTCTTTCACTTAGCTTACCATTAAAGCCCTGTTGTCCTCTATTTTTGGCAAATACAAATGCCTCAAACACCATTTCTTGCATGCGCTTAGAATCTACACTGGATTCTGCGTGTGTTGCAGATTCTTCTGTCATTTGCACAAATATATCAATCCGATCCAAAAATGGCTCACTAAGGCGATTTTTATACGATTTAATCTCTTTTTCTTGGCAACGACATTCTTTTATAGAGCTTAGTAAATTACCGCAAGGACAAGGGTTTTGCGCTCCTATAAATAAAAATAGTGTCTCATATTCAAGCTTAGAATGCACCCTAGAAATACTAAGTTTATGATTTTCTAAAGGCTCACGCAGAGATTCTAAAATATCGCGCTTAAAATGTGGCAATTCATCAAAAAACAAGATTCCATTATGTGCAAGTGCCACCTCACCGGGCTTTGGCTCAAACTGCGTAGCAGATCCCAAAATACTTGCTTTTGAGGCACTTTGATGAGGATTTCTAAATGGACGCAATGGAGAATATGTGCATTCTTGCGCACTTAAAGATTGAAGTTTTAGCGTATGCATAATTTCTGTAAGACTCATGGGTGGAAGAATGTAGCGCATTCTTTGGGCAATCATACTCTTACCACAACCAGGACTACCTTCAAAAATAATATTATGCAACCCCACAGCAGATATAAGAGCCGCGCGTTTAGCTATCTCTTGTCCGCGAACTTGTGCGAAATCTAGCGCAAAATCCTGCATATAATAATACCGCTTGCCATCTATTTCAAGGTGCATAAAATCTAGATTCTTTGGTGCATTTGTGGGCTTTGTGTCTTTGGTATCTTGCATATTCCATGTAGAATCTTGAGCATCTAAAATTTCAAGTGCTTGTGACAAATCCTTGGCAAAATGCAAACAAAGATTAGGGATAACGCCTAAAATCTCTTGTGCGCATTCAGGGACAATGACATTGGCATTTGGCGATAACACGGCAAGATCAAAAAGCAATGGAAAAATACTTTGAGTATATTTAATCGTTCCATCAAGTCCCAACTCCCCAAAAGCAAACCACGGCTCCCTAAGCTCTAGATTCATAGAATGCAAAATAAGTGCAATAGGCAAATCAAAATAGCTACCACTTTTGGCAATATCTGATGGTGAAAGATTAATGGTAATTTTTAGCGGTGGGAGTGCAAAACCTGTCTTGACAAGTGCGGATTGAACGCGTTGTTTAGATTCTTGGATAGAGCTTGTCGCAAGCCCCGTGATACTAAAACTTGGCAATCCTCTTGTAAAAGCGGATTCTATCTCGATAATCTTTGTTTGGGTGCCAACCAAGCTTGCACAAAAAATTTTATTTGTCATGCTTAGAATCTAGCAACACTTATTTTGTCTTTTTATGCTCTTTCTCAAATTTCTTACGCTTGAGAATAGGAAGCTTATCGACAAAAAGCATACCATTGAGATGATCAATCTCATGCTGCAGTGCCACACTCAAAAAATCATCGGCTTGGAGGACTTTATCATTTCCAAAACGATCCTTATACGCGAGTGTAACATGTGAAAAACGCTTCGTTTCTTCATAATATTCTGGCACAGACAGACAGCCTTCATTCCATACAATCTCGCCCTCTTGTTTCAAAAACACAGGGTTAATAATCTCAAGCATATCTTCTTTGTGTTGCTCATTATCTTCTTGGCGTGGAATATTAATAACAAGAATCTGCTTATCCACACCCACTTGTATTGCCGCCAATCCCACGCCATTATGCTCAATCATCGTCTCATACATATCATCAAGTAATGTATGCAGAGCCTCATCAAACACCTCTACAGGCTTTGATTTCTTGCGGAGCCGCTTATCAGGGTATTTCAAAATTTCCAAAATCACTATCAAAATCCTCTTCTTGTGTATCCTCGCTAGAGATTGGCTTAAAGATCTCAAGTTTTTTGTTTTCTGATTTTGCGATTTCTAAAGCCGATCTAGCGTTTTGTATATTTTCTTGTGGCGTGCTATTTGGATCAAATTTTGTCGCACCTACGACCACATCTAAGGCAATTTGCACATCATCTAAAAATACCGTGCTTTTTTTGAGTGAATCAATAAGTTGTGTGCCCACATCACGAATATTAGCATAACTCACATTTTTCATAAAAATAGCAAGTTCTGTGTCATGTAGCGCACAAATACTATCTTCTTTCCCAATTTTATCAAGCAAGATTTTAGAAATCATCTTGATAGCACTGATAAGTGATTTTTTACTTTTTAGGCTATCTAAAAGTGTATTGCTAAGTGCCACGATAAAAAGCGCGTTTTCTCCAGCAAAATCTTTCCCAATAAGACACTCGCGATCAAGTTTTTGGAAAAAAAACTGCTTGTTATAGATACCAAGCACGACATCAAACATAGATTTTTTTTTGATATTCAAAAAATCCTCATACATTTTGGTGTAGTTTTCCACCACAACTTTTGTTTGATCAAAGATTCTTTTATATGTTGTATTGGTGCTATTGAGAAGAATCGTGACAGCATTTTTCACTGCAAGAGGGTTTTCAATCTTATCAATCTCTCCAAGCTGCGAAAACATCTTGGCTTCAAAACTTTCTAATTGTTTGCAAAGCACCCCAACTTGCTCAAAAATGCTCTTAAGATTTGTAAAACTTTTATTTATGGCGGTTTCAAGCGCAATCACATTCGCGTTGTTATGCCGAGATTCCAATACATTACGAATCTTATTTCTAACATCTTCGTTTTGCTCTTCATTGAGGTTGCGCTCAAAAATACTCTCAAAGTTTTCTGGAAATGGAAAGATATGCTCATCATCAAGCATTTGAAATGTTTTTCTAGAAATTTCGCTAAGTTTTTCTTTTGTAATATTATCAGTAGTATCTGCACTCTCATCAGCATACCCACTAGATACATCACTCTCTAGCTCTAATCCCAAACTTCCAAAAAAATCATTGTTGTTATCTGGCATATCTCACTCTACTTCAAACTTTTGTTTAAAATCTCATCAATGAGTCCATATTCCTTAGCCTGCGCGCTACTCATAAAAAAATCTCGCTCCGTATCTTGCGAAATTTTCTTGATATTTTGCCCAGTATTGTGTGCCATAATTTCATTAAGCGTTTTTTTAAGGCGCAAAATCTCTTGTGCTTGAATCTCAATATCCGTGGCTTGTCCCTGCGCTCCACCCAATGGTTGGTGAATCATAATGCGAGAATTTGGCAATGAATAGCGTTTGCCCTTTGTGCCACTACTAAGCAAAAAAGCTCCTGCACTTGCTGCTTGTCCGATACAAATTGTGCAAACATCAGGGCGAATATAATTCATCGTGTCATAAATACTAAAAGCACTTGTAATAACACCACCTGGAGAGTTAATATAAAAATTTATGTCCTTTTCTGGATCTTCTGCTTCCAAAAATAAAAGTTGCGCTACGATAGAAGACGCAACATAATCATTAATCTCGCCACTTAATAAAATAATGCGATCTTTTAGTAGGCGAGAATAAATATCATAACTTCGCTCACCGCGTCCTGTGCGCTCTATCACATAAGGAATATATCCACTCATAACTACCCTTTATGCTGAAGTGTCTGGTGTTTGTTTGCTAGACTTTGATTTCGAGGCTTTTGGTTCTTTGGTACTTGTGCTTTTTTTATCTGTGTTAGATTCTAATTTAGAATCTAGTAAAAAAGTTAGCACTCTATCTTCTATCATAGCCATTTTAATTGCTGGTAAAAGATTATTTTTTTGATAATACTCAATAGCCGCTCTTGGATCTTGCCCCATCATCATTGCTTCATAATAGATTGTTTGCAATGCTTCATTATCTTGAATCACAATATTATGTTTGCATGCTAAAGCGTCCATAATAAATGTGATTTGCACGCTCTTTTTTGCATCTTCTTTGAAACTATCGCGCTTTTGTCTTGCTTTTTGTTCATCATTTTTGAGCGATTCAAACTCTTCTTTTGACATAGTATTTAGTGCATTTCTAAATAAAATATCCATTTCTTGTTCAACAATCAATTCAGGAAGATCAAAAGTAATTTCTTTTAGCAAGGCTTGAAGCAATGTTTCTTTTAGCTCCTTGTTATAGAGATCTGTTTTGCGTTCCATCTCAAGCTGTTCTTTTATGGCATCTTTTAAGCTCTCAAGTGTCGCATCTTGACCCAACATACTTTTTGCAAACGCTTCATCAATTGCCACTGCATCTTTTTGCATAATTTTATGCAATGTGATAGCAAAAGTCGCTGGTTTCCCCGCCAAATGCGCAGCTTGATAGTCTTTTGGGAATGTTACTTCAATATCTCGTTTTTCGCCCTTTTTCATACCAATAAGCGCATCTTCAAAACCTGGAATAAATTGATTTGATCCAATAGTAAGATTAAAGTTTTGTGCTCTACCACCATCAAAAGCTTTCCCATCAACAAAGCCTTCAAAATCAATAACTGCCGTGTCATCTTTTTGCAATGCTCTATCTTGTGTTGCTTCAGAAAGTGGGGCACGAGATTTAGCAATCTCTGCTAAACGCTCATCAATTTCTTTAGCACTTACGGATTTAAGTTTTACTTCTGGCACACAACCTTCAACTTTATCAAGGCTAAATTCTGGTGTTGTGCTAATTTTTATCTCTACATCAATAGTGTTGTCCTTACTCTCAAATTTTGAAATAAGAGGATTCCCAAGCATTGCTTGAGGCTCTATACCAAGATCTTTTAAGCCTGCTTGCAAAAGGTCTTGCACCGCTTCTTGCTTAGAATCTTTATCTATTTGATCTTTATATCGTGATTGTATAAGATGTGCTGGAACCTTACCTTTTCTAAAGCCATCGATTTTCACGCTCTTGGCGATTTTTTTAATCACATCTTGTGTTTTTTGCTCCAACACATCTTGTGAAATCACACCACTTACCACAGCATTCGCACTATCTAGTCTTTTTGTTTGTAGATTCATACAATTCCTTAATTTAATATTTGCTCGAGTATAATTTGGCGATTGTAACTAAAAAAACCTTAAAAAATTTAGGATATTTATGTCATTACAAGAAATTCGCCAAAAGCTTAAAAACACTAACCTTTCTCCAAGCTATGGTAGTATCATAAAAATTATGCCAAATATGATTGTGGCAAGTGGTATACGTCCAAGCGTGGGAGATATTATCGAATTTTCTAACCCTCTAGATTCTCTATCAGAACGCAGCACCAAAGATTTGGGTATGGTGAGTGCAATCGAGAAAGATCATTTTTATATCAATCCTTTTTCGTTTGTCGAGGGGCGAAAAAGTGGGGATTATGTCCGCGTTATTACACAAGGTTTGCAGATTCCTGTTGGAAATGCCCTTTTGGGGCGTGTGATAAATCCACTTGGAATCCCTATAGATGACAAAGGAGCGCTACATGCAGAATCTAGCACTCCTCTTATGCGAGAGCCTATTAGCGCACTCAAACGAGGCGTTATTGATGAAGTCTTTAGTGTAGGTGTCAAAAGTATCGATGGCTTACTCACCTGTGGCAAAGGACAAAAAATGGGAATCTTTGCTGGGTCTGGTGTGGGTAAATCTACACTTATGGGCATGATTGTAAGTGGTTGCAAAGCGCCTATCAAGGTAATCGCTCTCATAGGTGAGCGTGGTAGAGAAGTGCCAGAATTTATCCAAAAAAATCTCAATAACAATATGGATAATACTATTATTGTTGTAGCCACAAGCGATGATTCACCGCTTATGCGTAAATATGGCGCATTTAGTGCTATGGCTATTGCCGAGTATTTTAAAGAGCAAGGGCATGATGTCTTGTTTATTATGGATTCTATCACACGCTTTGCTATGGCACAACGCGAAATAGGCTTGGCACTTGGTGAGCCACCTACAAGCAAGGGCTATCCACCTTCATCTCTCACGATTTTACCCCAACTCATGGAGCGTGCCGGAAAAGAAGAAGGCGTGGGATCTATCACGGCATTTTTTACCGTGCTCACTGAAGGCGATGACCTTAATGATCCTATCGCTGATCAAAGTCGCTCTATCCTCGATGGGCATATTGTGCTTTCACGCGAACTCACAGATTCTGGAATCTATCCACCAATCAATATCCTAAACTCCGCCTCAAGGGTCATTAATGATGTTATCACACCGCCACACTTACAAGCAGTAAGAAAGTTTCGACGACTCTATGCGTTATTAAAAGAAAATGAAGTTTTATTGCGCATTGGTGCTTACCAAAAGGGCAATGATCCTGAACTTGATGAAGCACTAGGAAAAAAACTTCTTATGGAGGAATTTTTAAGCCAAGAGTTTAAAGACATTTGGGAATATCAAAAAATCATAGAACAACTTCAAGTCATTATGAGCTAAGACTAATATATGCTACAATCTCAAAAGAAATTCTCTTATGTCTTTATAGAATCTAAATAAGCTTAAAGGATTGGTATGAAAAAATTTCTCTTTACTGGGGCAAGTGGCTATATAGGATCACATACAGCATTTTGGTTTCTCACTCAACAGCTAGATTCTCATATTGTGATTTATGATAATCTAAGCACAGGTTTTGAGGAAAATTACGCATACATTACAAAGGTTTTTGGGGATCGCGTGCGATTTGTAAAGGGTGATGTGGGTGATACACATACCCTCTCTAGCCTTATGGCGCAAGAACAATTCGATGCAATTGTGCATTTTGCTGCCTCGCTTATTGTTAGCGAATCTGTAACCCTGCCACTTACATATTACAAAAATAATACACTAAACACTACCCTACTTATCGAGCTTTGCATAAAACATAACATTAATACCTTTATCTTTAGCTCTACAGCAGCGGTATATGGCGAACCAGATGCAAGCCTTGTGCCTGTGCGAGAAAATGCTCCACTAGCTCCTATTAACCCATATGGTGCGAGCAAAATGATGAGTGAGCGTGTGCTTATGGATACACATCGCGCCTATCCACAATTTAATTATGCTATCTTGCGGTATTTTAATGTCGCAGGAGCAAGTAGCGCTAACACGCTAGAACTTTTAGAATCTGCGCAAGGTTTGGGACAAAGATCCAAAAACGCAACCCATCTCATCAAAGTTGCGTGTGAATGCGCGTGTGGTTTAAGAGAGATGATGCATATTTTTGGCAGGGATTATGCGACCAAAGATGGCACTTGTGTGCGAGATTATATCCATGTCGATGATTTAGCAAACGCCCATTTAAGCGCACTAAAATATCTCCAAACACATAATGAAAGTGAAATTTTTAATGTGGGTTATGGACAAGGCTATAGTGTGCTTGAGGTTATCCAAATGGTAAAAAAGGTAAGTGGCGTGGATTTTGCAGTCTTAGATTCTGATCGTAGAGCAGGAGATCCTGCTATTCTTGTTGCGGATAATACCAAAATCTGCACTCTTACAGATTGGAAACCGCAATTTAATGATCTCGCCTACATCATCAAAAGCGCATATGAGTGGGAAAGATTCAGTAAATAATGTTATGTGCCTAAACAATACAGGTGGGAGTATTTGGATACAAAAACAATAAGAATCTAATTTTTTAGACTATAGCTTTTTTAGCCACTTTTTGTAGTGTTTTTCTATTTTGCATGGCGTAAATGCTAGAATCTGTGGCACCTCATAGCTATGATGAGAGCGCAAAAATTTGCGAATTTTCTTATAATGCTTTTTGCGTGTCTTGATACTTAGGGCAATTTCAGATTCTGCGCATATAGCGCCCTGCCAATGATAATAGCTTTGTATTTTATGCGTTTGGACACAAGCAGCAAGGCGTCGCTTACAAAGCTTTTTGGCTAATCGTTTGGCTTCCTTTTTGTTTGGTGCGGTGCTTAAGACTACAAGCGCCATATTAATCCTTTGGCGTATAATTTTCTATCGCTATTTTTTTGATAAGTTTTGCAGGATTTCCGCCCACGATAGAATTTGGCGGGACATCTTTGGTAACGACTGCATTAGCACCCACGATAGAATTTTCACCAATCCTAACACCCGGACAAATAGTTGCTGCTACACCTATCCACACGCGCTTTTGGATATAAATAGGCTTGCAAATGGTAGTAGTGCGATTATAGGGATTAATGTCGTGGTTAATAGTGATGAGATTAACTTTTGGTCCGATAAACACCTCATCATCAATATAGATTCCGCCCCGATCCATAAATGTGCAAGCGGTGTTAACAAAAACATTTTTGCCAAAATATATATTACGACCAAAATCCGTATAAAAAGGTGGTAAAAGCCACAAACTAGAATCCACCTCTCTTCCCATAATTTGACTTAAAATCTCACGCACTTGCTCCTCGCTTTTTTCTCCATTATTAAGCTTGGCGATGAGTTTTTGTGTGTGCTTAATCACTTCGATGATAGGTGCGACTTCAGGATCTCTAGAATCTAGTGGCACACCAGCCAAATCTTTCTCAAAAACATTCATAATCCTATCCTTACTTTAACCAAACACTTTTTGCAAATGCGCTTTATACTCTTGTATGTATTGTTCTACTTGTGGGTTTTTGACCACATCATTGCAAATAAATGTTGGCAAAGCCTGCATACCCAAAAACTCGTGTGCCTTATGCAAATGCAAATACACGACATCTACACCCACGCCACCAAAAAACTCATCTTTGTCTGTAAATGCCTCAATGGGTGCATTCCAAGTAAGACTAAACATATATTTCTTATCGTGTAATAAGCCACCTTTGCCATAATTTTTGCTTGGATTATCGCGATGTCGCCCATCACTAGCACAAAACTTTCCAGCTCCTGCCATAAATACTTTATCTATATATTCTTTTACTATCCAAGGCTCACCCATCCACCAACCAGGCATTTGATAAATCCATACATCAGAATCTAATAACTTTTGCACTTCAGATTCTATATCATAGCCCTTATCTATATGTGTTTCTACGATATTGCACCCAAAAGATTGCAATGTTTCTTTAGCCACTTCTTGCAAAGTCGCAGAAAGCCTACCTTCACTACTACCAAACTTTTTGCTTCCATTAATCAGCAATATATTTTTCATGCATTCTCCTTTTTGCAGTCTTTTTTACAACCTCTGTATTGTTTGCTTTGTGGATTAAATCCATCGATATTATTATGCAACATTTCATCATAAACACCAAGCTTATAATCTAGCGTTTCAAGCACAGATTGTAGCTCCTCAATAGTATCTGTAACAATCTCTTTTTGCCTAGCAATCAATTCTCGTCGCTCTTTTGCTGTGCAATCGCCCTTATTTGCAAGCTCTATGTAATATTTAATCGTCGGAATATCCATTTGAGCTTTACGAAACCAATTAATCCAACGCACCCATTCCACATCGCGCTCACTAAAATATTTAACTTGATTGTCATCTTTTTCTACAAAAGGAAATAAGCCTTTCTTTGCCCAAAAACGCAAGGTATGTGAAGACACTCCTGTCTTTTTTTCTACCTCAATAATTGTATAAGCCACAATGCCTCCTTAGGATCACCTGCTGATAAAACCTAAATCCACAAAACATATGAAATTATAAAACATGAGAGTTACTCTAAGTCAAGACTTACCATAAAATTATGTATCACAAAATAGCAGAAAATACGAATCTAAAACCCCAATATCCTAAGAATCTACAGAGGCTAGTAAATGCCTAATAACCTCCCTATCATCAAAAGGCAAAACCTTATCACCAATAATCTGGTAATTCTCATCACCCTTGCCAAGCACAAGCAAAACCTCATCATCTTGCAATGATTGTATAGCAAGCTCTAACGCTTTTTGGCGATTAGATTCAATGATGAGCTTGGTAGTATCACGCACGCCTTGAGCAATTTGAGCGATTATAGAATCTGGATCTTCACTGCGAGGATTATCGCTTGTGAGATAGATTCTGTGCGTATAAGTATCTGCTATAGCTCCCATTTTTGGTCTTTTGCTTGTATCACGATCGCCACCCGCACCAAAGAGCACGACGAGCTTACGCCCTGTGAAGCTTTGAAAAATTTGCTCCATACCATCGTGAGTATGTGCAAAATCCACAATAATAAGCGGTTTGGTAGAAATAACTTCCATACGCCCACTCACACCGCCAAAATGCGCAATAACTTGCGTGAGTGAATCTAAAGGTGCATGTGTGAGAAGCTTTAGCGCACCAAGTGCTGCTAGTGCATTATAGAGATTATGTTTGCCAAAAAGCTTAGTTTGGAGTTGCGCAATCTCTAAGGGCGCATTTTCATCATTCCAAGCCACTTGTGCATGCACACTATGAGATACATCATAAGATACCGCATACAAATTTGCCTTAGATTCTATACTATAGGTATAAGCATTGGCAAGATTGTAGCGTGCCTTTGGCTCATCGGCATTAAGAAGCTTTATGCTATCGCAAGCAAAAAAACTATTTTTCACACGAATATATTCCTCTAAGCTTTTGTGAAAATCTAAATGATCGCTTGTGATATTGCTTAAAATCTTTAGTCCAAAATGCACGCCCGCGATGCGCTCTTGCACAATGGCATGTGAACTTACTTCCATAATAAAATATTGGCATTCCTTGGCAGATTCAAAGTTTTCATATAATTCTAAAACGCTTGGCGTTGTCAGCCCTTTTGGCTTTAGCGTTTTTCCATTTACAAAAAATCCACGCGTCCCTAGCAATGCTGTGCTATACCCAAGCTCACGAAGCGCCTCATAAATAACTGTCGCAGTCGTAGTTTTGCCATTTGTGCCTGTGATACCCACGATACATTTTGGCATAGCAAATATTTCCTTAAGATTTTGTGCCTCAATATATGGTGGCTTTATGTCTATGGTAGCAAAGTAGCGTTCATTTTGTTTTGTGTGGACAAAAAGCGTGTGTGAATCTATGCATGTCGTATCATCAGTGATCGCGCTAAAATGTTGATTATTATAAGTTATGTTTTTTGTTATGCGCATCAAGAGCCTTTTTTAAGATTGCATCTAGGCGTGCATCAAAGCGTGTATGCTTGAGTGCTTTAAAAGATTCTATATATTCTAGCCCTATTTCTGTAAAGCCGTTTTCAATAAGCTGCTCCAAGAAATCATAAAATTCTTGTGGCGAGGTAAAAGCTATTTTTGTGCTAAACATAATGTCTTCAAAGGCTTCCTTGAAACTAGAGCGATTTTTGATAGAAGCCAAAAAATCTTGATACAAAATGCCATCAAGCTCTTGGATTCTCTTTTTCTCAACTCCCTTAAACATATCTGAAAGACTAAAACTTGCCCTATCTACAGATTCTAAAATCTCAAGAATCTGCTTTTGGGCTTTTTGCTTAGAAATTTTGGAAGACAAAAGAATTTGATAATACTCAAAAAGCGAATACGCATTTTCTGGAAACTCACGCGCACTATCGCATAATAAGATTCCAATCTTGGCATCTTTGTTTTTTGGCGCTATGGCAAGGATACGCTCAAAACTCTTAAACGCACGCTCATATTGCTTGGTGCTAAAAAGTTCAAAAGCACTTTTTAAGGCTTTGTTAATTGCGTATCGTGTGTTTTGGGAGGTGAGCTTTGGCATATTTATCCTAATGGATTTGGCGTATCGTGCGCAACATTGATAATGGCAATATCTGGGTGAATCTCTTCTTTAAGCCTACGCTCAATGGCATATTTCAAAGTATTAGAGCTACTTGGACACCCATGACACGCACCCTCTAATCTCACATATACCTTTGCGTCTTTGATACCCAACACACTAATATCTCCACCATCAAGATGCAATGTCGGACGCACCTTTTCAATCACAATATTGACGGGATCTTTAAGCTCTTCATCACTAAAAGGAAAATTTTCCATTCTCACTCCTTATTTGTCTTTTTTAAAATAATCTCTATTGCGATATATAAGAAATATAAGATAACTCACCATCACCAAGGCAACGATAACTTTTTCTGATATGCTCATGAGTGCTCCTTATGCACAAGATGAGAGAGAATCTCGCCTTCTTGTAGCAATGTGTCATCATATTTGATGATTACAACGCCCTGTGTGGTATTGGTATACCATTCTATGATACCAGAAACAGCACTAAGGCTTTGCAAACTTTCTTGTGTATAAGAATCTATCGGCAAGTAAAGGTTTTTTTCATTATTTGGATTATGTAATCGCACCGCCATAAGTATAGCCCACAACACACACGCTACTACAACACACATACTTAAATCTACAAAACTAAGAGATTGATATAATACACCACCACACAAAGCCCCTAATGCTGAACCCACAAATCCAAGTGTGGTTAAAAATCCAAGTGCTGAACCTTTTTGATGTGCCTTTGGATAACGACTAGCTAGAGTTTGCATAATTGGCTCATGTATAGAAAACCCTACAAAAAAGATCATAACCCCAAGCACAAAAAGCCATAAACTCCCAATATAACTAGCATATGCAATAAGAATATACGCAAGTATAAAAGCAATCACCCCAACAAGCAAAACTTGTTTAAAGTATCCTTTTTTTTGTGCCAAAATCGAAGCAGGAGCAAGACTAAGGAATCCTAAAATTGCACCTGGTGTGTAAATCTTCCACAAGCTAGATTCATGAATATCAAATAAATCATTGAGCACCAAACCCACAATCACAAAGGTAAAAATCATCAAAAACTTTTGTAACAATGCGCTAAGGTTTAGCACCTGCAAACTTGGATTTTTAAGGATATTGATAAAATCCGTATTTTGATAGGTATAAATAATCTTTGGTGTAGATGGCACACGCACAAGTAATACAATCAATGCGATTGTATTAAGCAATGCGGTAAGTAAAAAAATCGCTTGTAAGCCTATATTTCCAGCGATCAATGGACCCAAAATCATCGCAAAAATAAAACTCATAAAAATCCCAGCACCCATCATCGCCATAGCTTTGCTGCGCTTCTCTTCTCTCACCAAATCCGCAATCTGTGCGCTAATAACCCCACCAATTGCTCCAGCACCCTGTAAAAACCGACCTATGATAAGCCAAATAATATCATTGCTAAATGCGCACACAAGCGACCCTATGATAAAAATCACAAGCCCTATAGCAATAACAAGTTTTTTATCAGATTTATCACTCCAAATTCCAAAAGGAGTTTGAAAAATGATTTGTGTGATAGCATAACCACCCGCAGCAATCCCTGCAAGAAACGCACTTGCACCAAAGGCATCTGTATAAAGCCCAATAGCAGGCAGCGCAACAAAAAGCCCAAAGAATCTAAAAGACGAAACAAGTGTGAGCGCAAAAACATCTTTAAACATAGTATTCCTTAATTGTGTTTGTAGGGGTGCAATTATATAGTGATTGTGTTACATTTGCAAAAATACATAATCCTATGATTTACAAACCTTTATACTGCGCGAGTATGTTTTGTAATGTATCAAACAACACCGACACATCACAATCCCCAATCAATCTCTGCAACACTTCAGCGTGTGAATCTATAATCACTAAAGTAGGCGTAGCTAGCACATTGTAGCGTGTCATAAGTTCGTTGGTTTTGAGTGTTTTGGGCAGATTTTGCACAGAATCTTTAGATGTTGAGACAAATTCATAAAGATGAGGATGTGCAATATCAATATAATGAGCTCTAAATTTTGTCTGCAAAAGCTCTTGGAGTGCTGTATGTGTATGCAAAGATTCTAAGAGTTTTTGGCAATGCACACACCCCTGTGATCCAAAACATAAAAAAAGTGGCTTATCCCCAATCTCTAATATAGTGGTATCTAAAAAATTCTCCATAAGTGCTTTTTTTGCAAGAGTAGTTGTAGTTTTTGGAGTGCTTAAACTTGTTAGTATAGTATGCAAAGATTCAAAGGTTGGATTTTCAAGAATACTATAAAACTTCCCCGTGCTATCAAAAAACGCTATATTTGAAGTATGTGCTATGGAGTATTGCATTGCCGAATTTGGAAGTGCTATCTTTTGGTATTTGAGTTTATACATTGGCGCAAGTTTTGCCAACTCATCTTCTGTAAGCCATAAACCATAAGAATGCGGAAAAAAATGTGCGATATACTCTTGTGTGTCTTGTGGGCTATCTCGCAACGGATCGAGTGTAACAAACATAAGCACAAAATCTGCCAAATCTATCTCGCCGTGCTCTTGAGCTTGTGTAAAAACATCTGAAATAAGCGAAAGCGTGATAGGGCATACATCAGGACAAAATGTGTAGCCAAAATACACAAGGACATTTTTCCCTTTAAAATCACTTACGCATACTTCGCCTTGTGGAGTTTTACCACATAAATCATATGTTGTATGTTGGGGTTTTAGATAGAGATATGCACTCATTGCGCCAAATCCAAGGAAAAACAACACAAAAAAACCTAAAATCTTAGATTTCATATATTATTGCTCCACATCAAAATCTATAAAAGCTCCCAAAGGTTTTGCGCCCTCATACAATGCGAGGCGATAGCGCATTGTTTGCAAGGAACATGTCCCAAGATTTATAGTCGCTTGATAGGTATCACCTTCCTTTGTGGCTTGTGTGATTATCGTGCCCATCTCCATATTTAATCCATATACTTTCAACACTAAATCATCGCTAAGATTAGAAAATCCCTTGATAAAAAATGTCACTGGGCGCATTGCTTGAATAGGGCGCATAGAAGATTCTATGCTAATTACTGAATCTTGATAGGTAATTGTGCAAACAGAAGCATTGAGTGAACAAGGCAATGGCGGAAGTGGTGTGTTAGATTCTTGATAGACAAGCTGTGAATCCTTTGGCTGCAAAACCATAAATACAATCCACGCACACGCCACCCCGCTTATCAACGCTATGCACAAAAGTATCAAGACTCGCATATTCATCTTAGCCTCTAATCGCACCAAGTGCACTAATCTTGTATTTGTATGTTGTTAGAGATTCTATACCCATAGGACCGCGCGCATGGAGCTTGTTTGTTGAGATTCCCACTTCCGCACCAAAGCCAAACTCCCCACCATCGCTAAAACGCGTGGAAGCATTAGCATACACACACGCACTTTGGACATTATTGAGAAATTCCTCCATTGCCAAAACATCATTTGTGATAATAGAATCTGAATGCTGTGAGCCAAATGTGTTGATATGCCTAATCGCTTCATTAAGATTCTCTACAATCTTTAGATTCAATGTATTAGTGCCATATTCTTTTGTGTAATCCGCCTCGCCATCAAGGCTAAGAATGCGCGCAACTTCTGTATCTCCCATAAGATTTGTGCCTGTTTGTTTCAAGGCATTGGCAATATTAGGCAAAAGATTACTTGCAATCTCACGATCAATAAGCAAAGTTTCTATTGTATTACACGCCGCAGGGTAGCGCACTTTAGAATCTAGCACGATTGGAATCACATAAGCAGGGTTATAATTGGTATGAATATACAGATGACACACGCCCTTATCATGCTTGATGATAGGAATTGTAGAGTGTTGTTGGACATATTTGATGAGATTTTCCCCACCTCGTGGAATAAGTAAATCAATATATGCGTCTTGTTGCAAAAATTCCGCAACCTCTTGATGTGTGGCAATCATATTGATACACTCTAGTGGCAAATCGTGTAGCTTTAGGGCTTCATGCAGAGCGCGTAAAATTGCAGTATTAGAATGCAAGGCTTCCTTGCCACCCTTTAGCACACAAACATTGCCACTTTTTAGACACAAAGCACTTACATCGCTTGTAACATTAGGGCGAGATTCATAAATCACACCCACCACGCCAAGTGGCACACTAACTTTTTCAATCCTAATGCCACTAGGCATTTCCCAACCATCTAAAATTCTATTCAGAGGATCTTTGAGTGTCGCAATGTGTCGCAATGAATCTGCCATAGATTCTATCTTTTCCCTGCTAAGCTCTAAGCGTTTTTGGAGCGATGAAGAAAGGTTAGTGGCATTTTGCATATCTTGTGTATTGGCGTCCAAAATCTCATTGGCATGTGCAAGAAGTGAATCTGCCATAGATTCTAAAAGTGCATTGCGTTTTGTGAGATTTAATCCCGCAAGAATATGCGTAGCGGACTTGGCGTTTTTAAGAGTTTGGATTAGAGACATATTATGCCCCTTTCGATTGTGCGTCTGCACGCTCCAGTGCAAGAGTTTCTACCTCTTTGATAAAAACTTCTAAAATCTCGCTCTCTTTGTATTTACCCAAGATCTTGCCTCCTTTGATAATGAGTCCATCTTTATTGCCAAATGCGATTGCAATATCAGCGTGTTTTGCCTCCCCTAACGCATTTACAGCACAGCCCATTACGCTCACTTGCAAAGGTGTGGTGATATGTGCTATTTTTTTCTCAACTTCTTTCACAGCACTTACCAAATCCACCTCTATTCTCCCACAAGTAGGACAAGAAATAAGCGTGATACCATTTTTTTGACGCCCACTATATTGCAAAATCTTACGCGCAAGATGAATCTCTTCTTCAAGCTCACCTGTGATAGAGCAACGCATTGTATCGCCAATGCCCTCCATAAGCAATCCACCTAATGCCATAGAAGACTTAATAGCAGAATGCATAAGTGTGCCAGCCTCTGTCACACCTAAATGAAAAGGATATTCCACAAGTGGGCGAAGCATTCTATATGCTTCCATGGTGCGCAACACATCACTTGC
Source organism: Helicobacter sp. TUL (assembly GCF_002287135.1). Taxonomy (GTDB): domain Bacteria; phylum Campylobacterota; class Campylobacteria; order Campylobacterales; family Helicobacteraceae; genus Helicobacter_F. The sequence continues at coordinate 29,851 of NZ_NESU01000001.1, forward strand.
TTTGAGAGAAACTTTGATATTAGTAAAATCAAAATCCTCTAAAAGCTTGATATTATAGAGTGCAGATTCCACCATGCCTTTTGGTGTTGGACCATATTTGCTCTCAAATTCTTTTTCTAAACTCCCACCATTGACACCAATGCGAATAGGAATATTGCGCTCTTTACACGCGTTGGCTACAGCTTTTATACGATCTTTAGAACCGATATTTCCGGGATTTATGCGTATACAATCTACAGATTCTGCGGCAATAAGCGCAAATTTGTAGCGAAAATGAATATCAGCAACAAGTGGCAATGGAGAAACCGCCTTAAGGCTTTTTAATGCCTTGGCGTCCTTTTCATCACTCACTGCCACACGCACAATATCCGCTCCTGCAAGTGCTAGGCGATCAATTTGTGCTTTTGTCGCATCAATATCGCAAGTCTTGCTAAAAGTCATACTTTGTATAGAAATAGGTGCATCACCACCAATGGGGACATTACCGACAAAAATTTGTTTCGTTGGGTATCGTTGCATAGGGATTCCTTGCATACATAAAAAATCTTAAAAAGCAAGGATTATAACATACAAAGAGTGCATAAAATCTTATGGCACTCTAAAAACATACATTTGGGAAGGCAGTTTAAATGTATTACCAACATTACTTAAAGAATGATTAATGCCTAATTTTTGAAGAACATACGCCCCCAAACTCATAAGGTTATATGAAGGCATATAACCAAAGTTATTTGTTACAAACAATAATTCGTATTTTTGATGTAGAGCTTGAATATACTCTGGAGTAATAGGTTTATCACTAAAAAATGTTACAATTACCAAGTCTCCACTCTGTGGCTCACTCACTTCATCACTATTATAAAAGCTAAATTTTGCTTCTGGATTTGCCATAAAAGCCTTGCCATTTGGCTCTTTGGACTTGATATCAAAAATCTGTGTATTATAAAGATTAGGGAGTATAGAAAAAATCGCTCCATATGACGGAAAATAATAATACCTATCCAAGCCACGACCAAAGCCATCAAAATACAATGTTGTCTGAGGATATTCTGTAAGATAAGCTTGTAAAAATCCAAACATATGCTCAAAATTACGTATTTGAATCTTATTGATTGTGAAATAATGTATGCCTTGGGGAATTGCATTGGTTATTAAAATAAATCCAACCACTACGCTCACACACCAAAACACTACTCTTTTTATCAATAATTTTCCATAAAGTGATATAACATACAATGTATATATATATGCAAGAATATTTGCAGGCATAAAATAATTAAAACTTCCCATATCAAGTATAAGAAATGCCACAAAATATGCAAATGCAACAAGCCCAATGCTATCCCAAAATGGATTTGGAAACTGCCTATGTTTATAAAGCAACACAAATCGCACCACTAACATACAAGGCAATACAATACTCACAAATGGTGCAGCAAGCACAGAAACCACAAATGTTCGTAGAGGTGTAAAAAACAACTCCTGATTTGCATAGTTTGAATGTGCATTAGCGGTAACATACATATAAATGAGTAAAAACACTACACCACTTATCATTAGTGCAATATCAAAACCAATGAGCTTGGCATTCAGGGTTTTAAAGCTCTTGTTACTAGATAAAAAACTAAAGAAAAGATGGAAAAAGCCAAAACCACCAATAAGGATAAAAGAAACCTCTTTGAGATAAATAACACAATTCCCCATAAGCACCAACAAGAAGATATATATATATATATATTAATTCGGTGAGTGTCATTGGAGAGCTTCATATAAACATGATATGCGCCAAGGAAAAAGAGACACAAAAACATAATTTGTGTAAGCTCCGGATAAATAATTTGTGTTGTAATCTTAACATAGCCAACGGTGAGAGAAAATGTAACAAAAAATACAAAGACAAGTGCCCTATGAGCTTTTGTATGAATACTAAGTTTATAAAAACAAAAAGCAGTAACAACAAACACAAGAGCATTGCCTATCATAAACGCATAAGGACTAGTAGAAAACAAGGCGATAAGATTAAGATTCCAACCTGCAAGTGGGAAAAATCTTCTATTTTGAACATCAAGCCCATGCCAGGCATCTTTACCTTGCACCAAAGCTGTATAAAAATTTATATCATCGGTATTCATAAGTGGCATACTAGATTTATAAACGATACAAAATACATATACTCCAACAAAAAGCCAATACAATATGTCCCAAATATTACTACGTAAATACGAAGTACCTACTTGCGCCTGTTGTGTGTGTAGATTCATAATGTTCCCCTAAAAATACGATGTTTAAAAAAGCACGATTATACTTATAGATTTATAAAATCCTCATAAATCTCTATAATAGTGCGTTATAATGCTCATAGATAAAAACACATAAAAGAGGATAATATGCACGAATTATCTATCGTCAATGCACTTTTGGATCAAGCGTGTGAGATTGCCACGCAACATCAAGCAACCAAAGTGCATAAAATTGTCATTAGTGTGGGTGAGCGTAGTGGCGTAGATATTGGACTGCTGAGGCGCACTTTTGAGACTTTTAAAAGTGAGTTTGCCCTCTGCCAAAATACACTTTTAGAATCCACCTATGAGCCCGTGGAGATTCTATGCAAAGAATGTAATACCCAAAGTCTTGCGCAAGATATGCAATACGCAATATGTCCTAAGTGTCAATCACAAAATGTGGAGATTGTCAAAGGAAGGGAATTGCTTTTGCTAAGCTTGGAGTTAGATTCTTAGATTGTTGGAGCGTAAAATGAATCAAGACATTGATGCACGAATTTTCAAAGAGTTTTTGCAATACGACCTCACAAGCGGGAGTTTGTGGGAGATTGTAGAGATTTTTGAGCGACATCGCACAAATTTTAAACAAGAAATTAGCCAATACCAACAAGAAATTACACAAGCCAAACAAGAATTAAGCAGTTTGCGAGAAACTATTAACCAAATCAAAACAGCACAAGAACATAAAGATTCTATAAAGCCAAAACCCAAAAAATCCCCAAAACCACAGACCAAAAACAAAACCGCATTGGAAGATATACCAAAAGACTATAAGCAAAGAATCTTAGAGCTTGAGTTAGAAAATCGCCGCCTAGAAATCGAACTTAGAGATCTCAAGCAAGAAATAGAGTTAAACGCACGAGAATCACTATCTAATACGCTCGATAAAAAACCCACAAAAGATCGCGATTAAACGCCAAATATCTCTAAATAAAAGGCTTGCTATGGTTTCATCACGTACATTATTTATAAGCGCTATTGAACCAAGTGCAAATATCCACCTAAAAGCACTTGCACAAGAAATGGATTGTATAGCAAAGCAGCAACATATCACATTAGAGATTGTAGGGATTTTTGATAATGATGTTTTTAGTGGTTGTAGTAATATACAGGCACACTCTAGCTATGATTTACGAGCATTTTCAGCAATGGCTTTTATTGATGTGATAAAAAAAATATTTTTTTATAAGCGTGTGAATCTAGAGATGGTAGCCCTTGCTAAAACTTGCCAAAAAGCCTTACTTATCGATAGTTCAAGCTTTCATATCCCATTAGCAAAAGGGCTTAAGGGAAGTGGCGTGGAAGTAGTGTATTACATTTTGCCTCAAGTGTGGGCGTGGAAAAGCTGGAGAGCTAAAGAAATAGAGCGAATTTGTAATAGGCTTTGTGCAATTTTGCCCTTTGAGCTTAGTATGTATCCAAATGCTGTGCGACAAAATCGCGCGCAATATGTCGGACACCCACTTCTTGATGAATTACCCATAGATTCTCCACTGCCACGCACACAAGAAATTGTCTTTATGCCCGGAAGTCGCCAAGGAGAGATTAAAAAAATATTTCCGATCTTTGCACAAGTCGCCAAACAACTGCATGAACCAAAGATTTTAGTCGCACCATCACATTTTGCAAACCTTTCTAAAGAGGAATTACAAAATATCTATGGTGAAGAAATCAAAGAATTTACGCTTAGCTTTGATGCAACAAAGGCATTACAAACATGTAAATTTGCCTTTATTTGCTCTGGCACCGCTACCTTGCAAGCAGCGTTGCTGCAAGCACCATTTGTTCTTGCCTACACAATGCGTCCGATTGAATACCACATCGTGAAGTTTTTTGTTAAGCTTAAGGTCGTGGGATTAGCAAATATCTTATATCAAGGGGCTTGTAATCAACAAGCCGGAAAAAGTGATCAAAAGCTACATACAGAACTTATCCAAGATGATCTCACACCACAAAATCTTTTAGATTCTTATCATAATTTTGATTGTGCGACATACATAAAAAATGCACAAACACTACGCGCCTATCTTCAACATGGAAGCTCACACAATGTAGTTAGGATTTTATTGACAAACCTCACGCACTTAAGGTAGCACAAAAACGCGTATCTACACAACAAAATCTAAGGTATTAGTGCCTTTTAAGTTTTGATTGACTACAATTTAGGCACTTTAAAACAGCAGGAGATAAAGCGCGATGAAATACATAAAGTTTTTTAAAGAACTCAACAATAAAGATGTGCCTATCGTTGGTGGGAAAAATGCAAGTATTGGTGAAATGTTTCAAGAACTTGTATCAGAGGGCATAAAAGTCCCAAATGGTTTTGCAATTACAAGCGATGCATATTGGTATTTGCTAGATTCTGGCGGAATTAGACACACGATAGAAGAGTTACTAAAAGGCGTTGATGTAACTGAAATTGATGTCCTTAAAACACGCTCAAAAAAGATCAGAGAGCTCATTTTTGGCACGCCATTTCCTGATGATTTGCGCGAGGAGATTTTCCAAGCTTATAAGATTCTGAGTGAAGAATATGGTATGAAAGAAACAGATGTGGCAGTGCGTAGCTCCGCAACCGCCGAAGATCTCCCTGATGCGTCATTTGCTGGACAGCAAGACACTTACCTTAGCGTGAGAGGCAAAAGTGAACTTATACATTACATAAAGTCTTGTTTTGCGTCACTTTTTACTGATAGGGCGGTAAGCTATCGTGCTTCTAGGGGGTTTGATCACTTTAAAGTCGCTCTTTCTGTAGGTGTGCAAAAAATGGTGCGCGCAGATAAAGGTAGCGCTGGTGTGATGTTTAGTATCGACACAGAAACGGGATTTAAAGATGCTGTCTTTATCACGGCTGCTTGGGGGCTTGGAGAAAATGTTGTGGGTGGCACTGTGAATCCAGATGAATTTTATGTTTTTAAACCCACACTTAAGGATGGCAAAAGACCTATCATCAAACGCCAATTAGGGCATAAGCACCAAAAAATGGTATATGCTCCACGCGGTAGCGAACACCCTACAAAAAATATCAAAACTACACAAAAAGAACTCAAAACATTTGCAATCACAGATGAGGACATTCTCACTCTTGCGCGCTATGCTATTAGAATCGAGGAGCACTACACAAAAGAAGCCGGAGAATATCGCCCTATGGATATGGAATGGGCAAAAGATGGCGAGAGTGGAGAGATTTTTATCGTTCAAGCAAGACCAGAAACCGTGCAAAGCCAAAAGTTTAAAAACCAAACAGGCAACCGCCTAGAAGAATTTACATTCACTAACCCTAGTGAATCTCGAGAGGTAATCATTACAGGACGTGCCATTGGTAATAAAATCGGTGCTGGAAAAGTGCGCATCATCAATGATTTAGAGCATATGAATACCTTTAAAGAAGGGGAGATTCTCGTTACAGACAACACAGACCCAGATTGGGAACCTGTGATGAAAAAAGCAGCAGCGGTTATCACAAATCGTGGTGGTAGGACTTGTCATGCGGCTATTGTCGCGCGTGAAATTGGTGTGCCTGCAATCGTTGGTGCAGTAGGTGCGACTGATAGACTCTATACAGGTATGGAAATCACTGTTTCGTGTGCTGAAGGCGAGGAAGGCTATGTATATGCAGGTATTTGTGATTATGAAGTAAAAAGCGTAGAGCTAGATAATCTTGGCGAAACCAAAACAAAAATTTATATGAATGTGGGCAATCCAGAAAAAGCTTTTGGTTTTGCAAAACTTCCAAATAGTGGCGTGGGACTTGCTAGAATGGAACTTATTGTCCTTAACCAAATCAAAGCACACCCACTTGCACTTCTTGATATCCAAAATGGCAAAGACAAAGACATCAAAGAGCGTGCGGAGATTGAAAAGCTTATGGCAGGATATGAAAGTCCTAAAGATTTCTTTGTCAAGAAAATTGCTGAAGGGATTGGTATGATTTGTTCAGCATTTTATCCAAACCCTGTGATTGTCCGAACAAGTGATTTTAAATCAAATGAATATCGCGGTATGGTTGCAGGAACATATTATGAACCACAAGAAGAAAACCCTATGCTAGGTTATCGTGGAGCAAGTAGATATTATTCTGATTTATATCGCGTAGCATTTGAATGGGAGTGTGAAGCATTAGCCATGGTGCGTGATGAAATGGGACTTAACAATATGAAAGTTATGATACCATTTTTGCGCACACCAGAAGAGGGTAAAAAAGTGCTAGAAATTATGCGCCGCAATGGCTTAGAATCTGGGCGCAATGGCTTAGAAATTTATGTAATGTGCGAATTGCCTGTGAATGTAATTTTGGCAGATGAGTTTTTAAGTATGTTTGATGGTTATTCTATCGGCTCAAATGACTTGACACAGCTTACTCTGGGTGTGGATAGAGATGGGCAACTTGTAACACATATCTTTGATGAGCGAAACCCTGCTATGTTTGAAATGTTTAGACAAGCCATAGCAGCGTGTAAGCGACACAACAAATATTGCGGGATCTGCGGACAAGCCCCAAGTGATTATCCTGAAGTTACGGAATTTTTGGTCAAAGAGGGCATTAGCTCAATCTCACTCAATCCGGATTCTGTAGTCAAAACTTGGCGTTTTGTTGCTGAATTAGAAAAGAAATTAAATAAATAAAAGACACTAGGGGAATAATATATGGAATTTATTTTATTGCTTATAGGTGCTGGTGTAGCATATTTTTTATATGTTACACTCCAAGATTACCTCAAAAATCCATTGCATCAAGACATAGTCCCACAAAAGCAGGATTTTGGATTTACACAAATAGAATCTATAAGCGAAGAAGAAAGAGCACAAAACAAGATCCGAGAAAGCGAATATGGGATTTTAAGCGCAATTTTAGGGATTTTTGCTCGCAGTGATGGGAAGATGTGTGAATTTGAGCGTGTCCTCGTGGAGGATATGATCGAGGAAATGGCACGAGATTCTAAAAATTCCAAAATCACCAAAGAAGCATTGCTTGATATTTATGAACATGGCGATGATAGAAGCTTAGAGCAATTATGTATAGACTTTGATAATGCCACAAAAGGCGAATACAAAAAACGCCTCAAGGTCGTAGAATTTTTGTTTGTCCTAGCCTATGCTGATGGAGAATTTGACAAAAACGAAGAAGCAATGCTTATTGACATAGCAGCCTTTTTTGAACTTGATAATGAGGATTTTAATAAGCTTTATGATGAATTCTCCACTCTCTATAGCAACAACATAGAAATGACCAAACAAGAGGCTATGCAACTTTTGGGTGTAGAGGATACATATGATGCACAAACACTGCAAAATGCATATGAAAAAGCTATCAAAGAAGCTAAGGGCGCGATTTTGGATACGCAACACTTCAATAAATCTATGCTAGAATCTAACGCGCCAAACCTTCGTCGTATCAAACGCGCCTATGAGATCCTTAACCAAAACATATAGCAACAAGGAATACAATATGCTTCATAGCTAAAAAGTTACAAAAGGAGCATAATCATGAAAGTAGATGGGCAATCCTTGTTAAGCTCTGTCTATTACCAAAATCAAGCAGGTGCTAGAGAGGATGTTACTGATTCTAAATTACATAACATCAAACCTCTAGAGGAAATCTCCCAAACCCAAGTTGCTCACGATATTTCTAATCCCAATACCTCATTTCGTATCAAAGACTATTTTGAACCTTCCTCTATGCTTAAAAAAGCTAAAGAATTGCAAGAAGTGGCTACAGATGCTTTTGGCTCTCAAGAACATTTTGATCATCTTGCTAATACCTTACATAAAGCCTCTATCATTAACTACAATGAATTAAGCGCCATGCATTACTTACGCGATAATGCCCAAAAGCTTAGTTTTGATGAATTTGAAAAAATCGCTACTAATGACACCCATAGTATGCAAATGAAAGGTTTGCTCAATAGTGTAGTGCATAAACTACACTATATTGATAGTATTAATGGTGGTATTATGTAAGGCTTCTTAGCTCCTATTATTTTGCAATAAAGCTCTGCACACCAAATACTCTTGCATAACTTGTATTTGGCCATTGTGTAGGATCTGATCCGGGATTACCCCAGTCTGTATATCCTTTATAATATGACACAAAAGTTTGTTTATCTACTATTATTTGTGTGGCTCCCATTGCTTTTTGTGTCACAATAGATGCCAACATACGCTCCCATTTAAGTCGCATATCTACACAAGCCATCAAGACAAAAAAAGTATAAGTGTAATTGTTGCAAGATCTACAAGCACGATATTAGGAAATCTCCCAAAAATTAACACAAAAAAGAGGTAAAGAAACGTGGCACCAAACAATGTATTAATAAAAGGAAAATATGGTGTGTGTGCAAGATATGAACCAAACCAAACTTTGAGAAGCTCACCTATACGACCATTCCAATGCATGTATGAGCCAATCATGGAATCTAAATTACCAAGAGGAGCGCCAAGATCATCACTCTGAATAGGAAACATGGCATTAAGTGTAAAAAAGAAAATATAAAGACCAAAAAACAAGAGCAATGAAGCTTGTGAAAAGCCTAAAGAATAAATGCGCGAAGGACCACTGCGCGCTCCTATGTCACATATAGGGCTATTATGGGGGGGGGGTAAACATAAAAATCCTTAAATATTAGAAATAAAAACACATAAGGCAATACATCTACAATATATATGAGAGAATCCACAGCCTATCATCTGTAGATTCTAAAATATAGAGCTCCTATCACAAGAATGACATATTAATCAAAGCTTGCAAGGAGATTCTTTAAGAAGCGGGAATTACTGAAACTTTTTTATGCTCTTTGTCTTTTTGTTGAAACTTCACCACACCATCAATAAGTGCAAAAATTGTGTGATCTTTGCCCATACCTACATTATCACCAGGATGCACTTTTGTGCCTCTTTGGCGAATGATAATATTTCCAGCTCGCACAAATTGAGAACCAAATTTTTTCACACCTAAACGACGCCCTGCTGAATCTCTGTTATTCTGGGTACTACCCTGACCTTTTTTGTGTGCCATTGCAACTCCTTACAATTTAAAATTTATTTAGTGATTTTTAGGATTCTCACACGCGTGAAATCTCTTCTAAATCCGCGTTTAGTCTTGCTATCCTTGCGTCTGCGCTTTTTGAAAGTAATCACTTTTTTGCCTCGACCCTCGTTAATCACCTCAGCTTCAATCTTAGCACCACTTACAAATGGTGTGCCAACCGATAGATTAGCCCCATCATGTAGTGCCAAAACTTCGCTAAACTCCACTTTTGACTTTGGCTCAAGGCTTAGTTTATCAAGTAGCACGATACTACCTTCACTTACCTTGTATTGCTTGCCTCCATTCTTAAATACTGCATACATACGCATTCCTTAGTTTAGATTTGAAGTTTTGTAAAAAACAAGTGGGGATTGTATCTTAAAAAAAATTAAGATAAGCTTTGTGATATTTATTTTGCCTAAGAACAAAACCTCCCCCTACAACACAAATGGCGTGACTTGATACACCGAAAAATTTAACCAATTAGCAAAAAATATACTTGCACTCGAGCGCCACGACCACACTATATTGCCATTGGCATCATAATAATGCTGTGGAGCGTCAATAGCTACTCCCTTATTTTGATCGCGAATATATTCTTGCTGCAAAGTCTCACGCGCATACTCTAAATGCCCAAGCACAAACACATCTTGAGAATCTTTTAAAACACTTATACCACTCTCTTCTCCAGCCAAAAGAATTTTTAACTCTTTGGTTTGTTGCACTTGTGTTTCATTAATCCCGCTATATCGAGAATGCGGAATCCTTACAACATCATCAAGCCCCGTAAGCAACAAATCTGTCTGAACTATGCGATGATCAAAAACACCAAAAAGTTTTTTGTCCAATGAGGTTTTTGCTATATTGTGAAAATGATATAACCCCGCCATAGCTCCCCAACACAAATACAAAGTGCTTGTGCAATGACTCCTAAGATAATCCATAATCTCTACTAGCTCTTGCCAATACTTCACTTCCTCAAAAGGCATTTGCTCAATGGGCGCTCCCGTAACAATCGCTCCATCAAAGCGTCTCCCCAAAATATCACTAAAATTGACATAAAATTTATCTAAATGACTTTTAGGTGTGTTTTTACCTACATAACTAGAGGTCGCTAAAAGCGTGATATTCACCTGCAATGGTGAGTTAGCAAGCAAAGAGAGAATCTGGCATTCTGTCTCTATCTTTGTGGGCATAAGATTGATAAGCAACACTTCTTGCGGACGAATATCTTGATGTGTCGCACGATCCACGCCCATAATAAACGCATTGTTTTTGAGAAAACTATAAGCTGGAATATCTTCTGAAAGCACTAATGGCATATACCTATCCTTAAAATAATATTATCCCTCTATGGCTCGTTTCAAATCCGCTATCAAATCTTCCACAGATTCTAATCCAACACTTAAACGAATTGTTTCAGGCGTGATACCCGCTGCCCTCAATTCTTCATGGCTAAGTTGAGAGTGGGTCGTAGAAGCTGGATGAATAATAAGCGATTTAGAATCCCCAATATTTGCAGCAATAGCAAAAAGCTCCAAGGTATTGCAAATTTTTTGTGCTTCCTCAAAACTCTGTGCTTCAAAACTCAAAAGCCCACTAGAAAGAGAATCTCTATAATATTTTGTCAAAAGATGATGATATGGATTCTCACGCAACCCCGGATATTCGACATTTTTTATCTTAGGGTGTTGAGAGAGAAACTCCGCAATTTTTTGTGCATTTTGGCTATGTTTTTGGATTCGCAACTCTAGTGTTTCTAAGCCTTGCAAAATAACCCACGCATTTTGTGGCGAGAGTGTCGCGCCAATATTTCGCAACCATTCTGTAATAAGGCGAATGCAAAAAATTGGCAACGGCAATGAAGCATATACCAAGCCATGATAGCTTTCATCAGGTGTATTAAATGCTGGGTAGCGTGGATTATCCTTGATAAAATCATTTAATCCATTGCGTTCAATCACAGCGCCACCCAATGCGCTACCTTGTCCATTGACATATTTGCTGATACTATACACGCTAATATCCACACCAAAATCAAGTGGCTTATGCAAAAATGCAGTTGCCACAGTGTTATCACAAATCGTAATAACTTTGTGTTCTTTGGCTATTTTTGTGATAGCAAGGGTATCTGCGATAGATATTTGAGGATTTGAAATGCTTTCAAAAAAGATTGCTTTTGTATTTGAATCTATAGCTTGTGGCAAAGAGTTCTCTATATCATCAATATCAAATGTTCGAGCTTGTATGCCAAAACGCTTTAGTGTATGCACAAAAAGTGTCTGTGTGCCACCATAAATTTTATTGGCAAACACAATGTTATCACCTGCTTGGGCACAATTTACGATCGCATAAAAAATCGCTGCACTTCCGCTAGAAGTCACTACCCCAAAAGCTCCACCTTCTACAGCCGCTAAGCGAGCTGCCAAAACATCGGTTGTGGGATTTGTAAGACGCGTATAAATATTACCAAGTTCTTGCAAACTAAAACGCGCTGCGGCTTGTTGAAGATTCTCAAAACTATAGGCGGTATTTTGGTAAATAGGCACACTAATGGTGCGTTGTGAATCATATGTATAACCCGCATGTAAGGCAAGTGTTTCTTGCGCAAAATGTGTATGTGGTAAATTTGCCATATCTTACTCCTTTGAGTGAATAATAGAATTTCACGTTTATGATACACAAATTTTTTAAAACACAACATGTGTTTTTATAAATTTACATATCTTTTTTGTGCTATGTTACCTTTTTGCAAATTATGCAAGACATATCAAAAAAGCTTTTATATACACAAATACTAGATGTTGGCATATGAAATTTAAGAGAATCTAGTGCATAATACCAAATGTATTTCTAGATTCCATAGGGTTTTGATATGCGTTTAATATTAGCTTGTGTGTTTCTTTTTATCATTTTTTTACAAGCATCTGATATTACCATCACCCCTCCTCCATCTGCTGTCCAAAATCTTGAAATCCATAAAGATAAATTTGGGATACAAGGGGGTGGGTTTTCTTCATCAGGCTATTCAGAGCTAGAGCTTAATAATAAAACATTCCAACAAAATGAAATTGATACAAGCTTGTGGCGTGCTGTGGCTGAATATCGCGTGTTTTATGAGTTTCATCCATTTACACATACCTCTATAAATCTCTTTTTTGGCACTAGTCTTGAAATCACCCAATATCGCGCAGGTGGCAAGACAAAAACTTATAATGATGGAATCTATCATGAAGATAATTCCTATGATTGGGGTGGAAAATTCTACTATGGTGGGCGCGTCAATAAGCTTGGTATTACTATTAATATCAATGGGCTTCATAAATTTCACATTGTCATTAGACAAGCATTTATAGATGACTTCAATTTAGGGGCTGTTGGATTACCATTTGCAAATACACTTTGGGTCGATGCACAAAATGCACAGCTTTCTTTGGGTGGCAGTCGCACACTCCAAAACACGCAGATTCTGCTCACCTATGATTTTGTATTCTAGCGACTATATTTTTCTTGAAACGACAATACTCTTTTCCCATCGGCATTGAGGGTGTATTCTTTGTCATATCCTTCTTTTATGCGCTCATCAAAAGCTTGGAGTAAATGCGCAAACATAGGATCATCAAGAATATCAATCACCACACTATAAAGCTGAATATTTTGCAACACAATATCAAAAGCCTTGGATCTATCTTGAATATAATATTTTTCATCATTTTTATACTTCAATAAACGCATGATGATTCTATCAAGGATTCTGGGCAGCATATAGGTATTTTGTTTGAGATATTTTTTAAGCACTTCTTGAGTGCGCGCAAGCAAAATATCGATTCTAGCCTTGTCCGCATAAATCACACAAGGCAAAATCGCTATAAGCCTATCAATATCAGCACCTAGAGATCTTGTCTCCCATTTGATGATAAAACGCTTAATCCGACTAAAATGACAATCGGCAAATTTTGGTCTAGATATTTCCATGATTTTGGATTCCATTACCTTGTGCGTGGTTTGGCACATCGTGAGAATCTTGTGTGTTTTTTATTTCCCCACAAGGCGTGTCATTATGTTGGTGTAAGTCTTTTTTGGCAATAGCCACTTCTAAACTCATAGTAGAATCCAATCCATATACTTTCAGCATAGGCGTATCAAATTTAGAATCTGTATACAACATTTGTGTGCCATTGTGGTAGCTTGTGATATGTAGCACGACTTTATCATCTATGTGTCCTACCTCTTCACCTGCCAAACCCACAAATGCACTCCCAATAACAGATCGCCCCTCTTTATCATACACTGCTACATCATTTTCGCACACAACCAATGTCTTTGGAGTATCACTAGATTCTATACTAGGTGAAGTGGTAGCCACATCACTAGTTTGCGCTTGGGGTAAGGAATGTGAATGCGGATTAGAATCTGCGCTAGATTCCTCTTTAATCTCTAAAGCTTCAGGGGATTGCGCCTCGCTATCATTGCTCTCTTGCATAGATTCACTCACCGCCTCCTCTGTGAGTGTGCTTATAGTGCTAGATTCTTGTGTTTTTGGTTGGCTTAACACAAAAACTGCGCTTACCACAACAACTGCTACGACACCAAAAACCAATCGCTGAAAAATTTTATTTTGTGTTTTCATCAAAACTCCTGCAAAATGTTTGCAACTTCTTTAGCATGATAGGAAATGATAATATCTGCACCAGCACGCTTAAAGCAAAGCATAGTTTCCATAAGCACTTTTGGATAATCAATAACCCCTGCTTTTTGTGCTAGCTTAAGCATTGCGTATTCTCCACTCACATTATACACAGCCAATGGTAGCAGTGTGCGTTCGCGTATATCACGCACGACATCAAGATACGCCAAAGCAGGTTTTACCATTAAGATATCCGCACCCTCACTCTCATCATTAAGACTTTCTAAAATTGCCTCACGCCTATTAGCTGGGTCTTGTTGATAGGTTTTGCGATCCCCAAAACTTGGTGCGGATTGAGCGACATCACGAAATGGTCCATAATATGCACTAGCAAATTTTGTAGAATACGCCATAATCGGTATATGTGAAAATCCTGCCTTATCTAACCCAAAACGCAAAGCCTCCACACAACCATCCATCATACTGCTAGGAGCTATCATATCCGCGCCACTTACACAAAGCACGATAGCTTGTTGCACGAGAATCTCCAAAGTCGCATCATTATCTACAATGCCATTCTTATCCAAAATCCCACAATGTCCGTGATCTGTATATTCACAAAAGCACAAATCCACACTCACAAACATTTGCGGTGCGTGTTGCTTAATGGCACGCAAAGCCTTGGCAATAATGCCATTATCACTCAATGCTTCACTGCCACAAGAATCTTTGTGATCTGGAATCCCAAAAAGGATAATATGATAGATTCCAAGCTTACATAATACTTCGATTTCTTTAAGCACCTCATCAATACTCATCTGAAATACATCTGGCAATGAAGGCACTTCACGCTTTATACCGCTACCTTCTACAACAAAAAGTGGGTAAATAAAATCACTCACACTCACGCTATTCTCACGCACCAAATCTCGCAAATGCGCATGTAATCGTGTGCGTCTTAATCGTCTAAACATACTCTCTCCTTTATGTTAAAGTGTGCTTTGAGTAAGCTCTGGTTTTGCAGGGCGGTTTTTGAGATCACAAAAGTTTTCAACCACACAACCTTTGATAATAAAAATATTTTTACCTTCCTCATGGATATATTTTAGCCTAAAGTTTTGGTTATCCAAAATATTTTTAATAATATACATACCAAGTCCAAATCCTTGGATATTTTTTTTAGAATCTCGAAAATAAGGCTTAAAATACTCATCTAATCCAAACTTGAGAGGATTCCCAAGATTCTCTATGCACAAACCATCTGCTTGAGTATAAATGCACACCTTGCCATCATTGCCATACTTCATGGCATTATCAATCATATTTTTTATAGCAATAGCAAAAAGCTCAAAATCCGCTTTGATAAGGGCATAAGGAGATTGGAGTGTAATAGGATTTGGGAGTGTAGAATCTACAAGCAACATATGTCGCGTTTGTTCAATCAAATCCTCTAACACAAACTCGCTTTTTTTAATCGTATACATACGCGAAACAAGCTGCTCTATCTTAGCAAACTCCGAAATAAGCTCATTGAGACGACTAAAGACTGAACAAAGGCGATCTTTTTGTTGTGGATTCTCAACCATTTCAGCAGTAATACGCCCCTTAGTGATAGGAGTTTTAAGCTCATGCATAATAGATCGCAAAAACAAAAGGCGCGATTCATTAAGTGCCTTGACTTTATTGGAAAACTTATAAAATTCATTTGCCAAAAGCTCGATTTCATCTTTTGGATTGCGTTTGGTGCGAATATAATCCACTTGCATAGAATTAATGTTGGCAATTTTTGATCGCAATGTATTAAGTGGGATAAGCGCCTTTAATAAGAGCACATAGAGAAATGTTAGCATCAAAATCCCTGCAAGAGTGATAAGATAAAAACGATCATAAGAGCCTTGCGTCCCGTCCCGATACAGAATCGATTCTGTGTTATCTTGGATTAAAATATAAATTCCATTTTTGGTATTGCGAATCTTGGCTATCGTGCCCACAAAACCTTGTGGAATCTCATCTTCCTCATATAATTGCTCTCTAAAACTTTCTTGCACCTCGACAAAACCCAAATCATGCAGATATTTTTTCACGACATCACCGCCACCGCCAAGTTGCCCAATCTCATTAAGCATCATCACAATTTGGTTATATTTGATAGCATTAAGGTGTTGATCTTCTTCGATTTTATCTTTGATAAAAAAATATGAGAGTGCAAAAAACCCTAGTAATGCTGCACAAAACAAAAGTGTAATTTTAAAAAATATAGAATTCCAAAAATGCTTCATTTCTTAATACCTCAAGTTTTTAGGTTTTGTATTGTAACAAAATGCCTCTATTTCTCCCCTAAAAAATACCGAATCGATGCAAAACCATACAGATTGTGTATCTTTGTTAATTGCTTGACCTTAAGCGGAGTATCAATTCCTCCGAGTGCAAAAGTGCGAGAGAGCGTGTGTGAATCTAAAGTTTGCAATATATGCACACCAAGTGGCGTGCCTTTGTTGGGTGTAGCAAAAATAGGACTTAACATAGCATAGTGTGCGCCATTTTGCAAAGCATCTTGCACCTCTTGTGGCGTATGTGCGCTAAAACCCACCATACACCGCGAGCTAAAATGTTTGATAAGAAAAAAGGCGCTACTTTTTAAATGAATCCCATCAAAATAAGGCAACACAGAATCTAAAGCCTTATCATCAAAACCTTGTGAATTTATAAAACAAGTAATCTTTCGCGCACGACAAAGCAGGGCAAAATCTTTGGCAAATGCTCTATTGGTGCTACGATACATCGCATAATCAGGAGAAAAAGATTCTAAAATAGAAGGGAGAGTTTGAAAATAAGAAAGTGTAACCTCTGGCGTAATAAGATAGGTTTTCAAGGTAGAAACGACCATTAATGGTCAGAATCTACAATAACAGCTCCGTGCAAATACACATATGTGAGTATCATAAATACAAAAGCTTGTAAAAATGCCATAAATGTCAAAATTGCAAAAGGTAGCACAGGCACTACCCAAGGCACAAGCACAAGCATAATAAGCAAAAACATATCATCACCCTTGATATTCCCAAACAAACGAAACGAAAGTGAAACGATACGAGAGAAATGCGAAATAATCTCCACAGGTAACATAAGAGGAATAAGCCACCAAACAGGTCCGGCAAAATGTTTGAAATAATTTTCCACACCTTGTGCTTTAATTCCCTCGATGTGATAATACACAAACACAACAAGCGCTAAGACAAGCGTAAAGCTAAGACTTGATGAAGGTGCTTCAAAACCCGGAATAATCCCAATAAGGTTAGCCGCCAAAACAAATAATCCAATAGTTGCCGCAAGTGGGAAATATTTACGCGCAACCTCTTCACCTACAATATCCTTGGCAAAATTAATCACGCCACTTATAAGCGTTTCAAAAACATTTTGAATACCGCTAGGCACAAGCTGCATTTTACTAGTAGCTAGTGATGCACAAATGAGTAATATAAAAGTAATAAGCACAGTATAAGCTGCCACAACAAAATCATGATGTGAGAAAATGTGCTCCCAAGAATGTGGATACAATGTCCCTACAAAGGTAAAAACTCTCTCTGTTATATTTACACTCTCCATAATACTACCTTTCAGATGTATTTCAAAATCACGCTTATTATGCCTTGTTTTGAGTAAAAAAAATCTAAAAAGTTTTAATTTAGATAAACTTTGTATTGATTTTTCGTAAAAAATACATACTTACACAAAACAAAATAAAAAATGGGAGCAAAACACCAAGCTCTGGCTGCAAAATCCCACTGATACTTAACTCCGAAAATGAAAAAAACAATCCCCATATAATAAGTGCGCCTACGATACATGCAAAACTAATCAGCGCAAGATTCCCATAACGCGCAAGTGATGGAATAAAAGCCGCGATAATAAAAATACTTAGCGGCACAAAAAATGGCACAATCACAAGAGCATACAAAATAGCGCGCATTTTGATTGTGTTTGTGCCTTGTTCAAAAGAAATAAAAAGCGTATCAATCGCATCAAGAATAGAAACGGTGGGCTTATCTTGAGAAAATGTATCAAGAACCTTTGGACGGAAGCCTTTTAGCACTTCTAATTGAGGTAGGGCTATCTTGGTAAGTGCGGTGCTACCTAACTCAAGTTTGTCATTAATCACCAAATACGCCACATCATCAAGACGCCAAACATCATCTACAAAAAGAGCAGTTTTTGCCTCATAATAGCTACGCAATTCACGATTTTCTAGCTCAAAAATCTTGATTCGCTCGGCTTTTGCACCACCATTTTCTAAAGGATAAATCTTGCCCATAAAAATGTATTTGTTATCAAATTTTAACAATACATCTTGGCGTGTGTTGAGCACGGCTTGGTTACTAACAATAGATTCTGCACTCTCTTGAGCATACGCAAATGAAGTGCAATCAAGTCCAATATGCAAACAAGTAATCAAACTCGCAACCAACACAACAGGCTTTAGAATCTGTAATCGAGAATATCCTAATGCCAAAAGTGCGGTAAGCTGGTTGCTCTTTAGAAATGTAATAAGAAACATAATAGCACTAAGCACAAGCGATATAGGGAGTGTGTAGCTCATCGCATAGATACTATCATAAAACAAAAACAAAATAAAAAGATTCGCAGAATCTGGCAAATCATCGACATACTTCAGTGTGTCAATAGCCACAAAAAAAAGTTCCAAAGCAAGAAATATGATAAAAAAATACTTCAAATAATATGTGATGATAAAACGAAAAAACATATTGCTAAAAAGTCCTTGCTTGTGAAATTAACGCATTAAAAATTACATTATAGCATTTTTTGCACGATATTATCCCAACTGCTTATAGCAAGTCCAAGTCTCTTAAGCTAAGTATGGTTTTTTATGGCTATAATGTGAATCTATAAGTTTAGTTATCTCACTAAAACAAGGAGTTAAAATGCGATTATTGATGGTGTTATTTCTCGTTGGATTATCCGCAATGTCTGGTGCAACAAATGCACTCTCACAATATAAAAGCTATGAAAATTCTATGCTTTCAAACTTCGGCTCAGGGCGCGTGATACGAGCAAGTAGTGATGGCACTACGCGTTGGATTCTCTACAATGAAGGTATGCTTGGTTATTCATATGCTAGACTTGGTGAAACATTCTTGCATTCAGCCGACATTGGATATTCTAGCTACATTATGTCTGTCTCTAGTATGCGTGGCGTGTATCCTTATGTGGGTGTAGAAATTACCGTGCCTATCTATATCCGAGAAAAAGGTAATAGCAATGCATTTGCAACGGCACCTACTGATTTACCTGGTGGAAGCAAACTCCTAAGCGAAACAGGCTTTAATGGTTGGGGTGTGCAATTGCCAGTAGTCATTGGTTTGCAAACAAAATCTTTTTATATACAAGCTATGGGTGGATATGCCTATCATTCTATCAAAGATATATTTTACAAAAGTGCTACAGAAAATGATTGGTCACTCACAAACACCTATCAAGGTATCATCTATGGAGCAGGGCTTGGTATTCGTATGCGCAATACCTTTAGCTTTGGGTTACGCTTTGTGATGGGAGATCTTAATAGCACGCTACGCGATCCTGAACAACCAGGCTTACAAACATATATCCGCGCAAAAGATTTCCAAAGCCACTATTGGCGAGCTTCTGCCATATTTGGTGTTGTATTTTAGGCAAGGGTTGGTTTATACCACCCTATGATCTATACGACTTCTCACCAAAGTGTATTAGGAGAGATAAGACTTGCAAGCAAAGATCACAAACTCATAGGTTTGTGGTTTTTGGGACAAACAATACATCTACCAAAACTTCATACAGAATCTACAAATACAAAATCCATAACCCAGTGCATACAAGTCAAGCACGATGATGCGGTGCTTTTGCATACAAAGCAGTGGCTGCAACAATATTTTGCAAAGAAAAATCCAAGCATTAATGAACTTCCGCTTGATCCTCACGGCAGTGTGTTTGGGAAGCTTGTATGGAATCTCATCACACAGATTCCATATGGGGAAGTTTGTAGTTATGGAGAACTCGCAAAAGAAGTAGCAAAACAAACACACAAAAATGCGATGTCAGCCCAAGCCATTGGTGGAGCGCTCAAACGCAATCCTATTGCCATTATCATTCCTTGTCATAGAGTGATTGGAACAAACAAAAAGCTCACAGGGTATGCCGGTGGGATTGATAAAAAAACGATGTTGTTAGAACATGAACAATCAGACTTAGAGCGACTATACCGCTTCAAAAACTCTTAGCCTATATAAAAACTCACATTTCAAATATCCCTTAAGTATCTAGCACAAAATCCCAAAATCTAGCGCGATATTAAAAAATATTTTCTATAATCTTGCCTTTATATTTTCACTCTCAAAGGATTTTTATGATAAATCACGACTTTGGCAAACTAATCTTGCGCGTGTGCGTAGGTGGACTTATGTTATTTCATGGTATCTTTAAATTACAATATGGCATCGATGGCGTTACTGGACTCTTAGAATCTCGAGGCTTACCAACATTTATGGCATATGGTGTGTATGTTGGTGAGATTCTTGCACCGCTTTTGATTCTCATAGGGTATCAAGTGCGTTTAGCAGCACTTGTGGAGATTTTCACAATGCTTATAGCTATTTATAGCGTGTTTGGATTTAGTATCTTTGGTCTAGATAATACTGGAGGGTGGGTTATTGAACACCAACTTTTATATATCTTGCCTTGTCTTGCGCTCTTTTTTATGGGTGGGGGACGCTATGGCATACACATATTCCTCAAAAAATCATATTAAAGGATTATTATGTTGCAAGAAACTATCACAAATGCACTAAAAAGTGTCATTTATCCTAATTTTCAAAAAGACATTGTAAGCTTTGGCTTTCTTAAAGGGATTGATACAAAATCCACGCCGCCACGCGTCGATATTGCCATTCCTTCAAGTTCTGATGAAATCCTTGCGCAACTTGGCAATGCTATCAAACTTGCGTTAAAAAATGCAGGAGTAGAAGAAGTAAGTATCAATATCTCTACCCCACAACCAGCTCCAAAACCTGCCCCAAAAACTAAAAATCTTGCTCCGCAAATCAAATCATTTGTTATGGTGAGTTCAGGAAAAGGTGGCGTGGGCAAATCCACGACAAGCACAAATCTTGCTATCGCTCTAGCCCAAGAAGGCAAACGAGTAGGATTGCTTGATGCGGATATTTATGGACCAAATATCCCTCGTATGCTTGGCTTACACGCTAATAAAGCTATGGTTGATGAATCTAAAAAGAAAGTAATCCCACTCAAAGCCTATGGTGTGGAAATGATGAGTATAGGTGTGCTGTATGATGAGGGACAAAGTCTCATATGGCGTGGACCTATGGTAATGAGAGCAATTGAGCAAATGCTTACAGATGTTTTGTGGAGTGATCTTGATGTGCTTATTATTGATATGCCACCAGGCACAGGTGATGCGCAACTCACTCTTGCTCAAAGTGTGCCTGTAAGTGCAGGAATCGTAGTAACCACACCACAAAAAGTAAGTCTAGATGATAGTGCAAGAAGCTTAGATATGTTTAGCAAGCTCAATATTCCAATCGCTGGAATTATCGAAAATATGAGTGGTTTTATCTGTCCAAATTGTGGGCAAGAATATGATATTTTTGGTAAAGGCACAAGCCAAAGTATCGCAACACAATACAACACAACAACAATCACGCATATACCTCTAGAGCCAAAAGTCCGAGAAGGCGGAGATAATGGCAAGCCTATCGTGTTTTTTGAGCCACAAAGTCAAAGTGCCAAAGCATATCTACAAGCCGCACAAGCCCTCATCGCATTTTTGGATAAGGTGCAACGCGAACAACTTGCAGATAACAAGGACATACAACCCACAAACCGCTAAATGTTATGCTTGCTTGGTTTGAGCAATCCCCAAACCAAGCACATATAAGGAGTTTGTTTTGCACACCTATACAGCTGACGCCACATACTCCAACACACTCTCGCCTATCGCCATACTTGATACCAAAACACAATGGCTCGTATTTCTTGCATTTTGCTTGTGTATATTTGCCATAAATCTCACACTCCAATATTTACACTACAACACACTAGATTCAAAAACACCAATTACCATACGCGGACAAGTTATCGCACAATACCCAAAAATCTCACCCAAGACAAACTCCACCTATCAAGTCCTTAAAATCCGCACAGAATCTGGAGCAGTATTTTATACAACTTCCAAAGAAGCAATCAAAAATCTCTTGCATATGCACCTAAGAATCTATGGCAAACCTGCTCAATGTAGCTTTTGGCAATATCTGCAATCTTGCTTTATCACAAGTTTTAGCATTTCTTT
Source organism: Helicobacter sp. TUL (assembly GCF_002287135.1). Lineage (GTDB taxonomy): Bacteria > Campylobacterota > Campylobacteria > Campylobacterales > Helicobacteraceae > Helicobacter_F. The sequence goes on from NZ_NESU01000001.1 coordinate 52,143, forward strand.
AGAATCTACACAGGATTATCGCGATACTTTTCGTGCGTTTATAGATTCACAGCACACAGATTCTCTCCTTGGAGCATTTTACAAAACGCTATATATTGCTGATTTTCTCCCAAAAACCTTAAGAGACTTTAGCAACACTATTGGCATTGCGCATCTTATTGCAATTAGTGGCTTTCATCTAGGAATCTTAAGTCTTGTATTGGGTTTTATACTGCATCTTTTATACAAGCCATTGCATAGATTCTTCCCTTATCGTAATAAGTTTTTTGATATTGGCATATTGCTACTTGCAATGCTTTTTGCCTACCTTGTTGTACTTGATTTTTCTCCCTCATTTCTACGAGCGTGGGTTATGGCGTGCATAGGGTTTATGATGGTGTATTTTGGAGTTAGGATTTTGCAATTTAGATTTTTATTTATGATAGGGATTTTGTGTGTGAGTTTTTTCCCACGGCTTATATATAGCATTGGCTTTTTTCTCTCGTTTTTTGGAGTCTTTTATATTTATGTATTTTTGCACTACTTTAGATTCTCATCGCGCTCTTTTATATATAAATTTTTGCTTCTTCCACTTGTTTTTAATTTCACAATTTTTGTCAATATGCTAATTTTGGTGCATTTTTTCTTCCCATACTTTAGCTCTTATACTCTTATTTCTATCCCAATTACACTTATTTTTGTAATTTTTTTCCCCATAAGTGTTATTGCACATATGCTAGGAATTGGCTGGATTTTTGATACACCTTTGGCAGCATTGTTTCATCTTAAGTTAGATTCTATTGAGGTTTTTACACCGCTGTGGCTTTTTATAAACTATCTTATTATTTCACTTTTTGCTATACGCTCTTTTGTTGCTTATTGTATCTCTCTTGTGCTTGGTATTTTGTTTTTGGGATATTTGTATTATAGCCTATGGGTAGCATAAGGCAAAATGCCCTTCATATCAAAAATACTATGTTTTGTATGCACATACTCTCGCAAATCAATGTCCATAAATACACTATGAGCATTAAGTAGCACGATAATATCAAATTTCTTATGCCCCAAAGATTTTAAAGGCTTAAAACCAAACATTTGCTTTGCCTGTGCTCTATCAATCAATGGATCATATACCTTAACCTTAAAGCCATATTTTTTAAGTTTTTTACGCAAAATAGGGGTTTTAGAATTACGCATATCGCGACAATTTTCCTTAAATGCTAAGCCTAATAACAATACCTTGCTTTTTGATACCACAAGTCCGCATTCTTTGGCAATACTGCTAAGTTTTTTGGCAAGAAATGTCGGCATTTGCTCATTGACAAGGCGCCCCATACTAAGAACTTTTGGTTTATAATCACACATTTGTAAAATATATGAGAGATAATAAGGATCTACACTGATACAATGTCCCCCCACAAGTCCGGGCATAAATGGCAAAAAATTCCATTTACTTTTGGCAGCTTCAAGCACTGCATTAGCACTCAAACCCAATCTATCACACATCATTGCCACTTCATTCACAAAGGCGATATTCAAATCGCGTTGCGCATTTTCAATAAGTTTTGCCATCTCGGCTACCTCAATACTAGGAGCAACATACAAAGAATCTACCACGCTACCATACACTCTCTCCATTCTTTGTCTTGCTTGGGGTGTGCTTGCAGCAATAATTTTGGTAATGCTTTGGAGCGTGTGCGCATTATCACCGGGATTAATACGTTCAGGAGAATAACCGATGAAAAAATCCCTATCTAACACCAAAGAAGAAGTTTTTTGCAAAACCTTGCCACAATACTCTCGTGTGCAAAACGGATAGGTTGTAGATTCATACACCACCATATCGCCTTTTTTAAGCGCACCACCCACAATCTTAGAAGCCTCGTCCAAATATCTAAGATCTGGAGTTTTATCGGCAAAAATTGGCGTTGGCACGGCGATAATAAACATTGTGGCTTGTATGAGATCTTGTTGTGTATTGCTATAATGCAAAGATTTTAGTGGCACAAAATGCTCTTGTGTATGTTCATCAAACCCATGCTGCAAATCTTGTATGCGTTTAGGATTGGTATCAAATCCAATGACTCTAAAATGCTTAGCCAAAGCAAACGCTAAAGGTGCGCCAACATAGCCCAATCCTATGACCGCAATTGTAGTATCAAGTCTAGCTTTATGATTCAATTTGCACCACCACGCCATCACGCATTTCATACACACTGCAATCTAAGCTATCATACGCACGATTTTGCCTAAACTCTAGCTTCACACCGGCTTTATCCACCCAACCAACAATGCGCGCAGGATTGCCCACAACAAGCGCATGTGCTGGGACATTATGGCTCACAACCGCTCCAGCACCTATAAGCGCATATGCTCCTATGGTATTGCCACAAATAATCGTAGTATTTGCACCAACAGAACAGCCTTTCTCAAGCAAAGTGGGCATATATTGATGTTTGCGAGAAATAAATGCACGAGGATTTTTAATATTTGTAAAAACCACGCTTGGTGCGATAAAAACATCATCACAGATTCTCACACCCTCCACGATACTGACATTATTTTGGATTCTGACATTATTGCCTATATGCACATTTTGGGCGATCATACAATTTTGCCCTATCGAACAATGCGCACCAATCACACTTGAACCAAAAATATGACAAAAATGCCAAATCTTAGAATCTTTGCCAATCACCGCACCTTCATCGATGATACTGCTTGGGTGCACAAAATACTCCATCATGCCAACCCCTTAGCCAATGGGTGATAATCTCCTTTAAGGCCAATTGGCTCTAGCTCTCTTATACGCTCCATAAGCGCAAGGCTTGGCATAGCACTCTCCAAACCAAAACCTCTATTGGCAAGAATCTCTTCATAGCTTTTTGTATGCAAATCTTCAAAGCCTTGCGTAAATTCCACTTCTTGTGTATCCACTCGCATATAACGATATGTATTGCCTCTAGATTCTGGAAGCAATGCCCTATCAATGGATAAAAACCAACGCACACGCGCATGTTTTAGCCCCAAAAATCCACAGGCTGTGCTAGGGGAGCTATAGTGCAAAATATTTTCTTGACACTCTCCAAACAAAAAACATAGCATATCAAATAAATGTATGCCTATGTTACAGGCTAATCCGCCACTTTTATTTGCATCACCCTTCCATGATTCAAAATACCATAATCCTCGCGCAGTGATATAACTCAAATCCACTTCAAAAATATGATGAGGATTTTCCTCAAGGCGTGCGAGGATATTTTCTCTAAGGGATATAATCCGTGGATGAAGGCGAAGTTGCAAAATTGTGCTAATACTCTTGCCACTCTCACGCTCTAGCTTTATAAGCTCTAAGGCTTGGGTAGTATGTAATACTACTGGTTTTTCGCAAATTGCATGCATGCCGTGTGTAAGTGCGAATTCTATATGTGCTTTGTGCCAAAAATTAGGCGTGCAAATACTCATGTAATCAATAGATTGTGTTAATTTGTGAGTATGAAAAGATTCTAAAGAAAGAAAAAATCTAGCATTAGGAAAATAACTATCCAAAATCCCTACACAATCGTTTGTATCAATAGCCGCATACAAATCATTGTGTGTATCCCTAATGGCTCGCAAATGCCTAGGAGCAACGAATCCCGCTGCCCCAATCAAAACAAAAGAGCACATTGTTATGTATTACTTAACTTCGTAATAAAAAACTTGATCTCCCATATCTGTTTTTAATTTAAGCATATCGCGATTTGCATCTGTGCGAGATTGATAAGGACCAACAAGGTATTTTGTGGTATTTTGTGCGCCATAGACACGATAGCTATAATTATTGATTTTATTGAGAAACTCTTTGTTTGGAGTATTTTCAAAAGATCCTACTTGTATGTAATGTCCTTTTTGTGCGACTTGCCCATTTTTGCTTTTATCAACGCTCAAAGAAGATTGTGGTATTTGCGTAACAAGCGCTGGTTGAGTATTCACAACAGGTTGTGTGCTTTGTGCTGCCTGCTGGGGTTGTCTCTGTGGCTGTGTAGGCTGTGTAGATTGCGCAGGTTGTGTGCTTTGCACCACTTGTGTAGGTTTAGTCGTTGGCTGTGGAGTTTGTTGTTTTGGTGCAGATTGCACTACTTGTGTGGGTTTTGAAGGCGCAGTAGCAGGTGTGCTAGATTCTGGTTTAGAAGGCTTGGTAGGTTGTGTAGGTTGCACAGGCTGTGTGGGCTGGACTACCACAGGTGTGCTCAATGTCCCTTGAGATGCTGCTTCTAAAATTGGATCTTGAGAAACTTGAGGTGTAGATTCTACAGGTTGTGGTTCGGATTGTGTAGTTTGTCTATCCTGAATCTGCTTAACAATCTGTTCGAATCTATCATTCGCCGCAACATCTGTTGTTTGCACAGGTTGGAATTCTGTATTTTGTGTAGTTGCCTGTGTATCAGATTCTGGAGTTTGTTGTTGCAAACCATTTTCTTGGGCAATTTGCTTGGTTGATACCTTATCATCGCCACCACTCATAGCAATTGCAGAAACCAATAATATAATGAGCAACACGGCTGCTGCGACCACAAGGAGCATTATTTTTTTGCTACGATTTTGGTATTGCGCTCTATCATCAATCAAAATATCATTAAATTCTCTTTTATCTTCCATCATATCTCCTTTTATTCTCATGCATTCTACATATATTTAGACCAAGAAGCACCACGCTCCTTAGCAAAAACTCCATAAGGTAGCGCAAGAATATTGAAATTTTGTGGTAAATCATCGTTTGGAAACACACGCCACTCTACCGGACAAGTCTGCGAAAGCTTCATAGATAGCGTGCGCGCCAACCTCTTACCCTCTCCAAGCTCTGTATGTCCTTTATGCACATAAAGGTGTAAATGTCCGGGTGTTTTTGTCGTATAGGCAGTGAAATTAATAAAGCCTTCGTTGCGCAGAAGCAATTGTGCCTTATGATAGAATCTCTCGGCATTGCGTCCATTGTAATCAAAAACGATATTTTCGACCTTGTTATCTTTAAGAATCAAAGAATGTGCGATCGTAAGTTCTTTATTCCAATGCTTTCGTATGATTGTGGAGGTTAGCATAGAATCCACTCTCTGAAACTTATCATACAAAATCCTACCAGAATAGACAATTTTTTGTCCCATGCCGGCTTGTTTTTGGTAATAATGTGAGGTATCTATCTTAATAAGTTTTAAGTCCATTTCTGTCATTGTCTTTACCTCACCTCAATCATATCAGCACAAATTTTAAAAAATAGGCTTATCATAAATAATAAAATCCTTACTAAATTCTTTGATCTCTTCAAAAATCTTATGTTGCAACGCTGTATTAGAAATATCATCTAAGACATCGGCAATTTTTGATCCAATATAAGTAAATTCTTTTTCTTTCATACCTCTTGCTGTCAATGCGGGAGATCCTATACGCACACCACTCGTTACAAATGGAGATCGTTTCTCACCTGGAACGGTATTTTTATTCACGGTGATACCGGCATTACCCAACGCCAAATCCGCATCTTTACCGCTGAAATCCTTATCAAGAAAACTCATCAAAATAAGATGATTATCTGTCCCACCACTAACAAGCTTATAACCTCGCTCAACCAAAACTTGCGCTAAGGTTTTGATATTGAGTTTCACTTGTTTGGCATAATCTTTCCACTCAGGTTTTAGATTCTCTAAAAATCCAGCAGCCTTACCAGCAACAACATGCACTAACGGACCACCTTGCAATCCAGGGAATACCGCCTTATTAATTTTTTGGGCAAGTTCCTCATCGTTTGTCATAATCATACCGCCCCTAGGACCACGCAAAGTCTTGTGCGTAGTTGTCGTTACGATATGACAATAAGGAAATGGATTAGGATATTCTCCTGCTACAACCAATCCTGCCACATGCGCAATATCACCCATAAGCAGCGCCCCAACACTATCTGCTATCTCTCTAAGACGCTTAAAATCCAACTCTCTAGTGTATGCAGAAAATCCACACACAAGAATCTTTGGCTGCACGACCTTGGCATATTCTGCAACTTTGTCATAATTGATATACCCATCAAGCTCCACACCATAAAAAAAGCTTTGATAGAGCTGCCCACTCACGCTTACTTTGGCGCCATGTGTCAAATGCCCACCATGACTTAAATCCATACCCAAAATCTTATCGTATGGCTTAAGCAATGCAGCATATACAGCACCATTTGCTTGTGATCCAGAATGTGGTTGCACATTGACATATGCGCAACCAAAAAGCTTTTTGGCACGCTCAATAGCCAAATTTTCTATTTCATCAACAAATTCACATCCACCATAATAACGCTTCCCCGGATAGCCTTCAGCGTATTTATTTGTCAGGATACTTCCCATAGCTTCCATTACGCTTGGAAATGTAAAGTTTTCACTTGCAATCATCTCTAAATGTGTATTTTGACGCACTAATTCTTTATTGATAAGCGAAAATAGTTCTGAATCTTGCTCCAAATAATAACTCATTGTATTCTCCTAAGAATCTTTGGTATCTTCTAGTAGTATATCATAATTTACCTTAGAAGGTTTAAGTGCGGGAAATAAAATCACATCTTTAATGCTTCTTTGGTTAGTAAGTAGCATTACCAAACGATCTATTCCTATGCCTTCACCTGCTGTGGGGGGCATACCATAGCCCAATGCCCACACAAAATCCTCATCCATATATTGTGCTTCTTCATCGCCTGCATCTTTTTGGCGCACTTGTTCCTCAAAGCGTTCTTTTTGATCTAGTGGATCATTAAGCTCATTAAAGCCATTAGCAATCTCTTTACCGCCGATAAACAGCTCAAAACGCTCTGCTATATCGCTTTGTGTTTCACTTCTACGCGCTAATGGACTAAGTTCTATAGGATAATTTGTAATAAATGTTGGGTTAATGAGTTTTGGCTCCACAAATTCACTAAATGCCTCATCAAGAAGTTTGCCATAACTCAAATTAGATTCAAGTTTCACGCCATTTGTGCGCAAAAACGCCTCTAACTTTGCTTTATCATGCACAATCTCAGAATCTATACCACCAATTTGGCTAAGAGATTCTTTATAGCCAATATTTTGCCATTGACTAAAATCAATCTCATGCTCTCCCCAAGGAAGTTTAGGCGACAAATCTAACTTCTCAAACAAAAAGTTAAAGAGTTCTCTAGTAAGCACCATCAAATCTTCAAAAGTATGATACGCCCAATAAAACTCAATACTGCTAAATTCGGGGTTATGTGTCGCATCTATCCCTTCATTTCTAAAATTCCGATTTATCTCATAAATGGCTTCAAACCCACCAACAATAAGACGCTTAAGATATAATTCTGGCGCTATACGAAGATAACGCTCCACACCCAAGGCATTATGATGAGTAACAAAAGGCTTGGCGTTTGCTCCGCCAGGAATTGGGTGTAACATAGGTGTTTCTACTTCCAAAAAACCTTTAGAATCAAAAAAATCTCGAATACATGCAATAATCTTGCTACGCAAAATAAAAGCCTCGCGCACTTCTGCATTCACAATCAAATCTACATATCGCTGACGATAGCGTAACTCCACATCACTTAAGCCGTGAAACTTTTCTGGCAATGGCACGATTGCCTTACTCAAAATTTCAAACTCAAGCGCATGAATACTAAGTTCACCTGTTTTTGTTACAAAAGCAAAACCCGTAATACTAACGATATCCCCAACTTCAAGAATCTTTTTCACTTCCTCAAAGCGATCGCCTAATTCATTTTTGCTCACATATGCTTGCAAAGTCGCACTCTGATCTTGAATCTTGATAAAACACGCTTTGCCCATGAGACGCATAAAACGCACACGCCCTACGATTGTTTCTCTACTTTGTGAATCTTGGGCATTTGATTCTTGGTTATGGAGAAAATTATATTTTTGTAAAAATTCTTTGTTGGTAATGGTGCGTTTTGCGTTTGTTTTGTATGGATTGCTTCCCATTTCTCGCAAAAGCGAAGATTTTTTTAATCGTTGCTGGATATAAAAATTTGAAAACATCACTCCCCTTGTTGTGTTATTGTATTTTTTGTGAAATGTATTGTTACTATATTGACCAAATCCTTACAAAACTACTTTTGCAAGGTTTGTTGCAAAGCACCCATAGATTCTATAGTATCTAGGACTTTTGCACCTTGATCCATCTTGGTCATATCGCCCAATGTTTTTGTTGTTTCATTCACGATATCAAGATTCATAATTACCACAGCAAAGCTTTTCATAATAGGATACAAAAAACTCTCTTGCTCCATTTTTTGCGCAAAATTATGCACAAAGGAAATTTGTGTCACACCAAATGCTACAATCGCCACTAATACAAATGATTTACAGAATCCAAAGATAAGTCCCAAAGACCTATCAAGGCGTTCAATCACGGTATTATGCAAACGTCTTGTAATAATTTCACTAACAAAAATTGCCAAAAGCCACACCACACTAAGCACAATCACAAAAGCCAAAATCGCATTAATTTGTGGCGAAAAATTATAAACATGTGTCCCAAAAATTTCACCCGATTTTACATTAAAGCGCGCCGCCAAAAATATCCCAATTAGCAATCCAATAAAACTGCCAAAACTTCGCACAAAGCCTTGATAGATACTCTTTGCACTCAAAAGCACAACCAAAATAAGTAAACAAATATCAATATAACTTATGTGTTCCATAATCCAAATCCCCTAATTTACGCATCACAAGGATTTAAGCCTTTAAAGCCCTATAAAGATTCCCAAAATCAATCATATAAGATGCATTACACTCGCGGACGCGCTTCATTTACACGCAAAGTGCGACCTTCAAAGTCTTTGTTATCAAGGGCTTCAATAGCCTTTAGCGCTGCTTCATCTTCCATTTCTACAAACCCAAACCCCTTAGGTCTACCACTCTCTCTATCATTGATAAGCTTGACAGAAAAAACCTCACCAAATTGTGAAAAAAGCTCTTGCACACTTTGTTTAGTCGCTGAATACACCAAATTCCCTACATAAATTGTCTTCACTATAACTCCTTTTTTCCTGCACTTTAAAGTTGTCTCACCAAAAGGAGTTAATACTGCATTTAGTGCAACAAGCTAAAGAATAGGTTTTCACGATTGTATCCTTATAAGCTTAAGAGAAAACTGAAATTATAAAATTATTCATTTCTTAGCACACTTAGCGCCTCTACCTTTGAAGCTTTGTATGCAGGGTAATACGAAGAGAGACATACAATAATACTAGCTCCCAAAATTGTCAAAGTAAAATCCACAAAAGACAAATCTAAAGGCAATTTATTTGTCCCATACACATCTACAGGTAGCGAAATGATAGGAAATGTATCCAACACAAAAAGCGCGATAAAATTAAGCACCACACCAAAGATAATCCCACTTCCACCCACAAATAACCCTAGCCAAAAAAATGTCTGCTTAATCTCTTTTTTACTCACACCCAAAGACAACATAAGGGCAATTTCCTTGCGCCTTGTCATCACCACCATAAGCAATGAGCTAATAATATTAAGACTAGCCATCAAAATAATAAGCAAAAGCACAATAAAAAGTGCGCGTTTTTCTAATTCCATAGCGGAGAAAAAGTTACCATTTTGCTCCCACCAGCCCTCTACACCAACCCTTTGTGGAAAATGCTCCTGTAAAAATGCTTTTAAAACTTCAATATCTTGAAATGGATTTGTGCTAAAAATATGGATTCCATCATACAAGCCAGAATCTAGTTTTCTAATTTTTTGCAATGCGCCTAAATGCGTGTATGTATAGGCTTCATTATATGCCTTAAGCCCAGAATCAAACACTCCTGCAACATCAAATCTCTTACTTACTGGCGCCAATCCCAACGCGCTAGGTTCTACACGAGTAAAATAAAATCCCAATTTATCACCCACATCAACAAAATAGCGATTTTGAATCTCTTTGCCAACAAGCACCGCAAACTCTTGAGACTTAAAAGCCTCTAACGCCTTAGAATCTAATGTGCCATCTTGTTTGCTAAAAACCTTACGCACAACCTCATTTAGTTGTATTTCAGAATCTATATCCACGCCTATCATAACCGCAGCATTCATATCATTCCCAACGCGGCTTAGGGCATTGTATCGCAGATATGGACTAAAGATAAAATGCGGAAACTCTGCCTTTAGGCTTTGCAAGATTTCATCATCAACACCTTGATATGTGATTGAATACACACTCAAAGGATAATTCATCACAAAAAGCTTTCGCTCAAATTCCTTAGTCATACCATTCATAATCGCCATCGCCACACAAAGCACCATCACACCAATCCCAACACCAAGAAATGCCAAGATAGCGGTGATACTAATAAATGGTTGTGTTTTATCAAAACGCAAGTATTTTGGAAGCAAAAATAACACAAGTTTGTGCATTATGCTAAAAGCCCCTTTTTTGGTCCACTTTTGCCATGGCAGAGTTTATATTTTTTACCGCTCCCACAAGGGCAAGGATCATTGCGTGCAATTTTTGTTTGTTTTTTTGGCGTATCTGTATTATCTTTATTAAAACTTACATTTGCTTCTTCTAGTTCTTGTAGCACCTTATCAGCGAATTCTTCTACCTGATCTTGTGGCTTTAGGCGCACGATTTGCAAAGTTTTTGTTGTTTCAATTTTGAGATTTTCTACAAACTCCAAAAATAAGTTATAGCTTTCTTTTTTGTATTCTACAAGCGGATCTTTTTGATTATAACCGCGTAGCCCAATACCTGTTTTGAGGTTATCCATCACATACAAATGCTCACGCCACGCATTATCAAGCACTTGCAAATAAATGATACGCTCAATCTCATTGCGTTGGGCAGAATCTACAACCGACATTTTTTCCTCATACGCCTGACTTACTTCCTTAAGCAAAGCCTCATATAATTCCTCATATTCAAGATTCTCTAACCCCTTAGGCTCAAATCCCAAATCTTCTCGCACAACAGCTACAAGGCTACTCACATCAAAATCTACACCAGCTTCTTGTGGCAAAACCCCTGCTTTTTGCATAAGAAATGCAATTGTAGATTCACGATTTGTCTCTATTTTTTCGCGCATATCATATTGAGGATTTAACAAATCATCGCGTAATTTATAAATTGCTTTGCGTTGTTCATTTGCCACATCATCATATTCAAGCAAATGCTTACGAGATTCAAAATGCAAATTTTCCACCTTTTTTTGTGCGTTTTCTACTGAGCGCGTTACAAGGCTAGATTCTATGTGTTCGCCATCTTTAAGCCCCAAACGCTCCATAATGCCCTTAAGCTTATCGCTACCAAAAATGCGCAACAAAGAATCTTCAAGGCTAAGATAAAATTGACTAACTCCGGGATCTCCTTGCCGTCCAGCACGACCTCGCAACTGATTATCAATCCGCCTACTCTCATGCCGTTCTGTCCCAATAATATATAATCCGCCTAATTCACGCACCTCATCATCAATTTTAATATCCACACCTCGCCCTGCCATATTTGTGGCAATCGTAACCGCACCTTTTTTCCCAGCATCTTTGATAATTTCTGCTTCCTTGGCGTGTTGCTTGGCATTTAACACCGTGTGAGGGATTCTGCTTTTTTTAAGCAATTCATGAAGCAATTCACTGCGCTCAATACTCGCTGTTCCCACAAGCACGGGTTGACCTCGCTTGTATAGCTCTGTAATCTTAGCAATCACTGCCTCAAATTTTTCACGCTCACTTTTATAAATAAGATCATTTAAGTCTTTTCTTTGCACAGGGACATTGGTAGGGATAGACACAACATCAAGATTATAAATTTGCAAAAACTCGCTCGCTTCGGTTTGTGCCGTACCAGTCATACCTGCAAGCTTGTCATAAAGCCTAAAGTAATTTTGAAATGTAATATCAGCAAGTGTTTGGGATTCTTCTTTGATATCAACCTTTTCTTTTGCCTCGATAGCTTGGTGCAAGCCCTCGCTAAATCGCCTACCCTCACTAAGTCTGCCGGTAAACTCATCAACAATCACCACCTCACCATCACGCACAACATAATCTTTGTCTTTCATAAACAAATAGTTTGCTTTAAGAGCCTGATCAAGGTGATGAGAGAGAGCAGCATTTTCAATACTATAGAGATTATCAACACCAAAGAATTTTTCAGCATTCTTAATGCCCTCTTCTGTAAGCAAAATAACACGATTTTTTTCGTCTATATGAAAATCCTGCTCGTTTTGGAGTTTTTGTGCCACAGAATTGGCAAGTTGGTAGTTTTCCATTGTGCGATTAACAGGTGCAGAGATAATAAGTGGGGTGCGCGCCTCATCGATAAGGATAGAATCTACCTCATCAACAATGGCAAAAAAATGATGTTTTTGCACCTTTTGAGTAAGATCATATTTCATATTATCGCGAAGATAATCAAAGCCAAATTCATTATTTGTCCCATACACGATATTGGCACTATAACATACTATCTTTGTTTCATCATCGCGCAAATCTGAAGTGATAATCCCAACGCTTAAACCCAAAAAATTATACAAAGGCTCTAGCTCACCTCCATCGCGCTTAGCAAGATAATCATTGACTGTGATTACATGCACACTTTTGCCACTAAGCGCATTAAGACACGCGGCAAGTGTCGCTACGAGCGTTTTACCCTCGCCAGTTTTCATTTCAGCAATACGCCCATCATGGAGCGCCATACCACCGATAAGTTGCACATCAAAATGTCGCATACCAAGCACCCTTTTAGATGCCTCACGCGTAATTGCAAAACTTTCACACAATACAGAATCTATACTTTTGCCCTCTTGTTGCACCGCAATTTTTAGGGCTTCAAATTCCGCTTTTAATGCGCTATCATCAAGTTCGGCATAACGAGATTCTAGTGCATTAATCGCACGCACTTTTTCTTGATACACCTTAAGCATTTTTGTATTTCTTGAACCCAAAATCTTTTCAATAATCTTGCGTATCATAGCTTTATCCTTATTGCAATATCATCAAATAATAATTTCTATATGTAGCACGCACCAACAACGCATTAGATAAAAAGTGAATCTACACTTTCGTTATAGTGGATTCTGCGTATCACTTCGGCAAAAAGTGGCACAACGCTAAGCACTTTGATTTTTGTGCTTTTGTGTGCCAATGGAATAGAATTGGTTACCACGACCTCATCAAGCACACTTTTTTCTATGCGTTCAAATGCAGGACCACTAAGCACTGGATGTGTCCCAAGAGCGATCACACTCTTTGCGCCTCGTTGTTTAAGCACATCAGCAGCCTTACACATCGTCCCAGCAGTATCGATCATATCATCAATCAAAATGACATCTTTTCCATTCACATCACCGATGATATTCATCACTTCGCTTTGGTTAGCTTTTTCGCGTTTTTTATCAACAATCACCAAATCAAGTCCAAGCTTATTTGCAAAATATCTAGCCCTAGCAACGCCCCCAATATCAGGACTTGCTACGATAGGATCACTAAAATGCTTAGATTTAATATAATCACGAAATACCACAGAACCATATAAATTATCAACAGGAATATCAAAAAATCCCTGAATCTGCCCTGCGTGTAAATCCATAGTAATAAGGCGATCTATCCCAGCATTTTGAATAATATTAGCCACTAACTTTGCAGAAATAGGCACACGCGGTGCAGCCTTGCGATCTTGTCTTGCATAGCCAAAATATGGCACAACTGCATTAATCGTATTTGCCGCACTCCGCTTTAGTGCATCAGTCATAATCAAAAGCTCCATAAGATTATCGTTTGTAGGAGCACAAGTAGGTTGGATAATAAATACATCTTTGCCACGCACAGATTCACCAATTTGCACATTGATTTCTCCATCACTAAAACGCGTGATAGACGCACTAGAGAGTAAAATGTCTAAATACTTACTAATCTCACTACCAAACTCTGGATGTGCCGATCCACAAAAAATCTTATAACTCCTCATTGCCTACCTTTTATTCCTCTAAATTAAACCCTGCATTATAAAAAACTTTAGCTTAAATCTTGACCCTTTTTGTCCTTGGGACTTATAAGAATAGGCACGCCGCTAAAATCATAACACTCACGCAAGGAATTAACAAGATAACGTCTATAACTAAAATGCAAACTTTTTGGACGATTCATGACAAGAGAAATTTGAGGCGGACGCGTGTCAAACTGCGTGGCATAATAAATCTTTACAATCTTGCCATGATCGCTTGGAAGATGATGTTTTTTTGTAGCCTCAAGGATTAGGGCATTAAGTTCAGAAGTAGGAATACGGCGATTAAAATTCTCCCACACTGCTAGAATCTGCTTTTTTAGTGTCATGATATTACGCTTTGTGAGAGCGCTTACACACACCACCGGCGCATATTCTAAGAATCTAAATTTATAGCGCAATTCTTTTATCATAGCCTTATGCTCTGTGTGTGCCTTATCCCATTTATTAAGCACGATGATAACCCCAAGATTATGCTTAGGGACAAGTGCGCTAATTTTTTCATCAAGCTCGACAAAGCCCTCACTCGCATCAAGAACAAGGAGTGCAATATGAGATTTTTCCAAAGCCTTATTTGTCCTATCAAGCGCATATTTTTCAATACCCTCAATCTTACCTGCACGGCGGATTCCTGCGGTGTCGATAAATTCAAATATATGATTTTCAAACTCTGTGCGCTCATCAACTGGATCGATAGTTGTGCCAGCGACATCACTAACAATGCTACGCTCTATGCCCAAAAGTGCGTTAAGCAATGAGCTTTTGCCCACATTCACACGCCCAATAATCCCTACTTTGATAAGATTCTCATCAGATTGTGTATGGATAGAATCTGCATTAGAATCTAGAGATTGCGCAGATTGTGCCATTTCAGCAGAGTGCAAAAACTCCTCTAAACTCTCGTCATCGTCGGGATTATTTTGCACCAAATCCAACGCCGCACCAATAGATTCAAGCAAGATACTTAAACCACGATTATGACTTACAGAAATAAAAAATAACTCCTCCACGCCAAGCTTTTGGAATTCCCACGCACTTTCCTTGAGTTTGTCATTATCGATTTTATTTAACACCAAAAAGACACGCTTATGTTTTTGAATCTTGCGTAACACTTCTTTATCTTCATCATCGATTGCCCCACGCCCATCGACCATATACAATACCAAATCCGCACTAAGTCCTGCTTGTATGCTCGCACTAGAGACGCGTTTAAAAAGTTCAGCCTGTTTATAAGCATGTTTTTTTTGTTTTTTATCAGTAAGAGATTCTGCATTTTGCTTGGCATCAATACCGCCTGTATCAAGCAAAATACATGAAATGCCATTGATACGACACACGCCCTTTTTAATATCTCGTGTCGTCCCACTCACATCAGAAGTAATAGCGTCTAATTGATTGCACAGGCGGTTAAATAGCGAGCTTTTGCCCACATTTGGTTTGCCCAAAATCGCAATGGTTTTCATCATGCTCCCTTAAAGCAAAGAAAATTTAGGCGATATGTTACAGTAACTTTGATACAAAACATATTAAAGGTTGGTAATGAAAGGCATTCTAGGTATTTTATTTATCGTATGTGGTGCATGTGCAGATACATTTGTCCTCTCTCAAGAGCCACAAACACATAATCAAATCGGCTTTGTTGAGGGCAATTCCTATCCATTGCAAACGCAAGATTTTCGTCTAGGTGCATACAATGAGAATTTCGCACTTTATATCATTTCCCAAACACTACAAGATTTTATCGAGGGAAAAAATTTAGAATCTACAGACAAAATCCGCATCATTCGCACCAAAAATGGCTTTATTAGCACGCGATCAGATTCAAATTCTTACTACACTAGCAATAACAAAACAAACCTATATGCGCAAATCGCACCAAAAACATATGCCCTAAAAGCAGTCAAACCCGACATTTTAGTCATAGAAAACTTTTCAAAAGACATCATAGAAAATTCGTGTGTCCTCATACGCAGCAATGTCTTCATACGCAATGCAAGTCGTTCAGAAATTATTTTAGATTGGAATAAAAATTATGCGCGAGATTCACAAAATATCGTTTTTTCACTAGAATGCGACACGAATACGCAAGAAACACTATAGATTCAGCAAGAGTAAGAGATTTGGGGTTAGATTTATCCCAAATCTCTATGGAAATTATTGTTTAAGGTTTAGAAGTGTGTTTAGAATCTGATCGGAAGTTGTTACGGCTTTTGAGTTAGCTTGGAATCCTCTTTGCACAACAATAAGCTGTGTAAGACTGCGACTTAAATCCACGTTACTCATCTCTAGCTTACTTCCACTCACACCACCACGCCTACCAGTGTTTGCCGCTCCAACCATAGGTTCTCCAGAGTTTCCGGTGCGTGAAAAGACATTGCCACCTTCAGCCTGCAAACCTGCATTGTTAGCAAAGTTGGCAAGTGCAACTTGTGCTAGGGCTATGGATTTACCATTACTAAATGCTCCAAGCAATGATCCATTAGAATCAAAGCGTATATCCATCAAATCCCCTGCTTGATAACCATTTTGGTTAATAGCATATGTTTCAGATATTTTATCCACGCTTGTAAGACCGCCAAATGTTTGGTTTGCCCCAAACTTAAGCTCGATACGCTGAGGATTACTACCATTTTTAGGATCTATTTGCACAATAGGTGGATTCATACCAGCAAGACTTCCATCGCTGTTAAATGTCGCTCTACCGCCCTCAAAAATATTAGGACGCTCAGCAGTCCCACCGATAAATTGTGCAGGTTCAGGCACGATAGCTCTAAAACTCCATTCTGCATCACCTGTCTTCCAAAACTCAAAACGCAAATTATGCTTACTACCCAAACTATCTACCACATCAACACTCGTACTATGCGTGGTTTTGTTGATTTTTCCAGACGCGATGACAGGACCACCTTCAATAAACATTGAGGTATTTAAGGCTTTCATAGTATCTCTAAAGAGAATATTTGTTGTAATTTTTCCTGAAGAGTGCGCACTCACATAAATATTAAGATTTCGCACCTCACCATCTTCATCATTTTGATTTACCATTTCAAACATACCATATTTATTTACCGTTACACCAACACTCGCGGTGCTCTCGTGGTATTGTTTTTCAGGGTTTTTAATCATATTGGCATCATATTGAATCAATGCGCGTAAATCCTCTGTAGTGCGGAATTGTCCTGTTGTAGAATCTGCGTCATTTGATTTTGTGTAGCGATACCTAAATGCAGTGATATCTTCCTCTCCCTCTACAAAGTTTGCAAATGCTCCTGTCCCTCCGGTAGTAATACGAATATTTTTAACCTTTTCGCTTCCATCCATTTGGTTGCGGTTTTCTAATCGCAACATACCAGAATCTACATATGCCTCTACACCGGTTTTATCGCGATATGCGTTAATAGCATTTTGTGCAGCTACGACATTACTAATACCTGTGAGACCAGAATTGTTGCTAAAGGTTATAACCTCTCCATTAATTCCTATAGTGCTTACTTCATCTGTGCGTTCAATCTCATTGCGTATCACAGCGTTTTTATAGCTTATCCAAATACCTTGATTTTCTGTCAAGCCAAATGCATCACCATCACCATTAAATAGCACACCAAAATCTTCACCCACCTGTGCAAGACGCCCTCTAGAATCATACACCGGTGCTACGCCATCAGCAGCAGTTGCAACCGTAGAATCTAGTGCGGCTATATCCGCTACACTTTCTGTGTGTCGTCCGGCATTGAGATTAGCGCGCAATGTTACGCTTGTGGTTGATCGTGCAGGCATTACCATACCTGGATCTATTTGGATATTACGCACTGGACCGGTATTATCCACTCTAAAAAAGTCAAACTCACTCATTTGTGCGGTATTAGCGCTATCAAGCGTATCTCTCACCCAACCTTGCACCACATACCCACCTGTAGTTACAAGATTTCCATTGGCATCAAAAAGAAATTCTCCATTACGCGTATAATTATGTGTAGTGCCGCGATCAGGGCTTATAATAAAAAAGCCATCACCCTCAATAGCAATATCTGTCTTTACATCTGTATTTTGTGTATTACCTTGAGAAAAAACCTTTGTAGTTGCCTCCACGCCGACACCAAGACCAATTGAGTAGTCATTTTGTCCTCCCAACCCATTTTTATAGGGTGAAGTCGCAATCAGCTTAATTTGTGAAAGCATATCAACAAATGACGCCCTAGAGTATTTAAAACCTACGGTATTTACGTTCGCAATGTTGTTACTTTCCACATCCAATGCAACTTGATGGGCTTGCATACCACTCACACCAGACCACAGAGACCTTAGCATATGTATCCTTTGTGTTGAAAATTTTCATTTATGTTTTGGTTTAAAGCAAAAGTTATGCCAAAATACTCTGCTTAATTTGTAACCTAAACATAATTCTTCTTTACAGCTTGCTTTAAAGCAAGGTTATGTAAAATCCCACACAATTTTTACAAAATTTATGAATCTTATAAGGAGAGGCTATGCAGGTTAAGCGAGTGCTAATTAAATTTTCTGGTGAAGCATTGAGTGGCGCGAGTGGATTTGGAATTGATATAGGCATTTTAGAATACATAGCCAAAGAAATTAAGACGCTAAAAAACGCAGGATTTGAGATAGGGCTAGTGATTGGTGGGGGCAATATCATACGCGGAGTGAGTGCCGCACAAGGTGGTATCATTCGCCGCACAAGCGGAGATTATATGGGTATGCTTGCCACCGTGATTAATGCTGTGGCGGTGCAAGAAGCACTTGAATCTTTGGGCGTAGAAGTGCGTGTGCAAAGTGCTATTGAGATTCAAGAAGTGTGCGAGAGTTATATTCATCGTCGAGCGATTCGCCATTTACAAAAGGGTCGAGTTGTTATTTTTGCCGCAGGAACGGGAAATCCATTTTTTACAACCGATAGTGCAGCGACTTTGCGTGCTATAGAAATTGAAGCAGATGTCATCATCAAAGCAACAAAAGTTGATGGCGTATATGACAAAGATCCCAAGAAATATCCCGATGCCAAAATGCTAGAATCTGTAAGCTATGAAGAGGCATTGCGTGAGCATATCAAGGTGATGGATGATACTGCCATAGCCCTTGCGAGAGAAAATAAGTTACCAATTCTTATTTGTAATATGTTTAAAAGTGGAAACTTGCTAGAAATTTTACAACACAACAAAGGTGTGTATTCGATTGTAAAATAGTGTGATAGTGCGTTTTAAGCTTGGAATTTTTATAATTACAGGCAGAATTTCCCTAAATAATTTTGTTTCGAGGTCCTTATGCTAACACTAAAACAAGCGCTTAATCTCAAACCGCAAGAGATTACAGAACTAAAACAACGCATCAAACAAAAAGCCAAAGAAAATATGGAGCTAAACGCCTATATAGGCGAGATTGAAGATTCTAATGATGAGGGTGTGCCAATCCTCATTAAAGACAATATCAATGTAAAGCATTGGGAGATTACCTGTGCCTCTAAGATTCTAAGAAGTTATAAAGCTCCATACAACGCAAGTGTAATAGACAATCTTCACAAAAATCATATGTCGGCGTTTGGTCGTGCAAATATGGATGAATTTGCTATGGGAAGCACTACAGAATCTAGTTGTTATGGGCGCACAAAAAATCCGCGTGACACCTCAAGAGTGCCTGGTGGTAGCAGTGGTGGCTCTGCGGCAGCGGTAGCTGGTGGTTTGGCAGTGGCATCATTAGGAAGTGATACGGGTGGATCTATCAGACAGCCTGCGGGATTTTGTGGCTGTGTAGGTTTGAAACCTACATATGGAAGAGTTAGTCGATATGGGCTTGTAGCCTATAGCTCAAGCTTGGATCAAATTGGACCAATTACCCAAAATGTCGAAGATGCAAGCTTACTTCTTGATGCAATTAGTGGGTATGATAGCAAAGATTCTACATCGCTACAGCTCCCTTCTACAAACACTTTTGCTAACCTTGATAATAATATCCGCTATCGTGTGGGGGTCTTGCGTGAGTGGCTAAAATGCGCAGACACACAGACACAAGAGCGCTATGAACAAACTATCAAGCTTTTAGAATCTATGGGGCATACCATAGTCGAACAAAATATGCTAGAAACAAACTACCATATCTCTGCATATTATATTATTTGCACAGCCGAGGCTAGCTCTAACCTTGCGCGTTTTGATGGCGTGCGCTATGGCAATCGCGCTTCACATTGCAAAAACCTCGCTGATGTATATCTCAATACGCGCACACAAGGCTTTGGTGATGAAGTCAAGCGAAGAATTATGCTAGGAAACTTTGTGCTTAGTAGCGGATATTATGATGCCTATTACCTCAAAGCACAAAAAGTGCGTGAGCTTATCAAGGCACAATATGCAGAGTTGTTTATGTCGTGTGATGTGATTTTATCACCCATAGCACCAAGTGTTGCGCCTAAATTTGGTGCATCTGCCTCGCCTTTAGAAATGTATCTAAGCGATATTTACACAATTGGCGTGAATCTTGCGGGATTACCGGCGATTTGTGTGCCTTCAGATTCACTCTCAACCCTTAAAGGTTTGCCTATTGGTATGCAGTTTATTGGTAATCATTGCGAGGAACAAACAATCCTCAATATCGCCTATGGTTTAGAAAAAGAACTTGGTAACTCATAAATCTAAGGAGTTTTTATGAAAATCTTACAAAAAGCCCTCACATTCGAAGATGTTTTGCTCATTCCTGCATATTCGGAAGTTTTGCCCAAAGAAGTCAATCTCCAAACCAAGCTTACCAAAAATATCACACTCAATATTCCTCTTGTGTCCGCGGCTATGGATACGGTTACAGAATATCGTGCGGCTATCACTATGGCTCGACTTGGGGGGATTGGGATCATACACAAAAATATGGATATACAATCCCAAGTTGATCAAATCAAAAAAGTGAAAAAAAGCGAGAGTGGCGTTATTGTCGATCCTATCTATATCCTAGCTGATGCGACACTTGCCGAAGCAAAGGCTATCACAGATAATTATAAAATCTCTGGTGTGCCGGTGGTGGATCATTATGGCAAGCTCATTGGAATCTTGACAAATCGCGATGTAAGATTTGAGACAGATTTACAAAAAAAAGTGGGTGATGTCATGACAAAAACCCCACTTATCACCGCAGATGTGGGGACCACACTAGAACAAGCACGCGACATTATGCACAAAAACAGAATCGAAAAACTCCCTATAGTCGATAAAAACGAGATTCTCAAAGGGCTTATCACTATAAAAGATATCCAAAAACGCATCGAATATCCAAATTCTAATAAAGATGATTTTGGGCGATTGCGCGTAGGTGCAGCAGTTGGTGTGTTTGGCTTAGAACGCGCACAGGCGTTAGTAGAAGCTGGGGTTGATGTGCTTGTGTTAGATTCTGCACACGGACATTCAGCAAATGTCATACGCACACTAAAAGACATTAAAGCCAAGCTTAGCGTTGATGTCATCGTGGGGAATGTCGTAACACCTCAAGCAACGAGGGATCTCATAGAGGCTGGTGCTGATGCGGTAAAAGTGGGTATAGGACCTGGTAGCATTTGCACAACAAGGATTGTGGCAGGTGTGGGTATGCCCCAAATTTCAGCCATAGATCTTTGCGCACAAGCTGCAAAAAGCTATGATATTCCTATCATTGCCGATGGAGGTATTAAATATTCTGGTGATATTGCCAAAGCCTTGGCTGTTGGTGCTTCAAGCGTGATGATAGGCTCACTCCTTGCAGGGACAGAAGAATCACCTGGGGATTTGATGATCTATCAAGGGCGACAATATAAGAGTTATCGCGGTATGGGTAGTATCGGTGCGATGACACGCGGTAGCGCAGATAGATATTTCCAAGAAGGGACAGCGCAAGAAAAACTCGTGCCCGAAGGTATCGAAGGGCGTGTGCCATATCGTGGTAAGATTAGCGATGTTGTGCATCAGCTTACAGGTGGCTTAAGCTCGTGTATGGGTTACTTAGGAAGTAGAAGTATCACAGAGCTTTGGGAAAAAGCAGAATTTGTAGAGATCACTTCAGCAGGGCTTAGAGAATCTCATGTCCATGATGTCATCATCACACAAGAAGCACCAAATTACCATGGATAAAGCGTGAGATTCTAAGCAATCTCTGCTTTAAGCAGATCTTAGATTCTATTATTTACTAATATCCCCAACTAAATTGTGTCGTGTTTGTATCCAATGCCCTAAGGGTTTGCATATCCTCCACACTCAACGCAAAATCAAAAATTTCAAGATTCTCTTGCATATGCTTTAGATTACAAGCTTTTGGAATAGCTATAATGCCTTGTTGCACCAAAAACCTTAATGCTACCTGTGCGACACTTTTGTGATAGGTATGTGCAATGCGTATTAAACTAGGATTAGCAAAAAGCTCACCCTTGCCTGCTATAAAAGGACTCCAAGATTGCACAAGTGTGCCATAAGCTTTCATAGCTTGGAGCAAATGTGGCTGTTGGTAATATATATGCACTTCACATTGATTAATAGCTGGTGGTATCTCGCAAGTCTTTACAAACTCACTAAAAACACTTGGTATAAAATTTGACACACCTATGGCTTTAAGTTTGCCTTGCTTATAGGCACTTTCCATAGCATTATACATTGCCTTGGATTGTGCATAAGGTTCGTGAAGCAAAAGTAAATCTATATAATCTAAATTGAGAATCTTAAGAGCAGATTCTATACTTTTTATCGCATACGCGCCACTCATATTGCTAGATAATTTAGTAGTAACAAAAAACTCTTCACGCTTTAACCCATATGCCCTCATAGCGTCTCGTATCGCTGCGCCTACTTGCGATTGATTTCCATACATTTGAGCGGTATCAAATAGGCGATATCCACAATCTATCGCCATCATAAGTGTATGTGTGTTTGTCACTCCATAAGTCCCAAACCCAAGAAGTGGTATCATCAATCCATTATTAAGCGTCTCATACACCATAATATCTCACTCCTTATTTACAAAACTACATATATGTATACTATGTATTATGATTGTATTTTAATAAATCCTTAATATACTTTATATAATACTTATAAAGTTAAATATTATTTAACTTTTACTCTATATTTTTTACTTTTAAGGAGTTTTTATGGGAAATTTTTCTCGTAGGAAGTTTCTGAAAAGCACAGCATTAAGCGCCCTAAGCGTTTCTGCCCTCGGCGCAATCGAAATTCCAGAAACTCAACCTATCACACTCACATATTTTATACAAGATACACAAGTTGGTATCAATTCGCCATTTCAGGCAGACAAAACCTTATATATCAATGGCGACATTAGCGATATTTACGCAGAACTCAAACAAGCCTTTAGTGAAGGAGCGCTTGTAGGTAGTGTAAGTAGTGCAACAACCTTTTTTGTTCTTAGCACAATGGCGAAGGACTATGGTATGCGTGTCGCATATAAAACAAAATTTGATAATGCTTATGCATGGATTTTAGCACCAAAAGGAGTGAGGATATGATTTTACCAATCAATGTTAAGGAAAGCGACTTTAAGGCTGCAATAGCAAAATTTGAAGCAGTGCTTGGCAAAGAATGGGTTTTTAAAAGTGAGGAGGATCTTAATCTCTATAGAGATGCGTATAGTCCTCAATGGGATGATGAAGATGAACCAATTCCATCTTTGGCTCTAGCACCAAAAAATGTAGAAGAAGTGCAAGCAATTGTCAAAATTGCAAATGAATATAAGATTCCACTTTTTCCTATCTCTACAGGCAAAAATCTAGGTTATGGAAGCTGTGCGCCACAACAAAGAGGACAAGTGGTTGTGGATTTAAAAAGAATGAATAAAATCATCGAGGTTAATGATAAACGAAATTTCTGCATTGTCGAACCGGGTGTAAGTTATTTTGATTTATATGAATATGTTGAAAAAAATAACCTCAATGTGTTTTTAGATATTCCTGATCCAGGTTGGGGCTCACCTCTTGGAAATGCGCTTGATCATGGATGGGGATATAGCTATGGTATGTATAGAGATCATTTTGGCTCTCATTGTGGTATGGAAGTAGTTCTTGCAAATGGAGAAATTTTGCGCACAGGTATGGGCGCGCTCCCGGGATCTAAGACTTTTGCAGAAAACAAATATGGGTATGGTCCATATGTTGATGGGCTATTTTCGCAATCTAACTTTGGGATTGTTACAAAAATGGGCTTTTGGATGATGCCAAAACCAGAACATTATATGCTCCTTTCTATCAAAATGAAAAGGCGTGAAGACTTGATTCCAGCTGTTGAGATTCTAAATTATTTGGAAGATAGCTTTATTGTTGGTTGGCCACAATATTTTAGCCCACTCAATCCGCCATATGGCAAGCCTATGAATGCAGAGCTAAAAAGCTACTTAACCTCCAAAAATGGAAAAGCGGATCTAGATAAGATTCAAAACTATGCACTAAGAAATGGCATTCCATATTGGAATATTGATGTGTCTGTGTATGGTTGCAAAAGCGTGTGTGATGCAAACCTAAACTATATCAAAGAGCGTTTTAAGGTTATCGAGGGTGTAGATATTTCTATCGTGGAAGAATATGATTTACCTATGAATCTCGAACAAAAAAAAGAAAATGAAACACAAAGTAACGCTTGGGATTCCAAATATGGAGATTTTTTGGATTAGCACAAGAGGTGAAACATTTGATCCAAGTGATGGGCATGTATGGTTTTCGCCAATCATTCCTCGCGATGGAAATGAACTTTTAAAATGCCAAAATGTGTATATGGATCTATTTAGTGAGCTAAATGTGGAATCTCCAATCACACCATTTTCACACCCTAGAAGCTGGATGTATAGAGCATTTTGCTTTATGCTTGCTTTCCATAACTCACGCACAGATAGAGAATATAATCTCAAAGTGCGCCAAGCCTATAGAGCTATGGTAAAAGTAGCTGCCCAAAATGGATGGGGGGATTACAGAGCAGCACCAACATTCCAAGATGATGTGATGGGTGCATATTCGTTTAATAACCACGCATTAAGGCGTTTTCATGAGAATTTAAAAGATCATCTTGATCCAAATGGAATCTTAGCGCCTGGTCGTGGTGGAATCTGTCCAAAAAATCTACGAGATAATCGCTTTGCAAATAATAGACGCGATGAAGCAATTCTAAAAGGAGACAAACGATGAAAAAAGTATTGTTATTTATCTGTATCCTACTAATCATAGCCTTGGTTTATTACACATTCAACGCACAATCCAAGGATACTAATGTGCAATCTGCGCAGTCTCAAACACAAGATTGGCTTCCTAATGGAGAATATATGAGTGTCTATGAATATAGACCAAATAACCCAAGATCTCCGGCAGCTTTTTCAAGTATAGATAGCCAAACACTCAATGCCGAGCAACAAAAAGGTCAGCAAGTTTATGCGCGATGGTGTCAAGGATGTCATGGTGCAGGTATGCCCGGCACAAATGCATTGCGCATAGTCTATAAAGGTCTTGATATTCCTGAAGCTTTGGAAGAGCGAACAGATTTGAGTGCTGATGTAGTCAGCGCATTTGTCCGTTATGGCAAACATTCTATGCCATTTTTTCGCAAAACAGAGATAAGCGATGAAGAGCTAAAATATCTAGGAGCCTATCTAAGCAGAAACTATAAATAAATCTCATAATCTCATATCTACTTACTACAAAACTAGCGTATAAGAGATATGAGATATTTCTTCAAACACAATACGCAGCGTTGTGCGTGATATTACTTAGAATCTATATCTATAGATTCTAAACTTCTGTCTAAAAATTACAATACAACTATTCATAAAAACATGCTAGACATACAAGAAATTGCAAAACACAATCCTATGGCAAAACTTCAAGCCATACACCAACCCAATTTACAAACAAAAGCACAAAAATTACGCTACAAATCTCCTAGTCATCAAAAGGCTTATCGAGATTTACTCGCATATCCGGTGGCAATGTATCTATAAAATTATTGAGTGAAAATTTTATGCCCTGCTCATTAGCTTCTTGTATCAAATCTTGAGCCCTATGCATATTAAACACGCTTCCACCCTGATGTGGCTCAAACAAGCAATTTGTAATAGCTAAGGCATAAGCGCCTTTTTTCGCGCTATCGTGTGCGGAGTGTGGACTATTGATATAAGAAATACTTTCAATAAGTGCTTCATCAAATTTCCAGTGATTTAACAAAAACCCAAGAAATGATAAAGAATCTGTCCCACAAAATTCATCTTCAATCATACTTATATTGTGGAAATTATTTTCTTTTAGGGCTGCTAAAAATTCTTTATCCTTGCCAAGCACACGCAAAGAATTTGAAAACAAAATAATCCCTAAACGCAAAAGCATTGAACAAGGCACGAGCATTTGAGAAAGTTTCTTATCCTCACTAGAAAGCCAATCAGAAATAAAATTTGTCTCCTTGATACAATTTCCCAAAAACTCCTGTGTATCCAAACCATAAGGCGATACATCAACCTTAAAGGTGCTTTTTATGGAATTTGCAATCGCAACATTTTTGACATTATTGATACCAAGCAATGAAACAACTTGCTGAATCGTAGAAATCTCACGAGAAAATCCATAAAATGGTGAATTTGCCAAACGCAAAAGCTCTGCTGTGAGCAATGGATCTTGTTGTATGATTTTGACAACTTCTTGCATATTTACATCTGCCCCTGCAGAATCTATATAATCACGCAATTTAGTCACGGTAGCAGAAAGTGGCGGAAGATTGTCGATTGTTTTTAATAATACTTCATTATCCATTGTGATACCTTGTAAAATTTAAGTTTCATAAAGATTATATCGAAAAATCCTGTATAACCTTTAACGACACAAATGCCCAAAAACACTATATCAATTTGAGAACAAAGTATCGTATATTCAAAGAGAAGCTAATTCTATATCATTTGGACTTTAAAAAGCTTAAGAAGCGTCTTTTCTCTTGTAGGAAAGCACAAAAATACTCATTACCACACAAAAGATTCCAATACCTCCCAATGCCCACATATGTCCCACAACATCACTAAGGTTAGCACCCATTTGATTTAAGCTCACAAGTCCCCTAATTCCGTGATAAGCGGGTATCAAATATGATAATTCGCGTAAAAAATTTGGCAAAAGCTCACTAGGCCAAATAAACCCCATAATAAACACTAAAGGCATAGAAGAAATAAAAACAATTTGTGTTGGCAAACTCTCATCTTCCAAAAGCGCACCTAGCAGGACACCACAGGCGCTACAACACATAATAAAAATAATCCCAAAACACCAAAAATCTCCCATACTTGCATGAATATTTACCCCAAAAGTAACAAAAAGCACACCAAAGTAAAACAAAAACCATAAACAATATATGCTACTAAAAGCGAGGATTCTCACCAAAACAATCTTGCATATCTCGATATATCCTTTGTGATTCCAATACGCACCTTGCACACGCGTCAAATCTCTAGATTCTTTCGCAAGTCTATTTTGATATGCTGTGAGTATCGCACTGCCACCAATAAGCGTCTGATGTAAGATAAACACCAATACAGCCGCTAATGCGTAATTAATATAGCCTAAACTTGGATTGTATAATGGAATTGCTTCATAGCTTATGCTATCTGTGCTTAAGGCGTGTAGGTGATGAAGCTCATAGATTCTTTGGGAGAGTGAATCTATGGCATTGTGTATGCCCTCCACAATCGCACCATAAATAAGAAAATAAGAGGCATTGCCCATATAAGAAATGATAGTGCCCACACCCAAATACGCATTAGATTCAAAACCTTGTGGGATAAACAGCACACCATTAGCTTGAAATGTTTCTATTTGGGCTTGTGCCTCTGTAAGATTTGGGACTTCTGCTACAAGCTCAATTTGTGGAGTCGCACTCACCAAAAAAATCAAATCCCTTGAAAGCGTGCTTTTATCCTCATCAACAATAAGAAGTTTTTGTTTTGTAACAATATCATGCAAATAGGGCATAGGATACAAAAGTCCATAAACCATAGAACCCACGACTACAACCAATACCACAACTCTATTAGTAAAAATCGCTTTGTATTCACTCATAAGAGCGTATAAGAATCTCATGCTGCCCTCTTTTTATAATATATCAGACTACCCAATACAAAAAAGATGAGAAAATAACTCATCTCTCCTAGAATCTGCAATGCACCACCAAGACTTCCTCCATAATTTGCTTGTTGGATATATAGCTCCATAAAACTTGATATAGGCAAACATTTGCTCCAAAGCAATGCAAAAAGATTCATCGAATTTTGTGGATATGTAACCCCTGCAAATGCTAGTGATGGAGCCGTATATACAGCTACAACGCCAATAGTTTTTTTGATATCCCCTAAAAGTGATTGCAAAAACACCACCACGCCATTAATACCAAGCAATAAGATACCTAAGCCAATCACCAATAGCCCAAAACTTCCACGCACTTCATAACCAAGATTCTTAAGCAAAAGCAACATACATATTCCCCACCATACAAAAATCATCGTGTTGCCTACATAACGCACAAAAAGACTTTTAAATGAATGTGGTGTGCCTCGCAATAATTGTATCATTGCAACTGCACTAAGAATCTGCAACATACAAGGCAACAAGAGAGTAAGCAAAAACTGCGCGTAATTACTAGAAGCATTATATAGCGGAATAATTTGTGAAAAAATTGGCATAGCCTTGCTAAGGGCAAGTTGCAAGTCTTGATCTTTGATAAGATTTTGTGCCACGGACTGCTTAGCGTTAAGTGTGCCAACAATCTGTGCAAATGCGCTATTTAAAGACTTTCCTACAAGCACAAATTGCGCATTATAATATAGCGCAAGCTTAGCTCCACTACCAAGCATAATGTCTTTTTGAAAATCGTGCGGAATAACTACAAGTGCATAAATTTTTGCCGTGGCAAGATCTGATTTAGCTTCCAAGATTGAACCATATTCTTGTTTGACATACATTGTTGGGGAAGCATTGATTGTAAAATGCACATCAGCACTTGCGGTTGTGCGATCTAAATCTACTAGCCCAATAGGCAAATCTCTAGGCAATGATGCACTAAAAATTGCATACATAAACCACCCCAAAACAATAGGCAATACAAAATAGACCAAAAACAAGACAAAGCGTCTTGTAAGAAATTTCCAAAATTGCCGAATTTTTTTCATCAATGCGTTTGTGGTGGAAGTGTGATAATAGCACTCATACCTACAGCAAATTCAACATCATTTTGCAAAGGCACTGCTTGTATCTCAAAACTCCGCAAATCATAACCCTTAGAGCTAGAAGTTGCACGCCAAGTAGCAAAATCTCCCATTACCGAAACATACTGCACCTTGAAGCGTATTTCTTTTTGTAATGCGGGGATAAAGGCACTAAATTCTGAATTTTTTTGGAAGTCTTTAAGATATTCCTCTGAAACCGCCACGCGCAACCATACATCTTTTGTATCCACAAGCATTACAACAGGAAATCCCGTAGGACTTAACTCGCCCTCGGCAAGAAGGACATTAGAAACCTCTCCATCAGCTGGTGCATATGCTTGAATATCTTGAATATAAGCCTCTACTTCACTAAGTTGCCCTGCTGCTGCAATCTCTTTTTGCTTGGCTGCTTCCTTGGTTTCTTGGGTCGCACCATCAAGAGCAATTTTATATTGCTGATAAGCGGTGCTTTCATTATATTTGGCATTTTGGTATGCCGTATAGGCTTCATCACGCTTTTGAAGACTTGCCACACCTTTGTTATATAAATCATCTATGCGTTTATATGTGTTTTCTGTAAGCTCACGCATAGCCTTGGCACTATTATACATATCTTTTGCCGAGAGAATTGTTTCTATTCTAGCACCCTTATGGGCTTCTTGGGAAAGAGCTTTGGCTGCCTCATATCCTGCCTGTGCTTGGGTAAGTTTGGCTTGAAGTTCTGGAGATTCTATGGTAAAGATAAGATCGCCTTTTTTGACAAAATCTCCGCGTTTTACAAGGATAGATTCTATGCGTCCAGCAACCTTGGAGCTCACCTTGTATTCCCGCGCCTGAATCTGTCCTTGAAGTTGTTGGGGTTTTGGTGAATATGCTTTATAAAAATTGATAATAAGCCAAATAACAATGGATACAACAATACACGCACCCACAAATACCACTATATGCTGTTTTTTCATCACTCCTCCTTATTGTTGATATTCATAAAAAGTTTCTATCTCATCACTAAGCACAAGAAGCTTGGCAAGAGCCACTATGGCTTTGTATGCAATAGTTTTTTGCTCAATAAGTGCGCTTTGAAGCATATTTTGTGCATCAATAACTTGTGTGCTTGTCGCCATACCTTGTTTAAAGGCATTTTGTTGAAGTTTGAGGTTTTCTTCGGCAAGTTGTATAGAAGAATACAGATTCTTATATTCTTCTCTAGCATACACCGCCTCTTTGTATGTTCTTCTTACTAAGAGTGTCAAATCCTTGGTCGCTTGAGCCTTAAGGCTTTCTAGTTCAAGTTGTGCGAGTTTGGAGGCTTGGTATTTTTGGATACGCGCATTTGACGTAAGGATTGGCATACTTACGCCCACACCAACATACCATCTTGGCATAGCTTGGATAAGTAGTGAATCTTGTTTATCTGTCACAATATAACTTCCCATACCCACCACCTGTGGCAAGAATGCTCCACGAGCAATTTTTGTAGCTTGTGTGGCAGATTCTATTTTAAGATCCATAGATTGCAAAGCAGGATAGTTTGCGAGTGTTTTTTGCACATAATATTCTTCATCTTGCAGTGGCTTTTGTGAAAGTATAAGTTTTGAAGAAGGAGTAATGTTTTTATTATCTAGCGCAGTTTGTAAAGCAATATTGGCACTTATGGAAGCATTTTGTGCTTGATGAAGTTTGTTTTTGCTTTTGTCACTTGCTACTTGAGAGCTTAGAACTTCAATACGCGCAATCTGTCCGCTTTTTTGGAGATTTAGAGCATTTTGGTAATGAAGTTGTGTCGCTTCATAATCTTGTGCAAACACATCTTTAATCTCACGCGCAAGCACATCACCATAATACAAACTAATAAATTCCTCAAAAGTAGCAAGTTTTTTTAGCTCAAGGGCAAATTGTGCATCTTTTTTGGCAATCTCTGCTAATTGTATTCCTGCCATACGCACACCACCAGTATAAAGCGGATAGACAATATTTAAAGCACCAATCATCACATCGCGTTGCAAAAATGTAACAGGCTTACCAATCGCACTTAGCAGTGAATCTAGCTGTGGGATAGATGTAGAACCGATATTGGGTGAAATAAGCTGATGATTCATAGCATTATCAAAATACAAATACGCGCCACTAAATCTCACATCGGGCAAATAACTTAGCTTAGATCCTAGCGCAAGTTTTTGGGCTCTTTGCACATTATAATCTTGAGCTTTTAGCCCATCATTATTATGCACTACTATATCCCACGCGCTACGAACATCTATTGTCTCAAGTGTTTCATTATTAGAATCTGTATCTTGCGCAATATATAAACTTTGAGAATCTCCTAGAACATTGTGTATAATCCCTATCCATAAGAAAAATAGCATTATTCTCATACTACACCTTATTGCTATAGAATCTAGCTTGATTATAACGCCTTTATGCTTAGGTTTATTTGATAAGTGCGTGTAGGAATGTTATAATGCAGGACAAAATTTTTGCAAAGGTGTAAGTTATGCACACACAAGAACTCTTACAAGCACTCCCAAAAGTGGATACACTCCTTGCTCATAAGCAATTTGAGACATACAACACTACTATTATAAAATCCCTTATTCAACAACACATACATTCTCTACGCCAAGCCATATTACAAAATACGCTTATGACTACATATCCAGAGATTGCCTTACACATAGATTCACGCTCTACACACGCAGATTCTACACATACCACCTTAGCCACATACATCACACACACACTCTTGCAATCTATCACTCATGACTACCACAAACTCACCACACCCTCTCTTGTGCCTGTAGTCAATGCAAGTGGCGTGGTGCTTCAAACCAATTTAGGAAGAAGTGTCTTTGCGCCAAACCTTATGCAACAGATCTTGCCACTTCTTACGCGATACTCTAACCTTGAATACGACATCACTCAAGGAAAACGATCGAGTCGATACACACATGCCAATACGCTACTAAAAGCCCTATTTTCTCAAGAATATGATTATTTACTTGTCAATAATAATGCTGCGGCAGTGTTTCTTATTCTCAATACTTTTGCAAAAGATAAGGAAGTGATTATTTCACGCGGAGAACTTATAGAAATTGGTGGTGAATTCCGCATACCTGAAGTGATGAAATCCGCAGGTAGTGTGCTTGTAGAAGTGGGTGCGACAAACAAAACACATCTCTTAGACTATCAAACTCATATCACGCCACACACAGCTATGCTAATGAAAGCCCATAAAAGCAACTTTGCGCAAATTGGCTTTTGTCAAGAAGTGAGTATGCAAGAGCTTAGCACACTAGCGCACATACATAACCTCATTGATTATTATGATTTAGGAAGTGGTTGCGTGATGGACTTAGCCCTTGCTACCTCATTATCCCACACACAAAAAGAGCCGACTCTACACGAGATTTTCACCTCACCACCATCACTTTTAAGCTTTAGTGGGGATAAGCTTTTTGGTGCTTCACAAGTGGGAATTATTGCCGGTAAGCCACACCTCATCGCACAACTCAAACAAAATCATCTTTTACGCGCATTGCGAGTGGATAAACTTTGTATTAGTGTCTTACAAGCGACCTTACAAGCCTATTTACACAATGCTTTAGAATCTATCCCAACACTTGCTATGCTCACACTCACACCACAAGCACTACGCCAACGCGCCCTAGAGCTACTCCAAATGCTCCAAACCCACGCACTCTCGCATATACAAGCAACGATGGTTGAAGTAGATTCTGTAGCTGGAGGCGGGAGCTTGCCTGATAAAGTCTTTCAAAGTGTCGCAATTGCACTCACAAGTGATAAGATTCATGCAAGCGCTTTAGAATCTCGCTTACGAACAGAGTTTCATATCATCACAAGAATCCACAAACAACAAGTCCTTATTGATGTGCGAACGCTATTAGAGGGCGATACAAAACGCATATGCCAAGCACTAGAAACCATAGATCATTCCTTACAATCCCAAAAATCCTAGAGGCACACAATGGAGATGACACACGACACTAATGATATTATTGTAGGTTTAGCCGGACATATTGACCATGGTAAAACTTCTCTTATACGAGCTATTAATGGCTTTGATGGCGATAGATTACAAGAAGAAAAAGCACGAGGTATCACACTTGATCTAAGTTTTTCACATATCAACACCCCTATGCGTAATATCGCATTTATTGATGTCCCTGGTCACGAAAAGCTTGTAAAACAAATGATTGCTGGGGCTTATGGGATTGATGTATTGCTACTTGTTGTTGCAGCCGATGATGGGATCATGCCCCAAACTCGCGAACATTTAGCCATTGCTGATATGCTTGGTATCACACAATGTGTATGCGTGCTAAGCAAAGTTGATAAAGCCACCCCTACACTCATTAATCAACGCAAAGCAGAAATCACTAAGCTTTTTGGCACACATACTATAGCACTCATAGACACTCTGCCCTTTGCATTATTAGATTCACAAGGCAAGGAATTTGAACAAAATCCCTATATAGATCCACTGCTTTTCCTTCTCCAAACTCTGCCAAAGCCAAAAAAACGCGATTATGGTATGGTTGTGTATTATATCGATAGAGCCTTTAGTATCGCAGGAGCAGGATGTGTGGTAACAGGCACACTAATGAGTGGCGAAATTACCAAATCTCAAGAACTACATATCTGCGAACTCCAAAAACAAGTCCAAGTGCGTAATCTACAGATTCATGACACAGACTGCACACTTGCTACGCCCTCACATCGTGTCGCACTCAATCTCACACACACTAACCCAAACGAATTACAAAGGGGATTTTTACTCACGCAAAAAGGCTTTGTGCGTGGTGCAAATAGTATCGATGTGCAAATACATTGCTTTGAAGATAAGAATCTAAAACACAATACAAATTATGAACTCTATATAGGTGCTAAGCACTTACCTATTAAGCTTACCATTCTTGATAAAGATCTAGGTTTTTGCACGCTTAGCGCAAAAGAGCCTATTTTTGCACTTTTTATGCAGCCTTTTATTTTGCGTGAGGGCAATATAAGCGTGTGTGGTGGGTATGTGCTAAATCCTATCAATGACCCTATCAAGAAAAAAACCAAAGTCCCATTACTCCAAGCGCTTTTAGCCAAAGACTTTCCACAAGCCTTTAAGATTCTCTCGCGCATTCATAGGCATGGTTTTGGGGTGGTAAGCTCCACACAACGCTTTGGACTAAGCCACCAAGAAAGTAGTACTATCTTGCAAAACTTGCATGAATCTAAAGAAGTCTTTTTTGATTCTAAAGATCTTGTCGCCTATCCATTAAGCGAATTAGAGTGGCTAAAAAATGCGATTTTAGATATTTTTATCAAAAATAAACACGCCTTGCTATCCGCACAAAGTTTGCAGCTTAAATACAAATGGGCATCTCTTTCATTGTTACAAACTGCACTCATTGAACTCCTCGCACAAAAATTTATTCTCCAAAAAGATTCACTCTTTGTCGCAAAAAATAATGATATTGCGAATCTAGAAGAATTTTTAGAGCAAAAAATCTATGAGCTATTATCACAGCAAGAATTTGCACCTATTGCACCATATAATCTTTATGAGAATCTTGAGATTGATAGAAAACTTGGCGATAAGGTTTTAAAAAATCTCACCAAATCCCAAAAAGTCCTTCGTGTAGCACATAATCTTTTTATCACTACACAATCTATGAATAAACTTGTCGCAATAATGCGTGAGATTATCCACACACAAGGCTATATTGATATCACACTTTTTAAATCAAAACTGCCATTAAGTCGCAAATATCTTATCAATTATTTAGAATATCTTGATAATTTTGCAGACATTACCAAAGATGGCGATAAGCGAATCTTGCGTTTTACACCATAAAATTAGGAGCACAATGTATAGACTAGAATACCTTGCAAATTTTGCACGCAACAAAGAAGCGTGCGCTATTATCACAAACCAAGAATTTGGTATCACAAATCCCTTTAGCCTAGAAGATTCTAGACATACCAAAACCCTCCAAAAACGCATAGGGGAAATATTTGGGCGTGAATATGTGCAGTTTTTTGGTTGCACCAAAGAAGACTTTATCGCCCTTTTTTTAAAGCTTGGTGCTACAAAAAGTGCTTTAAGCGTAGGATTCTCACAAGCAGCATATCAAAGTTTTAACTTCTTTGAGAATCTCCAAAAGCTCATTATGCCAACGCCGCAATCTCTTTGCACACACAACGCGCAATATTATTTTATCCCCTATATCGATGAAGACATTCTACGTATTAATCCTATTTTAGAATATGCCAAGGCTCTAGATTCTATGGGGCGTGAGTATGTGTTGTTTGTGGAAATATCTGCGCTTTTGCAAGTAGGTGCGTGGGAGAGTATCACAAGCCTATCACACCCAAATATCGCGTTTGTAGTCAATGCAGAGCGCATAGGGCTTATGCCGCGGAGTGGTTGCATCATACACTCTATCCCACATCTCACACAACATATAGATTCACTCTTGCCAAATGGGTTTTTAGAATCTCTGCTATATGTGTGCAAACAACTACAAAATGATACGCATTTGTGGCAATACTGCACACAAAATTACAATGCCTTGCTTTTGGAAAATCTCCAAAATCTTTTGGGTGATCGCATAGGCGTTTTCACACCATTGCAAGAATGTTTTGGAAACTGCCTTGCTTTGAGAATCTCTGGAATAAAAGCCCGTGTCTTAGCGCAAAGCTTATTGCTAGAAGATATTGCCATCATTAATGGTATGGATTGTTTGCTAGGTAATTTTAAGCCATCGTTTGTATTGCGAGAGCTTGGCTATGAAGATGCGCATTGTCGAGAGCTTATAAGCATAAGTTTTATGAATCTAAGCCCAAGCGATCTCACACTCATAGCACAAAAAATTGCCAAAATTTGTGAGATTACCCAAGCTCTTGAGATTTAATCCCACTAAAATACTGGCACAAGCTCACCATTATAAGTTTGCTCGATAAATTCCTTAACTTTTGGGCTTTGAAGCACTTTTTTGAGTGTCAAAATATGAGGATTATCGACATTATTAGCCTTGACCACTAGCACATTGACATAAGGCGAACTTCTATCTTCAATAATCAGCGCATCTTTAGAGGTAAATCCCGCAGGAATTGCAAAATTACTATTAATAACCGCAGCATCATATTCTTTGATGATACGAGGCAAAAGCGCGGCTTCTACAGACACAATCTTTAAGCCCTTTGGATTGTCAATAATATCAGCTTCTGTGCTAGCAAGATTGCTAGGATCTTTTAGTGTAATAAGTCCTTTGTTGTGAAGCAAAATAAGGGCGCGTCCGCCATTTGTTGGATCGTTTGGTATGGCTATAGTGTTATTTTGCCCAAGATCTGCAATATCATGGATTTTTGTAGAATACAATCCCATAGGCTCAATATGAATATCTGCCACAGCCACCAAGTCGAGTTTTCGCTCTTTATTCATCACATACA
This sequence comes from Helicobacter sp. TUL, assembly GCF_002287135.1. GTDB lineage: Bacteria > Campylobacterota > Campylobacteria > Campylobacterales > Helicobacteraceae > Helicobacter_F. The sequence goes on from NZ_NESU01000001.1 coordinate 88,755, forward strand.
AATAAGGCTTATGCTGAAAAAAGTTCGCGTCCAAACTCCCATCATTAAGACTAAGGTTTGGTGTTACATAATCTGAGAATTCCACAATATTAAGTCTAATGCCCTCTTTTTGCAAATCCTCTTTAATAACCTCTAGAATCTGTGCATGAGGCACTGGTGTAGCCCCAACCTTAAGCTCGACTATTTCTTTTTTGGTCTCATTTTGTGTGTTTTCACCACACCCACTAAAAAGCATAAATGCACTTGCCACACACGCTAAAATATAGTGTCTTTTCATAACTAGCTCCTTTTGTTAGATTATTGTTGCATACCTACAGGCAGTATTTCACCCTTGTATTTTTCTAGGATAAAATCTGCTACTTCCTTGCTTAAAAGCACTTCTTTAAGCTTGATAATACGATCATCATCTTGATTATCTTCTCTTGCAACAAGCACATTGACATATTCTGACTTCTCATTTTCATGAAAAAACGCTTCTTTTATACTCATACCAGCTTGCAATGCATAATTAGCATTTATCACCGCACCATCAAGTGTGGGCAACGCTCTTGGCAATGCTGCAGCCTCTATGGGTTGAAAACGCAGATTCTTAGGGTTTTGTACAATATCAGATTCTATAGTGCTAGCAAGATTGCTAGGATCTTTTAGTGTAATAACTCCAAAATCATGCAACAAAATAAGCGCACGCGCGAGATTAGAACTATCAGAAGGTAAGGCAATATCCGCACCATTTGGAATATCTTCAAGTTTTGTATATTTTTTGGAATAAAACCCAAGTGGCACGACATACACTGGTGCTAAAGATACAAGCTTAAAGCCTCTTTGGGCATTTTGTGCTTCCATATAGGGCTTATGTTGATACAAATTTGCATCTGTGCTTTTATCATCAAGGGCAACATCAGGCATTACATAATCAGTAAAAACCTGCACACGCATATCTACCCCTTGTTTTGCCAACAATGGCTTTGCAAATTCCAAAATCTCTGAAGCTGGCACAGGCGTAGCCCCAACAACAAGCGTCTGCTTACTCTGCTCTCCATTCCCACACGCACTGAAAAAAAGTGCGAAACTTAATGCCACAACACCCAATACATATTTCATCAAAACTCCTTATATAAAATTTAGCGGTGCTTTCGCAAGATTTTTACGATACCATCACCGCTACTTTGTATAACTTGCACAAGCACCATAGTAATAAGCACGGCATACAGCAAGATATCTTCCCTAAAAGAATTAAAGCCTAAGCGATATGCCAAATCCCCAAGTCCTCCACCGCCTACAATCCCAGCCATCGCAGAATAGCCTATAAGGCTTACGGAAGTAATGACAATTGCATTAACAAGCGCAGGTCTAGATTCACTAAGCATCATAGTAATAATAATCCATGTATTAGCGCCCATACTTTGCGTGGCTTCTATGAGATCTTTAGACACTTCTAAAAGCGCACCTTCAAAAAGCCTCGCGATAAAAGGAATGGCAGCGATACTTAAAGCAATAATGGCTGCTGATGATCCTGTGCTAATGCCAATGAGATGGCGAAAAATAGGCAATAATGCAATGATAAGCACCATAAATGGAAAAGAGCGAATCATATTGACTACCCAACCAAGCGTTTTATTTAATAAAGGCATAGGTTTAATAGAATCTGGACGCGTAAGGGTGAGTAAAATACCTAAAGGCAACCCAAAAATCACAGCAAAAACAATCGAAAATCCCACCATATAAATTGTTTCACACAAGCCTTTCATCAATAAAAACATAATGTCATTACCAAACAAAGAATGCAATATATCTTCAAAGATTCTATCCCCTGCACGCAAAAATTCTTTCATACCACACCTTATGTATTTTGTAAATCTTGATGTATGGCTTGTAATACCACACCTTGAGTTTGCAGCCATTCTATTGCTTGAGAAATTTCAGAATCTGCTCCCAAAAATTTCACGACCAAATGCCCCACTTCCTTGGCATTAAATTCATCAATAGAACCACTTAGAATATTTATATCTACGCCAAACTTTTTAATCGCTTGGGAAATGAGTGGATTTTTGGCATTTGATCCTGTAAAGACGATTCTATAGACATTATGAGAATCTGGCAAATGCGCTATGACCTCATGCTCATCTTGAGGCAAAAATGCAATAAGCTCTTTGGTAATGTCTTGTTTTGGATTAGCAAACACTTCCTCCACTCTGCCTCGCTCAACAATTTCGCCATCGCTAATCACACAAACCTTATTGCAAATTTGTTGCACAACTTCAATTTGATGTGTGATAAGCACAATAGTGAGGGAAAGTTTAGATTGCAATTCTTTAAGTAATGCAAGAATAGACTTTGTGGTTTTGGCATCAAGCGCACTTGTGGCTTCATCACAAAGTAAAATTTTTGGGTGATTGGCTAATGCCCTTGCAATGGCTACGCGCTGTTTTTGTCCTCCACTAAGCTGACTAGGATAAAAATGTGCTTTTTCTTTTAATCCCACAAGTTCTAATAATTCCATAACACGCGCTTTTATCTCGCTTTTACGCCATTTTGCAATCTCAAGAGCAAAGGCGACATTGCCAAATACATCTCTTGAGCTTAGCAGATTAAAATGTTGAAAAATCATACCAATTTTTTGGCGTTGCTTTTGGAGTTGGCTTTCTTTAAGACCCAACATATCCACCCCTCCAATATGCACACTCCCACTACTTGGCTCTTCAAGGCGATTAATAATGCGTATAAGTGTGCTTTTACCCGCACCAGAATACCCAATAATGCCCATAATATCGCCCTCTTGCACCTCTAAATCAATGCCTTTAAGCGCACAAAATCCGTTAGGATAGGTTTTGGTAATATGTTGTAGAGTAATAATGATACACCCCTTGCAAGAATCCATAATACAAATGAGAAATTTAAGGTTGGGATTGTAGCATAAAATTTAAAAACTTACGATACATCATTGCAATGCCTCTGTGTTCTTTACACTAATATCAAAACCTTAACTCTTACAAACCCTATAATAAACTTACAAGTTATATCCACAAACACAAAAGAGATTTTCTCTTACACGTAAAAATAATCACAAAAACTCCTTTATGAGAATCTGTGCGGACATAACAAGACATAGGCAAATCACCATAGGGCGAATAACCTTTATACCTGATTTTATGGCAAGTTTTGCTCCCAAACTCGCACCTATCATCTGTCCTATGCACATAATTGCCCCTAGCCCCCATAGCACATTCCCACCAATAATAAAAAGTAATGTCGAAACAAGATTAATAACAAACACGATCGAGCGAGAGTATGCAAGTGCCTTGCTTAACCCATATCCTGCAAGACCTACAAATATGGCTAACATAAAAGAGCCTATTCCCACTCCCAAAAGCCCACCATATGCACTCGCTATCGCACAAGAGATATAGGGCAAAAACGCGTGTGTAGTCTTTATGGTATCATCATCGCTTATATTTGGTGAAAATAAAAAATATATCCCCACAATAATCATTGCAAAGGGTAGGATTTTTGATAAAGATTCAAGCGGTATGACTTGCACCAAAGCCACTCCAATGGCAGAAAAAATCAATGCAATAATCATATATATGCGGCTTTGTCCCAAATCCATCAAACCACTTTTATAATAATGTGCTACACCTGTGAATGACCCAACACACGCCTGAAGTTTGTTTGTCGCCAAAGCCTGAATCGGATTTAATCCGCTAAGCAAAAGCAAGGGCATTGTTATCATTCCTGCTCCACCAGAGAGCGAACCTACAAATCCACCAAAGATAGAGCCGACAAACAACACGACATACCAAGATATTGCTAAATCACCAAACACTAGCTATCTCCAAAACCTCATCGCTTCTTGACACATTACACACCAACTTTATTGTATGTAATCTAGATTCTATATACATCAAGGTATGATAGAAAGTGAGCCTGTAATCACAACTGCATTGACAAGATCAATAAAAAATGCCCCACAAAGTGGCACGATAATAAATGCTATATGGCTTGGTCCATAATGTGAAGTCACTGCTTGCATATTCACCATAGCCGTGGGCATTGCTCCCAATCCAAAACCACAATGTCCAGCAGCAAGGACTGCTGCATCGTAATTTTTGCCACAAAATCTAAATGTAATAAACACAGCATATAACACCATTAATATAGTTTGTGCTGTAAGTATCACAACTAAAGGCAATGCGAGTGATAGCAGCTGCCAAAGATTGAGTGTCATCATCGCAAACGCAAGAAACAAAGAAAGCGAAACATTACCCAAAACAGAGACTTCTCTATCAAAAACTTGATGAATGTTTAATGCCTGTAAGGTATTGCGCAAAATCACTCCTGTAAAAAGACAATACACAAAAGCCGGAAGATTAAGTCCTGGGCTTATATCCCTTATACTCTCTTCCAACACTTTACCAACTAACAAACATATCGCAATTAATGCGAGGCTTTCTACAAAACTAATAGGCGTAATCAATCGCTCTTTCATCGGTGTTTCAAACCCATGCACATCATCATTATTGTGTTGTGCACCTGGAATCTTAAGATTATGCCGTTTGATAAGGAATCTTGCAACAGGACCGCCAATAAGCCCACCCATAACAAGCCCAAAAGTTGCACATGCCATAGCAACTCCTGTTGCGGCAGAGAAATTATAAGGTTGTGCTTCAAAAACTTTAGCCCATGTGGCACCCGTTCCATGCCCACCACTCATCGTGATAGAACCACCAAGCATACCAAGCAATGGATTCTCACCCATAGCATAGGATATGCCAACCCCAACGAGATTCTGTAACACAAGCACACCCGCAATCAACACAAGAAATATGCCAAGCATTTTTCCACCCTTTTTTAATGCAGAAAAGTCCGCACTAAGCCCAATTGATGAGAAAAAAGCAAGCATTAAAGGCTCTGATAAAGAAGAATCAAATGTAAATTCAAGCTGCAATGTTTTATAAATCACAAGGATTATAACCGCACTAATAATGCCACCCACAACAGGTTCTGGTATATTATAATCTTGTAATATTTTTACACGCTCAATAATAAAGCGACCAAGCAACAAAACAGCTACCATACTCACAAGCGTAAAATAAAAGTTAAAACTTATGCCACTCAAACTCACATCTTGTGTGTGAATATAGGCTTGTGTGTTTTTATTGTCTGTAATGAGATAATAATCAGCCACCTTGCCAAGCACCTTTAACTTTGTGTCTGTGGGTAACACGCTTTCAAGTTTGCATTGCTCATTTGGCACACTATAGAGTGTTGCATTATTGGTATTAACACGATATGTATCGCGCCATAAAGCCACTTTTTCTAGCTTTATATCATTAGGCACACATATAGTGTTATCTTGCGCTTGTAACGCATAAATAGGAAATAACCCACTTATAATAAAACAAAGATAAAAAATATATCTCATTTAAAGCCTCCTTGTCTACATCTTTGTCATCTACACTATAAAACGCATCTAAGCTATATTTTTAAAGCTCACTGCTAAAGATGAGGCAGATACATCACTTGATAATAACACGATTCTAATAACTGCGTATATAATCCACATCGCCATATACACAACAATGCAATTTAGTAAAGCAAATGAGTATACAACGCATACATAGCCTATATACTTAGCAAATTGCTAACACACAACCTAAAATTTACCAAGCTCCTTGCCACACACATAATGCTAATCCATATCACATAGACAAATACAATGCTTAAATCAAGATTTTTATCCGTAACAAAACCTAGCACTGCAAAAATTTCAATATTAAAACATAAGGCTACAAGGCTTTAACTATGGAAGCATCATAAATCATCTTATAGCAAAGTTACAAGCTAATTTATTGGATTGTTTGGTTGTCGTGTGTATAGCCACAAACACTCAATGTGAGTGTTTGTGAATCTTGGAGAAGTTATTTAAGACCACAAAAATCTTTAATCGCCTCAACTTTGTCGGTTTTTTCCCAACTAAACTCTGGCAACTCTCGTCCAAAATGTCCATAAGCTGCTGTTTTTTGGTAGATTGGGCGTAAGAGGTCAAGAGATTCAATAATGCCCTTTGGTGTCAAACGGAATACATGTTTCACACATTCAGTAAGTTTTGAATCTTCTACTTTACCTGTGCCTTGTGTATCAACCAAAATCGATACTGGCTCTACCACACCAATAGCGTATGCTACTTGCACCACTGCTTTATCACACACACCACTTGCTACAAGGTTTTTGGCGACATAACGCGCAGCATAGGCTGCACTTCTATCCACTTTGCTTGGATCTTTACCACTAAAAGCACCACCTCCATGCGGACAGCTACCACCATATGTATCCACGATGATTTTACGCCCTGTCAAACCTGCATCGCCTTGTGGTCCTCCGATAACAAATTTTCCTGTAGGATTCACAAAATAACGAATATTATCACTTAAATATTTTGCAGGAATCACCTTTTGAACAATCTCTTCAATCACAGCATCTCGCAAATGTGTTTGTTGTGTCTCTGGGCTATGTTGCGTAGAAATCACAATCGTATCAATAGCCACTGGCACACCATCTTCATAGCGCACTGTTACTTGAGACTTACCATCTGGTCGCAAAAATGGCAAACTTCCATCTTTTCTCTTAGCAGCTAATCCCTCTGTAAGTCTATGAGAAAGCCAAATAGGCAAAGGCATAAGCGTATCAGTCTCTCTACATGCATAACCAAACATAAGCCCTTGATCCCCTGCACCAATCTCACCATCAGCTCTATCCACACCTTGGTTAATATCTGGGCTTTGCTCACCGATACCATTAAGCACCGCGGCAGATCGATAGTCAAAACCATACAACGCATCTGTGTAGCCAATCTCTTTTACAACTTTACGCGCAATTTCTTGCATAGGAGCATATACGCTTGTTTTAAGCTCTCCTGCAATCACACAAAAACCATTGCTTACTAGTGTTTCACAGGCAACACGAGCATTTTTATCGCGCTCAATGATGTAGTCTAAAACTGCATCACTAATTTGGTCTGCCATTTTGTCTGGGTGTCCTTCAGTTACAGATTCTGAAGTGAAAAGAAACGATTTTTTCATTGTCCATATCCTTTGAAAGTAAAAAAATTTGGGTAGTGCAATGATAGCAAAAAAATGAAAATATGTATTGTGTTTTTAGTTTTTTGCAATGTATAACAATACAATTTGCTTGTTAAATAATGTAACAAGCAAAAATATCTTTTCTTATTTGTGCTCCTTTTTAAGAATCTAGGTATTACTTTTGGCTACAATGCGACTTACAATCAGTGTGCTGCTTATGTAGGGAGGGGTAATGCGTAAGATTCTCATATATAATCTTTGTGGTATGTCATATCTCTGCACTCAAGAGCTTCATACCAAAACAACCCTCCAATCAGTCCTATATACAAAAACGCTCCCAAATACAACCACCACAAGTTTAGAGCAATCAGAAATGCTAACAAACAACATAGCCAAATCACTTACATATGTATCTGGATTCTCTATGACGCGCAAGGGTGGCGGTGGCAGTGAAGTATATTATCGATCACAAGGAGGCTCAAGGCTTCCTATACTCATAAATGGTGGCATACTCAATGGTGGCTGTGGTGGGAGAATGGATACAACACTCACCTATTTATTCTCCCAAAATTATGACACACTCACAATTCTCAAAGGACCACAAGATGTGCGTTATGGTGCACTTATAGCTGGTGGGTTGCTTTTTGATAGAGAAAGTGTGCGATTAGAATCTAATACCTTTAGGGCAAATGCCAATATGCTATATGGGAGCTTTAACCACAAAGATTTTAATGCCTCGGCACTTGTGGGTGGCAAATATGGATCATTAGGCATTATTGCATCAGATTATAGCTCCAATGACTATAAAGCAGCCAACGCAAAAACAATCCATTCAGCATATAATAGACAATCAGTTAGTCTCATAGGCACACTTACACCTACAAAAGATACACTTATTGAACTCTCTGCTGATGTAAGCAATGGAGAAGCTGCCTATGCGGATAGGGGTATGGATGGCAGAAGCTTTGATCGCAAGTCTTTTATGCTCAAATTTCAACAAAAAATCTCACCAAGCATTCCTTTGCTAGACATACGCGCATGGCACAATAGTATAGATCATAGTATGGATAATTTTACCTTGCGCCCAAATAGCACGCAAAACTTCAGTATCAATAACCCAAAACGCACTGCAAATGGCGCAAAAATTGAACTTACTCTTAAGCCCACTGATATTCTTAAGCTCTATGTAGGATCAATGTATAACCACGATGAACATGATCTACGCCAAGTGAGTGGATTACCCAATGCCCAAATTGCCAATCAAACACTTGCAAATACACCTTTTGCGCCAAATTTTAGATTCCAAAATCTCGGTATGTTTGTGCAAGGCGAAGTATTAGGGGATTTTCATTATGGCATATTCTTTGGAATGCGTTATGATGCCCTACACACATCACAATTTGCTACAAACACACAAAAGCTCGAAAATCTCTTTAGCGGATTTGGGCGTTATGAATATTATCTGCCACATACTACATTTTTTGCAGGTATTGGGGTGGCACAGCGTGGGGCGGATTTTTGGGAAAAATCAAAAATCAATGGTATGAATCTCGCGCCAGAAACAAATACACAGCTTGATTTTGGTGTGCTATATTACACACATAATGCCTCTATTAGTGCGCTTGGATTTTATTCTCAAATGTGGGATTATATACTCTTGTATTATGGTGCAAACACAAGTGCATTAAATACCAATGCTAGAATGTTAGGTGGGGAGCTAGAAGCACGATATAAATTTTTTGATATGCTTTCTGTGTATGGATCACTTTCTTACACATATGCGCAAGATCTCAATGCACACGCGCCCCTACCACAAATCGCTCCACTTACTGCCCAAGTGGGTATGACATTGCAAAAAGGTGGGTGGTTTGTGCGCGCGGATATGTATAGCAATGCCGCACAACACCGCTATAGAATAGATTATGGTAATGTCGTAGGCAAAGATCTAGGCGCAAGTGCAGGGTTTTATACCCTCAATGCCTATGGTGGCTACACATACAAAAAACTCTCGTTTCTTTTTGGTGTAGAAAATCTCACAAACACACTCTATGCGTATCATCTCTCACGCAATAGCGTAGCAATCAATATGCTTGATAATCCTGTAAATACGCGTGTTTATGAGCCGGGTAGAAATTTTTGGCTCAAGATTCAGGCATATTTTTAAAGATACAATCTAAATGTATCTTTTCTCACTCGCCATAGCCATATTTTTCTACCACAAAATCGATATCCTTATCCCCTCTACCACTAAGATTCACAAGAATTTTTTTACCCTTTAATTCTGGTGCAATCTTTAGCGCATAGGCTAGAGCATGACTAGATTCAATAGCAGGGATAATGCCCTCTTTTTTACTCAACGCAAAAAACGCACTAATGGCTTCCTTATCACTAATAGCTGCAATCTTTGTGCGTCCGATACTATGCAAATACGCGTGTTCTGGTCCCACACTTGGGTAATCAAGCCCACTTGCCACACTATATACCGGCGCTGGTTCTCCTTGAGAATCTTTAAGCATTATGCTATTAAATCCGTGCATCACACCCTCACTTCCATAGCTTAGACTTGCTGCATGCTCTCCAAGCGCACTGCCACGCCCTAGTGGCTCCACACCCACAAGATCTATGGTATCATCAATAAAACCACTAAAAATTCCCATAGCATTGCTTCCGCCACCCACACACGCACACACAATATCTGGTAACTCCCCTGTCATCTCCAAAAATTGCTCTTTAGATTCAATACCCACAATCGCTTGAAAATCACGCACCATTTTAGGAAATGGGTGAGGACCTACCACAGAACCAATGGCATACATCGTGTTTTTTGGATCACTCAAATATGCTTCAAAGGCTGAATCTACAGCTTCTTTAAGTGTTTTGGCTCCACGACTTACACTCACAACCTTAGCCCCCAAAATCTTCATACGCACGACATTTGGGTGTTCTTTTGCTATATCCACCTCACCCATATGAATCTCACACTCTAGCCCAAAATACGCTGCAGCAGTAGCCAAAGCCACGCCATGTTGCCCTGCTCCAGTTTCTGCTATAAGCTTCTTTTTGCCCATAAATTTTGCCAAAAGTGCCTCGCCCATACAATGATTAAGCTTGTGAGCGCCGGTGTGATTTAAATCCTCTCGCTTGAGATAGATTCCCGCACCGCCATATTCTTTGGTTAGATTATGTGCAAAATAAATTGGTGTAGGACGCCCTTGAAAGTGTTTGCGAATCTTGCGAAGCTCTGCGATAAAATCGCTATTTTGCGCGATAAGATTGTAGGCTTGATTAATCTCTTCCATAGCCTTAGCAATAGGCTCTGGCACAAAGCTTCCACCAAATTTGCCAAAAAATCCATTTTCATTAGGAAATTGCTTGAGATAAGATTGTGTCATACATTCCTCCTTAATAGAATCTTAAAGCTAATAATGTCCGAACTATAGCACCCAAACCTTAAGAGATGTATTATCTTTAGATAAAATTTCTTAAAAATTTAGTTTCTTGTTACCTATTTGCATTACAATCCCACTTATGATAATAATTTGTTATCAAAAATTTTTATTAAGGAGACTACATGTTAGTTACAAAACAAGCCCCAGACTTCACAGCAGAAGCAATCAAAGCCGATGGCACATTTGATGATAACTTCAATCTTTATAGCAACATTGGTAAAAATGGTGCTGTTATTTTCTTTTGGCCAAAAGACTTTACATTCGTATGCCCTAGCGAAATTATCGCTTTTGATCACAGAGTAAAAGATTTTGCAGAAAGAGGATTTAGCGTTATTGGTGTGTCTATTGACTCTAAAGAAGTGCATTTTGCATGGAGAAACACTCCAGTAAAAGAAGGTGGTATCGGTGCGGTAACATTCCCAATGGTTTCTGATATCACAAAACAAATTTCTCGCGATTATGATGTGCTTTTTGGTGGTGCGGTAGCATTACGCGGAAGCTTCCTTATCGACAGAAACAAAGTTGTTCGCCACGCAGTTATCAACGATCTTCCACTTGGTAGAAATGTTGATGAAATGCTTAGAATGTGTGATGCATTACTTCACTTTGAACAACACGGCGAAGTATGCCCTGCTGGTTGGAACAAAGGCGATAAAGGTATGGTAGCCAATGCTAAAGGTGTAGCAGAATACCTAAGCCAAAACGCTGACAAACTATAATCCTCCTTGCGCCTCTTTGACTTCCAAAGGGGTGCATATAAAGTTACTTTTTAGACTTCCGCTTCTGTAAATACATATAGAAATCCCATTTTTTACCTTGCAATAATTCCGCTTAGAGTATAATAGCGCATTTACACATTGTATTAGGAGTGTGCTATGTTAGAAGTTTTGATGATTGAAGATGATGTAGAACTTGCAGAAATTTTGAGCGATTATCTCAAAAAACACGATATGAATGTAACAAACTATGATGAACCATATACAGGAATGAGTGCTGTTAATGCCAAGCATTTTGATATTTTGCTCCTAGATCTTACATTGCCAAATCTCGATGGGCTAGAAGTTTGTAAGCGCGTTGCCAAGCAAAAAAATATCCCCATTATCATTTCTTCGGCAAGAAGTGATGTCGATGATAAAGTCAAAGCCCTAGAATATGGTGCAGATGACTATTTGCCAAAGCCTTATGATCCAAAGGAGCTTGTGGCGCGGATTCACTCACTTTTGCGTCGTTACAACAAAAAAAATCCAAAAGAACAAAACAAAGAAAAAGATTCAGTATTTAAGATTGACAAGCACAGCCGACAAGTCTTTTTCAAAGATAAAAAACTCGATCTCACGCGCGCAGAGTATGAGATTCTCACACTTTTAATTAGTAAGCGTGGTCATGTATTTTCGCGTGAAGCAATCGCTATAGAATCTGAATCTATCAATCCAGAAAGCTCCAATAAAAGTATTGATGTTATCATAGGCAGACTACGATCCAAAATAGAAGAAAACCCCAAAAACCCACAATACATTATCTCTGTGCGAGGCGTGGGCTATAAACTAGAGGCATAAAAAAATAATTTATGCCTTATTGCTCATATGTATTGACATATTGTTGCTCATAAAAGTTTGGGTAACTCTGCGGGGTGCGGCGGTTTGGATTTGCGCCAAAGTTATAGCGGAATCCCGCGGATATAACATAGCTAAGGTTATATGAGCCAAAGAAACTCTTATCAATTTCAAAATACACTCTTGAATTTTGAGAAAGTCGCATATCTAGCCCTGCGCTTAACAACAAACGAAAATCTGGGCTAATCGTGTGTGTGCGTGAAGCAGTGGTTTGGATATTATCATCTATAGTAACTTGACCTCGATTTGCAAAATCTTGGACAAAACTTGCCCCTACCCGCCAAAATCCTCCTCTGCTACCAACCCTAAAGTTTGACAACACATCAGCACCCACACGCCCAATCAACGCAAAAGACGCTTTAGAATCTACATTAAGCGTTACGAGAGGATTAGCAAAGCTTAGCTGTTGAGCACCGATATATCCGGCTATGACTTCAGCTTGAGGTTGCAAAAAGAAACCACGCATATTTTTAAATCCAAACCTTTTGCCATACTCCGCACTTACATACGCCGAATTAACACCGCTACTATCTTTGCCACCAAAGCTTAGTGTCGATGTGTTGTAGGTATTTTGTGAATAGATATATTTTCCTACGATATCAAAATAACTATTGTTTGCAAAAAGTGCCGAGCGATAAAAGCCCAACGCAAAGCTACTAGATTGCAAGTTTAAGCCATAGTTATTTCCCCACGCATTCATAAAACTTCCCACTACGCCCCAATACACGCGTGTATCGCCATTATCTGTGCGTTTATCAAAGCCTCCTTGCACGCCAGTATTATTTGCAGTGTAGCCATTTGTGCCAGACATTGCACCTTTGATAACTTTCACCCAAGCACCACTCGCATCATTAGCACCCCTAAGCTCTCCCATACGCTTTGCCATATTGTTTGTTTCGGTATAGAGATTAAAATATGGTGTTAGCAAAGCGCCCTCAAGAGGATTAATCACCTCACTTTGGAGTATTGCATCATCGATACTTTCTATATGAATTGATTGGATATACCATTGTTTGCCCCAATAAGTTTGATTCTGAGTAAGTGAAGGGTTGTTGCCAAAATCGCTTGCGTTAAGTTGTGTATTACCTTCTGTGGCTAAAGTCGTGCGGAAGATTCCAAGCCCCAAATATTGCTCTGTAGCCCTAAAAGCAGTATCGGATACAGATAGATTCGGTCCTGTGGCAGTAGTTGTAGGAGCTGTAGAATCTATCACACTTGCTACATAGATTTTCTCTCCACCTGTATATTCATAAGGCTGTGCTGTGCTAGCACTTTGGATAAGTTGGATTCTGTTTTCGCTACCTTGCATAGCTTGTGTGAGAATCACGCGGATTTCATCGGCTTTATCATTGCCACTTGCAGAGAGATTCAGTCCCAAGCGAAATACCCCATTATTTGAAGAAAAGAATGAATTATAGGTAGTAGCAGTGCCATTATTCATCATAGAGGGTGCGATAGTGAGTGTTTTTTTGGCAAACCCTAACCCCAAATCGCGCGTAACAAGATCATAATAATCATAAGAAGTTGTGCCACCATTTGTAGTATTGCAGGTTGTAGAGCCATTATGACAGCGTCCTTGCCAATCATATGTAGCAAGATCCACAATTGCTAAGGCATTGTTATGTGTGCCACTGCGGATATTTGCACTTGTGAGAAGTGAGAAATCATTGGAGAGCACAAGCGAATCTATCGTGCTAGATTCGGTAACAAACCAATGCCCACCTGATCTATTTGCATTGCCCACAAATCGCACTTGATTAGCTGATGTAGAATCTGTGCCAATCGTGGTATTACTCAATGTCCCAGCAATGCTTGTAAGTCCGTCTAAGCCTACGATTTTGCTATATAATGTATCTCCATTGGCGGCAATTGTGCCATTTGTCACGCGCTTAGAGTTTGCAAAATCTAGTTTGGTTACAATCAGTGCATTATCACTAGAGAGTGAAAAATCATATACCGAACTTGAATTGCCTCCAGAAATCACTACCGAAGAGCCACTAGCAAATTTCGCATTTTTGGTAATATCACCTCCTAGTGTGCCTTGCATAAGTGTGCCTTGTGTAAATTCAGGAAGTGTGCTAGTAGGAGTATTGACACCAATATTAATAGATTCTGTGTCTTGCTTATTGCCTCCAGTAGCACCATTGATCGTGGAAGCATCTTTGGTGATGTTGGCATAAATACTCGTGCCACCATCAAAACTAAAGCTTCCTAATGAAGTAGTGCTAGTTGTGCCAGTAGTCGTGTTTGTTACAATCTTATCTATGAGCGCTTGGGTGAAAACTCCGGCATTATAAAAATTATATTGTGAATCTATCGTGCCTCCAGAGATTGTAAGGTTTTGGCTAAAAGAATCTGCGCCGATAAATGTAATGCGTTTTTTAGAGCTCCCAGCGATATTGCCTACAAATTGTGAATATTTCGCACTCCCAGATTCTATGACAGATACGCGATTGCCACTTGCATCAACATAGGTATTTTCTACAAGATTACCGCTTGTGTTAAACACCGCATCAATCCCAAAAGATTCATCGCTCAAATCCCCTGTAATATTGGTATCTCTAAAGCCAATGGTAGCACCTTTGTTGCTTGTCTGATCTACATAAAAGTTAATTCCATTGGCAATAAGCGCATTTTGGAGCGTAGAAACATTATTTAAAGTAATTGTCTTATCATTAGTCCCATCTCCATTGGTGTCAAAACTTGCAGTATAATTACTTTGGTCAGCTTTTTTACTCAAATCTAGCCAACCACCAATATTGCTAAAAATATAGGTGCTATCATTGGTTCCCTCAACGATAAATCCATTATGGAATCTTGTATAATTTTGTCCATTTGCCACATCTCCACCAAAATCTAACACCACATCTTTTTTTGTAGTCCCATAGAGATGATTATCAAAAAAACTCTGTGGCAAAGCATTATTTGCATACGAGACATCAAGTGTTCCGTTATAAGCAACATCTATATTGCTACGCACCCAACTATTACCAGCAAGTGCGATCGTGGCAGATCCATATTTCGTGGTATTTTGGAGATCTACCTCACCAAAATCTACAAAGGTGTATTTGACATTATTGTATTGTGCTTGTGAGAGATTAGCACCACTACCAATCGCCCCACTCCCCACAAAGACAAAATGCGTATTTTGTGTATTAGCAGTAATGACATTCGTATTTAGGCTTGTTGTAGCCGTGAGACTATTGACATTATAATTTGCTAAGCCATTACTTGCATTATTAAAGGTGCTAAGGAGATCATTTATGGCATTTTTGGCTTGGAGTGTTGCTTGAGAGGCGATATTTGCACCATAACCATTAAAAATATATGTAAAATTTGCTCCTGTGGCTGTAGCAAGAGGTGTAGCACGAGTGGTAATAGTCGTGGTAGTTTGTGGAGTTATATTGGTATTAAAAGCTAAGATAGAGCCTTTAAAGTCCTTGATAGAATCTAAGCTCAAAGTTCCAGCGCTTGTGCCATTGGCATTGTTAAAGATAATCTGTGAATCTGCGCTACCGCCTTTGATAGTAGTAGTGCTTGAGCTAAAATCATGCGTCCCAGCGCCATTAAATACGATATTTACCTTTGCACTATCACCAAGAGTTACATTGCCGCTTAGCTTAGAGGTTTGTGTAGCTATAGATTCAAAATATGAGGCGAGATTAGAATCTGTGCTATTCCAGCTACCAGCACTACTGCTAAATACTGCATTAAGCGTGTTTTGGTTGGTTGTGGTAGGAGTGCCTGTGGAATTAGAATCACTCATCGTTAAGTTTGTAACACTTGTGCCAGCAAGGGTAAAATTGATTTTGGAAGTTGCAGGGTTTGCGGTGGCATTTGATGTCGTGGTAGAAAAAATTGAACCATTTAGATTCCCAGCATTGAGAAATAAGACTTTATTTGTGGTAGATGTCGTAGGATCTGCTGATCCGATAAATTGAAAACTATCTTGTGGTGTAGTTGTAGTGCCAAAACGATGTGAAGAAGCACCGATGAAAGTAACTTGTGCACTATCATTAATACCAATAGTTCCTGCACCATTTGCACCATTAGCAATTGTGCCACCTAGATAACTAGAATTACTAATAATGCTACTAAGCGCTTGGGTTGTCCTATCGCTTAGCGTGACATTTTGGCTATTATTAGCAAAGATAAGATTAAGCTTTGAGTTAGTGTCATTACCATAAAGAATATTACCAGCAATCGAGCTTCCCACAGAATCTAGCGCAAGTTTTGAAGTTGTAGTGAGGTTACCAAAAGAAAGGGATTTTGTGCCAAGATTTGAGAGGCGCAATGTCGTATTACCACTACCGATACGAAACTCCACAGAATCTTTTTCAATCGCATTAGATCCATTAAAGGTTAGTGTTTGTGCAAGGGTATTTGCTGTGCCGTTGTTCTGCTCTGTGCCAGTTGTATCCCAATACCCACCGCTAAAATCAATCTTTGTGCCTTTGAATTGTGAATCTCTCACAGCAGTGCCGAAGTTTTCACCATATACAGGAGTGCCAAACACGATATCATGACTATAGTAGCGCTGCAAGATATTATCATTGACATCAGTGCCACGCAACACAAATAAAGAATTATTACTTACAGGCGCACAACCTGTTGTATCAGTCTTGCAGGGTCCCTGTGTATTACCATCATAACCGATGATAGAAAGAAGCACTTTCCCATAGCTTGAAGTTGGATTAAAATATAATCCACGCACGATTAAGCCATTATCATCGGTGTATTGGGTATTCAACAACACATAAGTGCTTGTAGCTGTAGTTGTGCTACCGCCACGGAAATGAAGTCCTAATGCATTGTATTTTCTTGTGTTATTTGTAAAATCTAAAAAGATATATCTATGTCCACTTGAGCCAATAATCCAAATATCATTAATATTGTTAGTATTTACTTGCGTGTTGTCCTTGGTAAAGTAAATATTTTCACCACTAAAGCGAAATCCAACGCCCACGCCTACTGGATTATTATTGTTTTGATTATCCCACACATAGGCTGGTGTGCTTCCCTGTTGTTCTTTAAATTCACTCCACTCTGTGCTTTGGAATTTTGTAGCATCAAAATCATACGCCACAAGCATACTACTTAATGCGATACTTACCAAAAGCCTCTTTGTTCCCATAGAATCCCTTCTTATAATAAACTTCTATGAGTAAAGCAATACATATTCCCTTTTGTATTAAACCTCAAGCCACGAAGCAAAAATCACACCATCGATGCCTTTGTGCGCCATTGACACAATCTGCTCTTTGTGCGTAATGACACCAAGCACCTTAGAATCTAATACATATGTTTCAGCAATCTCTTGATATGGCTTAGGATCATCATCTACAATACAATACATGGGCTTCAAACTCGCACACAAGACAAAATCTAGCACATCATCTACTCTCACTGCACACGCAATCCCACAACGCACACAATGCCCCAAAAGCGCAAAATCCCTATCTTGCTTTGCATAAAACCACACAATTTCCTCATTTTTACTCTTGGCAATATCTTCAAGATTCTGAATGTAGCGAAACTTTGGAGCCTCTAGGTTGGGGTAGCCAAAAATTAGCATTTTGTAGCCTTTGTCTTACACGCTTTAGAACAAAAAAACTTCTCACCTTGTATAATGCCCTCTTTTTGAGAGACAAACACGCCACACACACAACATTCTTGCATAGTCTCACTTGGCAAATCCTTGTGGCGTGATCTTGGCATACTAGATTTTAGACTTGGACGCAAAAACACAAACCACACCACGGCAAAAAGTGCCACAACAATAATCAAAAATTTCATCGCTTACCCCTTTTTGTAAAAATAGATTCTCTCATTTCTGCTAAAACATTCTTCCACGCTCATATATGATAATTCTTTTTTGAAATTCGATCCCTTAAACAATAAATAATGCCCATTGTGGCTTAAAAATTTTCTCCCATAATGCATAATCTCTTCTACACTCATTACCGCCCTTGAAGTGATAAGGTCGATATTATTTACCTCTGCGATAGGAATTTCTTGGATACGCGCAGCAAACACACGAGTATTGCTAAGCGTGAGTTGGGCGATTATATATTGCAAAAATGCAAAACGCTTCACTCTTGGTTCTGTGAGTGTAAATCGCACATTTGGCAACGCTATAGCAAGCACAATCGCCGGAAAGCCACCACCGCTCCCTATATCAAGGCAACTTGAAAACTCATCGACAAAACGCAAAGGATACAAAGAATCTATAATATTTTCTTTGAGTGAATCTAGCGTGCTAGCGCCACTAAGATTATGAATCTTATTCCATTCTAAAAGTTCTCTCGCATACATTTCTAGTTTAGCTGCCACCTCATCGTGCAATGTAATCCCTATGGATTTGCAATACTCTAACACATCATTCATCGCCTACCTCCATTAGAGTATCAACATACCATCGCCATAGGAAAAAAACTTATACTTATGTGCTATGGCGCATGTATAGATTCGTATCATCTCCTCACGACTGACAAATGCACTCACAAGCATTAATAAGGTGCTTTTTGGGAAATGAAAATTTGTCAGAAGTGCATCAACACGCTTAGGCGTATTACCGGGGTGCAAAAATAAATCACACAAGCCTTGAGTCTCTCTCACACGCCAAAAATACTCCACTGCACGAGCAGCTGTCGTGCCTATACACAAGAGTTTAGAATCTCCTAGAATCTTTTCACGCGCTTTTGGCGTGATAGCATAAGATTCTGTATGCATAATGTGAGTGCGTATGTCTTGTGCCTCGACATTGGCAAATGTCCCAGCACCCACATGCAATGTAATATAACATACATCATACAGAGCTTTAAGATAGGAAAAATCCTCATCACTAAAATGCAAACTTGCTGTAGGAGCGGCTACAGCACCCTCATTTTTTGCAAATGCACTTTGATAATCTATACTATCTTGTAGCGTATCTTGGCGCTTCATATATGGCGGTAGTGGCATATGTCCAAATGCTTCAAGCATTGCATAAAGATCGGTGAGATGTAGGGGTGCATTACGCGTATCATCATAAAACGACACCACGCGCAACCCATTATCCAAAACCTCTAGCACACGCATACTAAAGTTAGTTGGACAATGATTGTGATCACAGATTCTAAACTCTGTGCCACGCTTTACTCGCCCTCGTATTTGCACCAAAAAACTAGGAGTAGAATCTACACTATAGGCTTTGTGAAACAAAATCTCTCGTATACTCTCGCCCCCTTGTTTATAGCCATATAACCGCGCTCTTAGCACTTTTGTATCATTGCACACAAGCGTATAATCCCTTGGGACAATATCGCTAAAATCCCTAAAATGACAATGCCTAATCTCCCCACTATTGCGATAATACACAAGCAATTTCCCATCACGACGTGGAGAAGTTGGGTGCATAGCGATAAGCTCTTGAGGGAGAGTATAATCATAGCTCAAGAGGCTAAAATCACTTGGTAATAAATGTTCTTGCATGGAGCTTAGGTATTTTGGGCTGAAGGTGAAATATTAGATTCATCGGTGTTTGGGGCATCATCATCTATGTCTTTTGGCGCAGGATTAACAAAACGCGCGATGATAATTGAAAGGCCATAAAGCCCTATAAGAGGAATTGCCAAAAACACTTGTGAAAGCACATCTGGAGGCGTGATAATCGCAGCGATGACAAAAATAATAACCACAGCGTATTTAAAGAAATTTTTGAGACTTGCATCGGTGATAAGTCCTACTTTGGCTAAAAAATAGCTAAGCACAGGCAATTCAAATGCGATACCAAAACCTATAACAAGGCGCGTAAAAAACATAACATAATTTTCTGCACTCAAGCTTCCCTCAAATTTATCACTCCCAAACAACAAGACATTTTCAATCACAACAGGCAACACAATGTAATACGCAAAAAATACACCACTCAAAAACATCACACTCGCAAAAGCCACAAATGGTAAAACGATTTTTTTCTCGTGCTTATATAAACCCGGCGCGATAAAAAGCCAAAATTGCCAAAAAATCACAGGCATAGAAATGACAAGCGCGGCAAAAAACGCGACTTTTAACGCAACAAAAATATTTTCTAAAATTGTAAGAGCGGCTAAATGTGCCTTAATAGATTCATTTTCTAAAGCACTATTAATAGGTGCGGCAACCCAATCAAAAATCACACCCCAAAAATTAAAGCATATCCCAAAGCTAAGAATAAGCACCACGACAGAGATAATAAGTCGTTTGCGTAAGTCCTGCAAATGAGGTTTTAGATCTTCAAACATTACTCTAAGCTCCTTTAGGCGAATCCATAGATTCACTTGTATGTGTAGATTGTGTGGTTTGCGGAGAATCTAAGGCAACACAATCTGATGTAGATGTTATAGAATCTTGTGTGCTATGGGTTATCCCGATGTCTGCATCAAGCTGTGCGCTTTGAAAATTAAGGGATTCTAGGGCGCGAGATTCTGCACTTTTTTGCGGATGTGTGGGAATAGGTGCATTTGTGGGATTATTAAGCGAGAGATTGCTAAGCTCTTTGAAGTCCTTTGTGATAGTATCAACTTCACTCTTTGTGGCATTGAGATTCTCTTCAAAAAGTTTTTTATACCCAAGGGCTTCTTTTTTTAGTTCGCTGATTTGGACTTCTTTATCAAATGTATCTTTGGCTTCATTGATAGTTTTTTTGATAGCACGGAAAAATTTTGTGACATCTACTATCGCTTGAGGCAATTTATCTGGTCCCAAAAAAATCACCGCTACTACCAAAACTACCAAAATTTCAAAAATACCCACACCAAACATCACATAACCTTCCAAAAAATTATAGGCATAGTGGGGATTGTAATATAAAAAACTTTAATTTTCACTTCATAGCACTTGTATAAAGGGAATAACAAATGCTTTGCCTACAAGAAAATTAGGATTGTATAGAGGGAAGAATATGATTGATATAAAGGCAATTTTTACTGATTTTCAATCTGTGCAAGAAAAACTTGCTATCAAAAAAGTGAGCGCGCAGACTTTGACACAACTCCACGATCTAGCCAACGCACATAAAAAATGCAAACAAGATTTAGAGGAACTTCAAGCCTACCAAAACAAAACTTCTAAACTTTTTGGGCAATATAGAGCGCAAGGCAAAAATACCGATGAACTAAAAGTCCAACTAGATGCCAACAAACAAAAACTAGCACAAACCCAAGCTACACTCTCTGATATAGAATCTGCACTCCAAACACTCGCACACACAATCCCTAATATTCCAGATTCTAAAACACCAAAAGGAGAAGATGAGCGCGACAACATAGAACTTGCCAAGATTCTCACGCCTAGAGTCTTTGACTTCACGCCAAAGGAGCATTGGGAACTTGCTCAAGAAAATGGTTGGATTGACTTTGAAGCAGGAGTTAAGCTTGCCAAAAGTCGCTTTAGTGTCCTACGTGGTATGGGCGCTAAGCTCAATCGTGCGCTTATTAATTTTATGCTAGATTATAATCAACAAGCAGGATTTGAAATGGTAAGCACACCATTACTCACTAATGCACATTGCCTCTTTGGCACGGGACAGCTACCAAAATTTGAGGAAGATATGTTTAAGGTCAAAACCCAAATTGAAGAATTAGATTCACAAGAAAGTAAAATGCATGAACTCTACCTCATCTCAACATCTGAAATCACACTCACCAATCTCTATAATGACTGCATTATTCCTAAAGATTCATTGCCTATTATGCTTACTGCTTATACGCCATGTTTTCGCAAAGAAGCTGGAAGTGCGGGGCGCGATACAAGGGGTATGATTCGCCAACACCAATTTGATAAAGTCGAGCTTGTCGCTATCACACACCCAGAGCAAAGCGATACAATGCAAGAAAAAATGATACAAACTGCTAGTGGAATCTTAGAAGCGCTAGAACTTCCTCATCGCCTCGTGCAACTTTGTGGTGGTGATCTTGGATTTAGTGCAAGTAACACCGTGGATATCGAAGTGTGGCTACCTGGGCAAAATTGCTACCGCGAGATTAGCTCTATCTCCAATACAAGAGATTTTCAAGCGCGTAGAGCAAAAATCCGCTATAAAGATGAGAAAAAAAATACACTCGTGCATACACTCAATGGCTCTGCACTTGCTGTGGGGCGCACACTTATTGCCATTATGGAAAATTTCCAAAACCAAGATGGAAGTATTACAATCCCAAAAGTTTTGCAAAAATATCTCTAAGGTAGGCTATGGCGGCACAAGAAGTAGATCTTAATGATCCAAACACACAAGAAACAAGCGAGCAAGATTCTGCAAATAACCAAGAACAAAAGAGTGGTATCAAGCAAAAAATCGCTACTCTCTTAGCGCCAATCTTGCAAAAAATACCTCTTAATGCCATAAATATTCAAGCAATAAAAAGCAATAAAAAGCTTCTCTTTGCACTCATTGGTGCAGGGATTAGCATACTTTTACTTATCATTGGACTTGTGTTGTTTGCCCTTAGAGGCGACAAAGAGGAGGATTTGCCACCACCACCCCAACCAAAACCTACCAAAATATCTCAAGCACCACAAGTAAAACAACTCTCACAAAAAAATAGCATTGATGCTAGTGAGCTAGGGCAGATGATTAAAAAAGCAAATCTACTCTATGAACAAGGCGATAAACTAGAAGCGCTAGATTTGTTTGAACAAATTGCTATTTTCTCACAATCTCTTGCAGGATATAATCTTGGTGTGATTAAACTCAAAGAAAAAGAATACCAACAAGCCCTACAATCCTTTGATATGGCGATTGCATCAGGTGAAGATGTAGCAGTGAGTGCCATTAATGCTGCATATGCGGCTCATAAATTGGGCAAAGAAGAGTTGGTGGAGTATTATGTGGGCATTAGCTCCTCACATCTTCTTGAAGCCAATAAACAATCTTTTTACTCACTTTTATATAGCCTTGTTGATATCTATAAGGGTTTTTATTTTGAATCGCTCTCTTCATTATTAAACCCAAATTCCCAAAGCTATCAAACACACAACAATAAACTTGCTGCGCGTGTTTTCTTGCTGTTTAATGATGATTATAATGCCCTTGCGACACTCAAAAAAACACCTACCAAACAGGATAATCTCGCTATCGCACAACTCCATGCGCGTTTGGGCGAATACAAACAAGCACGACAATATCTCTATGAATATCTAAGCACATTTGCTAAAGATCCATATGCGCTTATGTCCCTCCAACTCATTGAACTCAAGCTAGGTAATTTCAAAGAAAGCGTTAGTATTCTCAATCGTATGATGCGTCAAGATGAAAAAAATCCAGATCTTAGCCTCTATCCTATACGCGTTAAACTCAAAGATGAACTTTTTGACATCAACAAAGCACAAGAGAGTTTTTGGAATCGTAGGTTTGAGCATGAGCAAATTTTGGGATATAAGATTGTGTATTATTATGCACCCTTTAGAGTCTTTGATGCCAAACAAAGTCTTGAGATGATTCAAGAAGGTGGCATACAAGCAAAAATAAATAACATAGAACTTGCACAAAGTGCGCTAGGTGAAGGTGGCGGGATTGCTAAAGTTAATCAAATTATCACACTAGCACTTAGAGAAGCATATCAAAACAACATACGAAAGGCTAGGGATTATATGATCCAAGCCCTTGCAATCTACCCAAATCACGCAATTTTGCATTACAATATGGGGGTGATTTATGCCCAAATGGGAGATTATGATAATGCCTATACACATTTTTTGCGCGCCTATCATTTAGACACTAATGATGTGCTTTCAGGCTTATTTGCAGTCATATCCGGAAGACTCACCTATCGCAATGTCGATAGAATCCTAAGCTCTATTAGCACGGATTTTTCAGATATTAGCTTTGAGTCTGATGAACAAAAAATATTTTTGCTTTCATTTTTACGCTACCTCAATAATGTCCCTATTGAGGATTTTTTGTGGATAGGAGATACTAAAAAGCCTATCTATTATGCACTAAAAAGTGCCTATGGTATCGCCAAGCAAAACCCAAAACTCGTTATGGAAGGGTTTGAAACGCTTAAGAAGTTATATCCAAAAGATGTCGTGGCAAATGTCATGTATGAACTTGCGCGATTTTATAAACGCGACCTTAAAGAAGTGGCATTAGAACTTAATGAACTCTATTACAAAAAAGACTTAGATATGGGAAGTATTTATTTTGGAGCTTCACTCGCACGCGAATTGTATATTTATGTATCATTTATCACAGGGACTTTGCTAACTATCGAACCAGAATTAGAAAATAAACTGCTTAGTGCTAATGAAAATAATGCCGGAATCTTGCAGGTTTTAGGACTGCTTAATATTTATAGTGGGCATTTTGAAAAAGCCTTTGTGTATTACAATACCCTTATTGATGACCTCAAAGAAGATGATCCCCAAACGCGATTTTTGGGAGCAGTAGCCGCTTTGGGTGCAGGAAGACACGAAAACGCCGTAGCATTACTACAAATCTCCAAGATAGAATCTGCGACAAACTTAGAATCTAAATTTGCGCTAGGCTTACTCTATCAAGAAGTCAAAAACTTTAAAGCTGCGCGTGATCATTATGAGCAAGTAAGTAGTAGCGATTTTGTATCAGAATATTTTGATTTTGAGATTGATACCAATCCGCTACTAAAAGACTATAACTAAAAATAGATTCTCACACCACTTTGGATTCCATAGCGAGAAATGTAGGGCTGTGGGAGCATATTAGATTCTAATGTCAAAAAAAGTCCAAGATTTGCCTTGAGATTTATAGAAGCTGTCGCACTTACATAATGCCCAAAAGTATGTATATCATAGCCCTTTAGTTTGTATTCAAGGGCGAGTTTTGGCGCTCCATCATTGCCTAGCACGATACCAAAGGCATTAGCTAATAAAAAATCTGCGGTATTAGAAGCATTAAAATATAATGTAGGTTCTAAAAGATAATAGACATAACTATAATCCCCTATGCGCGTAGAAAAACCACCACCAAACGCAAGGTAATACCGCAAGTTATTGTATAAAAATTGACGAGAAAATCCAGATTCTAAGCGGTAAGAAAATGGCGTAAAAAATTTACTCATCATACCAAATGATGCGAGAGAAAAAATCGTTGCTTGATGAATATGTGCATAACCCTTATGCTCTGAATCTATGCCACTAAAACCCAAGATTCTCAAAACTTCAATCTGCGCACCTGTGAGATACCCTCTATCATTATCGGTAATGTCGTGATACGCAAGGCGAAAATCTAAACCTAAGCCTTGTTGTGTGAGGTTTTGAGAATCTGTATTGACAAAATACATAGGACTCACACGCAACCCACGATTCCCCATAAGTGGCGAACTAGGCACAGGAATATCTACCGCCTCACTAGCGCCCAGTCTTGATCGCACAGAAGCACTATCATGCACAATTTGGGTATATTCCTCTTTATCTAGCTTATCTTTGGCATACCAATACTCACTCATTTCAATACTAGATTCTAAGATATATTGTTTCTGATCTAAGGTAAGTGTAGAATCACTTGCGATAGCACTTGGAGCAAGTTTGCCCTTGGCAACCTGCTTTGCTTTTCTCACATCACCAAAACTCATTACCTTTTCATACGCAAGTAGTTTAGAACGCCGACTGGGACGATATGTTTGTTTTGTGATAAGCCCTGCATCACGCATAACAAAAAGCGTTTCAGGGGGATTAACTTGGTAGATAAATTTTTTGCGTAATTCAAGGCTTGGGCGCGCCACCTCTAAAAGCCACAAAATATTATACGAACAATTCTCATCAAAAAAATAATACCACGACCACGCATCGCCAAGCTCCCAAATATGACGATACATTTGCACCACTTCATCATAGCTAAGGTTTAAATCAAATTCCCATATATCACGATTTTCAAAATCACGATATTCTTTGATTTTTTCATAATAAGGCAGGATAGAAAATCGCCCATCATACATTCCAAGTAATCCCTTAAACGCGAAACTAAAACCATTTTCGACATTGGGATCTGCCGATGCTTGGTAGTTAATCGCAAAAGAAAGTAAGCGAGAATTAAATCCAGAGTTTAAAAGCAAAAATGTATGCCCAAACATCGAAGCAGGAGAATTAATATGTGCAGAGGGAAAAATAATAGTTGCACTCTTTGGATTCACATATGCAAACATTGCTTTAAAATCTTGGCATTCAAGATTTGGTAAATCCTCAAAATGCAGCAGTGAATCTAAATAAAAAAATCTTGCTCTAAAACGACAAATCCCGTGATAATCTTCCTTGCTCGCTGATCGGCGTGGCAAAGAAGTAACCGCAGCATCAAGAAGCATATTAGCCTTTGAAACGCGATTAGCAAAATCCTCTGGCACCACCACAGAATCTATGGGTGCATAAAAAGCTTGTATAGTCGCGATAAGCTCGGCTTTGGGGTCTTTTTTGCCATCTTTGGCATAAAAAAACTCTGGTGAATCTATCTCACTCTCTCGCCCATTAAAATGTAGCAAATCTCTCCATTGTTTTTGATTATAAAGCTCCAACTCCAATGCCTTTTGTATTGCTTCATCTTTTGAAAGCCCAAACGCATACACCACACACAATATAAATATAACACCATACCGCATTTATACTCTTTGTTTGTAATTTACATCATATTATAGCTTAAAGCCTTTATTAACAAAAATTAACATATCACTTTTATAATATCACCTTTATTTCACGTATCCAAGGAGCTTACTTATGAAAACGCTAATATTATTCGCCCACACTTTTTGGGAAAATTCTAAAGTCAATAAGGCGCTTTTAGAATCTGTGCAAGGATTACCAAATCTCACAATAGAAAACCTCACTCTCACCTGTCCTAACGCCACAATCGATGTAAATGCGCAAAAATCTCTTCTCAAAGACGCAGATACCATTATTTTCCAATTTCCACTTTTTTGGTTTAGCACACCAAGTTTGCTTAAAGAATGGCAAGATAGAGTTTTGACAGGTATTTTGTATGGCGATGACCCAAAAATGCTAAATGGTAAAACTTTTGGGATTGTAACAACAGCAGGTGGTGCAGAATCTAGCTATGATGGACATCATGGAGCTACAATAAAAGGATATTTTTGTGCCAATTTATCATAGCTTTAGCTATTTGGGAGTGAAGCCTAAAGAAGCATTTTGTATCTTTAGTGCTAATGCCTCTAATCTCCCTATCGATAAATACAAAGCCTATCTAGGCGTATGATACTTTGTGTAAGCTCTGCTGTTAGCAGAGTTTGGGCTTATGTTATTGTGTATTTTCTAAAAATGCACGGAGTTTTTTGTATTCATCTTTTGTAAAATATCGCCATTTACCGCAAGGCAGTCTATTGAGATTGCAAAACCCAAAACCCACACGCTTTAAATCTAAAATTTCATACCCAAATTGTGCAAAAAATCGTCGTAATTCGCGGTTTTTCCCTTCCTCCAAAACCACACGCACGCGTGGCAAGGCACTATCACGCAAAATTTCAAAATCCAAAAATGGCGCAAGTGTGAGAGAGCGAATCGTATTAAGCGTATGTGCGCCTTTGGTATTTGTGATTTCAAAATTTTTACCTTCTTCAAGCATTGTCCGCACACAATCTAAAAGCTTTGGCGTAAGTGGGGCAGAGAGTTTAAGATTATAAGTGCGCGCAAGAGGAGCCATACTAAGGCTATGCACAACTTGCTTATTATCACTCAAAATAAGTAAGCCTTCACTCGCATAATCTAAGCGCCCAACATAGCTAAACCCCCTAAACTTTGAATCTAAACTATCATAAATAACTTTTCGCCCCCTATCATCGCTTTTACTTACCAATTCACCTTTGGGTTTGTGATAAATAATGGCGGTATATTTTTGATTTGGATACAAACGCTTACCATCAATAAATACTTTATCGTGTTGCCCAAGCACACTCTGTAATGTAGCTCGTGTGTGATTGAGCTTCACGCGTCCAGATTCTATAAGTTTATCAGCCTCACGACGCGAAAATTTTGAATTATGAGCAATGTATTGATTGAGGCGCACGGCATTCCTTTGTAATAAATTCTAGCAATTGTAACAAAATTCCTATTAATTCCCTTACGCTCATTATCTTGACATTGCACAAAACAATCCATAATGCCACACAATCACCCAAAGGAGAGGTTATGCAATATAAGCTTATGATGTTTGGATTTTCGGCATTATGTGTAGATTTACAAGAAGTCTTGGAGCGTCTTAAAAATTACCCACCCGAGCGGATAGAGCGTGAAGGAAGCGATCAGTGCTATCTCATAGATTTGCAAAATGGCACATCATATGAAATAGCCCTAGATTCACACAAGCACTATGCTATTATTGGTCTAACCACTCCAGCATAAGCGTATTGAGCTGTTTGCTAAACTCACTTCCTTGATCGAGGCTACCTCCTTCGGCAATAAGCGCACTACCAAAGAGTAGGTTAGCAACCTTGGCAATTTTACTTTCATCATTTGAAGCTTTAAGTTTTTGAAAAATCTCGTGATTGACATTAATCTCAACATTTGGCTTATTTTGGGGAGCTTGTTGCCCCATTTGTGCAAAAAGTTGCGCCAACATAGGATTATCATCTTGTTTGATAAGACTTATAGGAGCTTGTTGCATAAGATTTGTGAGGCTTACTTCACCAATCTTTTCACCCAAAGCCTCTTTAAAACCTTTGAGGATAGATTCAAATTCCTTTTTCACCTCATCGCTCACGCCCTCATCACCAATCTCACTAAGCGCATCTTTTGCGTTGATATTTTTAAGAGGTGTCTTGTCATATTCTCCAATCATAGGTATTACCATACCATCAATCTCATCACTCAAAAGCAACACTTCAAAGCCTTTGTTGTTGAATTTCTCCAAAAGTGGCGAATTTTTGAGAATCTCTTTGTGTTCGCCCAAAACATAATAAATGCTTTTTTGTTCTTTTGGCATAGATTCTTTATACGCTTTGAGTGAAATAAATTCACGATTTTGGCTATCACAACGCAAAAGCTCAAGCAATTTTTCTTTGTTTTCATAATCGTTATACAACCCTTCTTTTAGCACTTTGCCAAATTGCGCATAAAACCCTTTATACAGATTCTCATCTTTTGTCATCGCAGTAATTTCAGAGAGAATCTTTTTGGTCGAGGCGGATTTGATATTTGCAAGAATCTTATTTTGCTGCAAAATCTCACGGCTAACATTTAGCGGCAAATCGCTACTATCAATCACCCCTCGCACAAATCGCAAATATGGAGGCAAAAGCTCTTTGTCATCATCTGTGATAAATACGCGCTTAACATAAAGTTTCACGCCACTTTGATAATCCACGCGATAGAGGTCAAAAGGTGCAGTTTTTGGGAAATAAAACAATGTTGTGTATTCAAGATTGCCCTCTACTTTGGTATGAATCCAGCGCAATGGATCTGCATTATCGTGTGCAAAAGATTTATAAAAATCCTTATAATCTTGTTCTTTTAATTCAGATTTTGGCAATGTCCATAGGGCTTTTGCAGAGTTAATTTGTTCTTGTTTTTGCTCTTTTTTTTCTTTTTTCTCTTCGCCCTCTCCTTCACTCACAATGTCTATGTAATGCAAATAAATCGGAAAAGCAATATGTTCAGAATATTTATTGATAATATTTTGAATCTCCCACCTAGAGGCAAAATGTTTTTCTTCTTTTTTGAGATATAAAGTGATTTGTGTGCCAAAATTTTCTTGCACACATTCACCTATCTCATATTCACCTTTGCCTTCACTCACCCACGCATACGCCTTATCTTCTCCTGCTTTTTTGCTCTGCACCACTACACGATCTGCTACCATAAATGCCGAATAAAATCCCACACCAAATTGACCTATCAAAGCAGAATCTTTTTTCTTATCGCCAGAGAGTTGGGAGAGAAAACTCTTGGTGCCAGATTTTGCAATCACCCCAAGATGTTCTTTGAGATCAGATTCATTCATACCAATACCATTATCTTGGATTGTGATCGTGCCTTTTTTCTCATCAAAAGATATATCAATACGCGGATTAAATGCAAGATTTTTAAATGCTTCATCAGTGAGTGTGAGATAAGAAAGCTTATCAAGCGCATCAGAAGCATTACTTACCAATTCACGCAAAAAGATCTCTTTATTAGAATACAAAGAATGTATCATCAAATCTAAAAGCTGTGTAATCTCAGTTTGAAAAGAATGTTTTGTAGCCATACAATACTCCTTAAAAAAATTTCGGTGGCATTGTATCCAAAAAAAGTAAAAATATTCTAACTCTTATAGTTTTATACTAAAAAAAGTTTATAGTATATATATAAAGTTTCTTTATTAGTTATTATAAGATTTAGATTCCAATTCGTGCTGTTGGCGAAATTCATATGTTTGAGCCAAGATTTGTAAATGTTTATTTTTTAATTCCAAAACAATATTTTTTAGCTTCGCAATATCTTGTTTTTCTAACTGCAAAAGTGCTTGTGTGTTAATTTTAAGGTTAGACATCATATCTAATGCATTTGTATTTTTGGATTCCATAAAAACCTTTCCCTGTGGTAATTTTAATGATGAAAATATAGCATTATTTTTATTATAAATTACTTAATTTATACTCTTTAGAGTATTTATAAATAATAATTTATACTCTTTAGAGTATTTTTTAAGTTTTTTATGGAATATGTTTTGCTACATAGGGCGTATGGATAAACGAACATTTAAAACATTACTAGCGCGCGCAAACCTTAGCAAAAAAGAATTTGCCCAAATGGTAGGGATTAGCCCACAAAGCGTTAATAACTGGGGTTGTAGCAAAGAATTTCCCTATTGGGTTCAAAGTTATTTGCAAAACTATATAGAAGTGCTTGAGTATAGGGCGCTCAAAGAGCGTTTGAAAGAAGTTATAATTTAGGCAGCACATGCTACAATGCGAGATGTGATGCGATAAAAGGGGCTTAGATGACATATACACACAAGATTCTTCAGCTAAAAGAGCAGCTTAATGCCTGTATATTGGGACAAGAAAAACTTATTGATATGGTGCTTATAGGTGTTTTTGCACAAGGACATATACTCTTAGAGAGTGTCCCAGGACTTGCCAAAACCACTCTTGCTAAAACTCTTGCTAAATCACTGCAACTTAATTTTAAACGAATCCAATTCACGCCAGATTTGCTTCCTAGCGACATTTTGGGAGCACAGGTGTATAATCCCAAAGAAAATGACTTGCAAACGCGCTTTGGTCCAATATTTACTAATATCTTGCTTGCAGATGAGATTAATAGAGCACCCGCAAAAGTCCAATCTGCCCTCCTAGAAGCTATGCAAGAGCGTCAAGTAACCATAGGGGAAGATTCCTATCTGCTCCAAAATCCTTTTATAGTTATCGCTACTTCCAATCCCATAGAATCTGAAGGAGTCTATGCACTCCCTGAAGCACAACTTGATCGCTTTATGCTTACAATTCCTCTAAGCTATCCTGATAGCGCAAGTGAGGTGCAAATATTGCAAAACAAACATCACAATAAAGAGATTCTACCAATTCTTGATGCCTATGAATTAGAATCTATCAAACAAGCAATACAAGCAATGTATTGTGATGAAAGTCTATATGCCTACATAGTCGCCCTTAGCAACGCTACACGCCAAAATATTCTCATAGAAAATGTCCAAGCATTACGATTAGGCGTTTCGCCACGTGCAAGCTTAGATCTAAGTCTTGCGGCAAAAACCTATGCATTTTTGCACGATAAAGACTATGTAAGTCCTAGCGATGTGCTAGAGGTGCTACCTTTTGTTTTTACACACAGAATCTTGCCTAGTTTTGAAGCACTTGCTATGGGAATAGATTCACAAAAAATCCTAGATTCCATTATCGCGCGTGTGCCAATCCCCTAAGAGAATCTAGTAAAGTCATATGCTACGCTTTAGTAAAAAACTCCCTTTTGTCAATCTCCAAAACACATACACGCACAATCTCATAGCGCAAAATGGCGATTTTCTTGAATTGGGTGAATATCTATATGGACAAGATGCGAGATTGCTTGCTCCAAAAGCATGTCTTAAATATCACAAACCAATGATAAAAATCTTTCAACAAGAAACCCTTTCGTATTTACATATTTTTTTGCTTCCAAGTCAAAGTTTATTGCTATACACACCTACAAAACTCTCTGCAATCGTGCAACTAAGCACGCTCTTAGTCCATAGCGCACAAAAATTTGGCTTAAAACCAATCTTGCATTATCTTCACTCACATTCACCACAAATCTACACAACACCCGCACATATATATACGATGCTACATACACTCCAAGATATGACATTGTTAGCCAAAGATCAACTCAATCATAGCACAGAAATTTTTCATCACATCATCGCACACAAACACAAAAAAGGCTTAGGTGTCATAATAGGAGATTTTTATAAGCTAGAAACCGCGCATATTCCAAAAATTTCTCTCAAAAATTATTTTGCATTGTATGCGCTCTGTGTGCGAACCAAGCAAGAATGGGAGCCAGATTTTCTAAAATTGGGGCAGACATATCAATTTTGTGATATACAAACACAAGAAGTATGCGAAGATACAATCTCTCTTGCACAATACAAAACGCGCTTAGCACACTTTGATACAAAACTCCGTGCGTATTTTTCGCGTATGGGAGCAAAACTCGCGTATGTTAATCCACAAGATTCACTCTTAAGCCAATTACAAAAAATCTTTTATACCTAAATCTTATTACAACTCTTGACGCAAAAAGCTAAGCGCTGGCAAAGGCAATGGCAACAAGAAAGGATTTGTATTGCCACTATGGATAGAATCTAACTCTTTGCCATTTTCTAAAACAATCTTAAAAAATCGCATATAATATCTGCCATCACGCTCAAAAATCTCGCCTAACTCATTTTTACCACATACAATTTCTGAATCTAGCGGCGCAACAATCTCTAATGCCATATTTGGCACAATGGTATGTTTGCAAAGTGCCACCTTACCATTCTCATCTACTTGTGCATTGACTTGGTAGCTTCCCTCGCTTATGGCGCTTTGGTGGTTTTGTGTATCAAGACGTTGATGTGGGCGATGCACAAGATACCCATCGCTAAACCCTCGATTTTTCAATGTGTGCAATTCAAATTGATACCAATCCTCATCAAATCTATCATTATAATAATCATCAAGTGCTTTGCGATATGTGCGTGCAGTGATAGCAGCATAATATGCGGACTTGGTGCGTCCCTCGATTTTGAGTGCGTCAATAGCTCCAGAATCCAAAATTTCTCTTAAATGACTTGCAAGATTTAAATCCTTAGAGTTAAAAATATGCGTGCCCACACCTTCTTCTTCTTGAAGTCTCATTAACACATCATTATCAGGATTTTTGACATAAAATTCATGTCCATCAAATCGCACAAGCTCATCGCTTTCAAGGTTTCTTACATAATATTCATAATCAAAGCGGCAATCATTAGCGCAACTTCCACGATTAGGCACTCTGCCATTTTGCAACGCAGAAATCAAACAGCGTCCAGAAAAAGCAAAGCACATAGAACCATGCACAAAAATCTCTAATTCCAAATCCGGTAAAGCCTTTTTTATTTCTATCGCATCTTTTAGGCTTAATTCACGCGCCGCAACAATGCGCTTTACACCCATTTCATAAAAAACCTGCGCGTCCAAAACATTTAGCACATTGGCTTGAGTGGAAAGGTGGATAGGGATTTGAGGCGCTATGGCTTTGGAGAGCTTAAGCACACCCGGAGCTGCTATGATAAATGCATCAGGCTGTAATTCCGCCATTTTAGCAATATGTGATTCCAAAAGCTTAAGTTGGGCGTTAAAAGGAAAACCATTGATTGTTACATAGATTTTTTTACCTAAGGCATGTGTATATTTTACTGCTTCCGCAAAAGTTTCAAAATCAAATTCCTTGCCAGATCTTGAACGCAACGAAAAATGACTAACACCACCATACACGACATCTGCACCATACGCAAGAGCAATTTTTAATTTCTGAAAATTCCCTGCCGGAGACAGGAGTTCGCATTTTTTTTGAGAATCTAACATGGGAAAATCTATTTATTGCCAAATGAAGCAATCAATGCTTCAATGTCATCATCACTTGCGATATCATCTTTATTATCACCCGAAATATACACAGCAGAACTCACACGCTTGCTATCATCAATTTTCCCTTCAAAAAGAGAATTCATGTATTGCGCAAGAGCACGCATCACATTAATCACACGCTCAATTTTTTGACGATGAATGTCTTGATATTGCATAATGTCCATAGCCTGCATAGACGCATCACTCACATCATCACAACAACTTATA
This sequence comes from Helicobacter sp. TUL, assembly GCF_002287135.1. Taxonomy (GTDB): domain Bacteria; phylum Campylobacterota; class Campylobacteria; order Campylobacterales; family Helicobacteraceae; genus Helicobacter_F. The sequence continues at coordinate 123,194 of NZ_NESU01000001.1, forward strand.
ATTTCTTTGATCGCATTCTTGTTGTTAAGTATTTCTTCCATAGTTTTTGCAAAAGTCTGCACATGAGGAAAACTTTCACAAAGTTTGCCAAAAAGCTCTTCTTGAGATTCTAGAAATTTCTTAACTTGCTTGAGTTTTTTTGTGGCGTTATCAGCCGCAGATCCCATAATTTCAAGCTGATCAAAAATCTGTGTAGCCTTAACTTCAGAATCTTTGGTAACATCATCAAGCTGGTGGACAACCTTATGATCCTCTGTAGGTGGTGGAGGTGGCCATTTTTTATCTGCCTCCACACGATAATTTTCTACATCAATACCTGATGTTTCACTTGTGGTAGATTCTTGTGGTGTGGCTTCTTTATCTTGTATAGCAATTTCATCAAGATTATCACTATTCATAAGCATATTGAGTTCTTCTTGTGTCATACACACACCTTCAGCATAAGTTTTATATTTTTGAGATTATAATGTATTTTCTTTTATGCTTTTGTTAAAAATGATAAATTTATCAATATATCAACAAGCATTACATTTTTGTCTCTTTGCTTTCTTAAAATCATATCGCAACTTATAATCTAGCAGCATTGATACTGACTTACAAATGCAGACAAAAGGCATTATACTGCCATAACATCTGCTTTCATTACATAAAAACGATAAAACTCTTTAATATTTTTTCACAGAATCTTACAAGTGATACAAATTTATTTTGTGATGTATTGAAAAAATGAAGTTTATAAGTATAGATAAAGGAGGGTTTTGAGATGCCCAAAACCCTACAGAAGTAATTTCTATAAATTACACACAAGGATGTGTGCCATCTCTCATATCTGCGCCAATGTTATCTCTGTTTGTTGAACCAAGCTCACTCCATACGATACAACCATCAGTAGGGCATGCACTTGCACAAGCAGGTTGCTCATTGTGTCCCACACATTCTACGCATTTATTAGAATATACATAATAAATGCCTTCACCTGTTGGGTTATCATCATCATCTACGATTGCTCCCACTGGACATTCATCAATACAAGATCCACAAGCGATACAAATATCAGTTATTTTAACAGCCATCTTTTTCTCCCTTACATGTATTATTTTGGTGTAACCAAAATCAAAGTATAAAAATATTCATCTTAAAATAAACTAAATAATAAGAAAGTTAAATATTATTTAATCTAAAAAGCTTTTTTCAAGAGATTTTCAACTCGCAAGATTGTAATAAGCCTATCTTCACGCTTACCAATACCTTGCATGAAATTCTCACCTTCTCCAATAGTCTCTGGCACAGGATCTATATCGCTTTGATTAATTCGCACCGCCTCATTAAGCTTGTCTATCACAAACCCTGCAACTTCATCTTTATATGTCACCACAAGATAGCGTGTATCTTGATCTTGCTTGATAGCTGACAATCCAAATTTTAGACGCAAGTTTATAAGTGGAAATACCCCACCGCGCAAGTTAAACACACCCATAACATAATTTGGAGTCCCCGGCACTCTCGTGTATTCCATAGGCTTAATGATTTCTTTAACATTAAGGATAGGCACTGCAAATTCCTCACTCCCTACCATAAAGCTTATAGCTTGGAGTGTATCATCATAAAATGTATTATCCTCGCCCTGCGTTTTTTTCTTTTGTTGTTTTTCAAATACTTCTTTTAATTCTTCATTCATAATCTTACTCCCCATCCGTTACAAGATTAATATTTCGCTTCACCACATTCACAAGATATTCAGGTGTATATGGCTTTGTGATATATTCGGTCATACCAGATTCTACACCGCGCATTCGGTCAGTCTTGCTACTTCTACTTGTCACTGCGATAAGTGGCAAGTTTCTAAATTTATTATATTTACGAACCTCTGAAGCAAATGTATAACCATCCATTTTTGGCATCTCAATATCCACGAGCACTGCATCAAGTTGCTTATCACCATTTTTAACAATATCCAAAGCTTCCAAACCATTTGAAGCCTCAAGCACTGTGACACCCAATGTTTTGAGACATTTTTTCATAATAGCACGATCGGTGCTACTATCATCAATAGCAAGGACAACATAATCACTTGGTGAGTTTTTAGCTTTTTGTGCCCCTACTTCATCAAGCAATTTATTAATGCTCACTTTCACACTCTTAGCCATTGTCATCATACCAGCAACATCAACAATCAATGTGATCTTACCATCGCCACGCACCGTAGCTCCTGTAATGCCCTCGATACCTTTTAGGTAATACCCAAGAGATTTGATCACCACTTCCTCTTGTCCTACGAGATAATCCACAATCACACCAATCTTTTGATCAGCTAATCCAATAATAACCACATAGACATCACTCATCGCTTCAAGCACAGAATCTACTTTAAAAATATCTGCCAATCGGACAAGTGAGAGAACCTCATCACGGAGTCGCAACACACTCTTACCATCAACGGTGTAAATCTCATCTTGGCTAATGCGCACTGTTTCAATCACCGATGAAAGTGGGATAGCATAGTATTCTTCTTGCACACCAACAAGCAATGCTTGCATAATTGCTAGTGTCAAAGGAATTTTTAATTTCTGTGTTGTCCCCACGCCTTTTTCAGATTCTATTTCAATAATACCGCTAAGCTTTTCTATATTGGTTTTTACCACGTCCATTCCCACACCGCGTCCAGAGACATTGGTAATAGTTTTGGCAGTAGAAAATCCTGGTTTAAAAATGATTCCAAATGCCTCTTTATCCGACATAGAATCCGCTTCTCTTTCGCTAATCAAACCTTTTTCAATAGCTTTTTGTTTCAACATCTGTGCATCAAGACCCTTACCATCATCGGTTACTTCAATCACAATATGGTTGCCTTCATTGTAAGCCTTAAGTTGCACGGTTCCCACAGCAGGCTTGCCTAATGCCTCTCTATCCTCTGGAGATTCAATACCATGATCACAAGAGTTTCTAATGATATGCACCAATGGATCGCCAATCTCTTCCACAATAGACTTATCTACCTCTGTTTCCTCACCTGTGATGATGAGATCAATATTCTTATTAAGCTCTCTAGAAAGATCGCGCACCATACGCGGAAACTTATTAAATACCTTACCTACTGGCTGCATTCTTGTTTTCATAACTGCAAGTTGCAAATCTGTAGTAACAGAAGATATAGAGGACACGACCTGATTAAGCTCTTCAAGGAATTTTTCACCATCATAGCGTTCCTCTACATCGCCATAGATTCGAATAAGTCTATTTTTACCTAACACCAATTCTCCGATGAGATTCATCAAGTGATCCAAGCGACGCACATCAACGCGAACGGTTTGTTCAACATTGGTTGCTGGAGCACTACCATCCTCTTTTTTTGCTGCTTTTGGAGCTGCTTGTGGAGCGGGTTTTGGTGTCTGTGGAGCAGCTGCCTTTGGAGCCTCTTGAGGTGCACTTGGTGCTTGCACTTTAGGTGCTACTCCCTGATTTTTGAGTTCCTCTCGACGCGCTTTATCAGCTTCTTGTCGTTTTTTCAAAAGTCTCTCAATCTCTGCTTCTACTTGCTCACTACTCATTGATGAATAATCCAAATCCGGTTCATCAGAAAGTGGATTCTCTGATGCTTGCGCACTTGGTGCTTGTGGTGCTTGATCAGCTGGTTTAGAATCTTGCTTACTTGCTTCTTGTACTGGAGCTTCTTGCTCACCACCATCCCCTGAAACCTCTTGAAGTCGCTTAACAATGTCTGTGATATCAATACCACTATTTGCGTCTGTCCCATTGTCTCTAATCGCAGTTAAAAGCGCTTTCATAAGATCCACAGATTGCAACACGACATCCATCACATCAGGAGTGATTTTTAATTCTGCACGACGCGCTTTATTGAGCACATCTTCCATATGGTGAGTTAGGCTTGTCAAAATATCAAAATTTAAAAATGAACTTGAGCCTTTGATTGTGTGTGCTACACGGAAGATTCTGTTGAGAAGATCTAAATCCTCAGGATTACTCTCCAATTCCACCAAATCCTGATCGAGTTGCTCGACCATCTCGAAAGCTTCTATAAGAAAGTCTTCCATTATTTCTTGCATATCATCCATTACCAAAACCTCACTTTCAAAAATTAAACTTTTCCCATTCTAACAAAAAAAATTTTTTATTTTGATAAAATCCGCGATATTTCATCATAAAATAATCCGGCATCAAATTTTACCAAATACGCCTCCGCCCCAATTTCTTTTCCTTTTTCCTCGCTAAGTTTATCACAAATAGAAGAATTAAAGATAATCGGAATATTTTTAAAACGATCATCGTTTTTAATTTGTGCAGCAAAATGAAACCCATCCATTTTTGGCATTTCCACATCTGAAACGATAATCTTTAAATGCTCACCAAGCTTGTCGTGATATTGCCCATAAAGCTGCTCTAATTTCTCTATGCCATCCTCACCATTCACGGCTTCAACAATATCAAATCCAGCATCTTTAAGCGAGGTTCGCAAAAGCTTACGCGCTATGAGGCTATCATCTAAGATTAAAGCCGTGCCACTAAATTTTGGCACCTCTCTTTGACTACCATCTTCATTGATCATCGCTTTCATCGGATCATAAAAGTTACAATCATCTAAAATCCCTTCCAAGTCAAGAATAAGCAATGTCCTGCCGTCTTCTATGCGCGTTGTTCCTGTGATTTTTCCACGCTGATTATCATTACTCACACTAAATGCTGCACCTTCAATATCTTTCCAATTAATGCGGCGGATTCTTTTTGCTTCGTGGATAATAAAACCAATTTTAATGTTATTAAACTTCGCTATAACTACTTTTTTATGCACGCGCGATGGGTCTGTCTGCACACACATCCATTTACCCAAATCCACTAACGGCAGAATCTCTCCGCGCAAATCAAATGTCCCAACGACATAATCAGGTGCAGCAGGAAGATCAAAGATGTGATCAGGGAATTCTACTACCCCATCAACTTTAGAGACATTAATTCCATACACACCCTCATAATGTTCGCCATTATGCATTTCATAGATTCTAAAATCTACCAATTCCATTTCGTTTGTTGCAAGATGTAAGAGATTTTTCTTAGCCATTTCTACTCCAAAAACATTAGCGATCTATTATTGTGGATTCTAACTCAAAAATTCTTCTATCAATATAAAATGAAGGCAAGCACACATACAAAATATTCTCTTCTTTTGTATTGACATAGGTGCTATGCCCCAAATGAAAATGCCCCTCGATAATGACTTGAGGCATCACATCGCGCTTACAAAAATATTTCTTATAGGCCTCTACTCGTCGCACACAAAATGCTTCATATTCTCCATAAAATCCACGAATATGCTTAGAATCTATGCTTTTTTGGAGAGTGCGATACACATAGCCATGTGAGAGCCAATCCACACACCGCAACGCCCATAACCCAAAGCATGAATTTAGCACATTGATATACAACTTATATCGGATATTTAAAAACAAATCGCCATGCGCCAAACTCACTATCATACCTTTATAAGTCGCCATAAGTGGTTGGTGCTTGCGCGGCACAAATATCACTTTGGGCAAAATCTGCGCTAATGCTTGTAGTCCAAAATCGTGATTACCCTCTAGCCAATAGACACAACTACGCTCACTAAGTCTTTGTATGCACTCAAGTAAGGCTTTGTTAGATTCTATGCTTGTTGCAAGATTTCCTACAAGCATTTGGGCAATATCACCCATAAGCAATACCTGTGAATTTTGCAAAGCATTCAGACATTCCAAGAGCTCTGTATCGCCATTTTTCCAATGTGAATCTGCAATGCACACCACATCATCATGAAGCACAATAGGCTTTATGTCGCTTTTCATCTCACCATCCCACTTGTGGTATGCCAGATTCTGGTGCAAAACCACACATTATATTTGCATTCACTACCGCTTGAGAACTCGCTCCACGCATAAGATTATCAATCGCACTATTGACATATAATGCACGACCTCGTTTGAGAGCATACACATCACACATATTACTCCCACGCACATTGCTTACACGCACACTTTCAGAACAGATTCTCACAAACGGCGAATCTTTGTAGGTTTGCTTCAAAATTTCTAAGGGCTCTATATCTATATATTCCTCTTTGAGCGTTGCAAAAACACTCACAAGCATACCGCGCGTAAAGGGACATAAATGTGGAATAAAATTCACCTGCACACGTTGCATACCAAAACGCTCACATTTTTCCTCAATCTCTATTTGATGGCGATGTGCAAGGGGCGCATAACTAAACATATTTTCATTGATATTGGGATAATGCGTATCATCTGTGAGTTTTTTACCCGCACCACTCACGCCACTTTTTGCATCAACAAAAATCTCACCCTCAATGTAAGCCAAAAATGGCAATAATGCCAAAAGTGTTGCGGTGGGATAACAACCCGGATTTGCCACCAAAGAAGCTTTAGCAATTTCATTATGCGCATATTCTGGTAGCCCATATACAGCATGTGTAAGCCCCTCTATATCGATATGCGGGCAATACACCTCCTCATAATGCTTAGCACTCAAACGATAATCCGCGCTCAAATCCACTATTTTTATCCTTTGAGAATCTCCCTCATAAGCCCTTAGTGCCTTGACAAACTCCATAGCGCTTTTGTGTGGCAAAGCCAAAAATACGACATCACATTGCGCGCATACATCTTGCACACAAGCCTTAGAAACCTCTAAATCTAAAACATTATAAAATTCTTTATGCACCTCGCTTAATGCCATACCACCTTGAGTGTTTGCTACATAGGTTAATCTAAAATAAGGGTGCTTATAAAGAATTTTTACCAAATCCGCCCCTGTGTAGCCACTCACGCCAACAATCCCTGCACGCAATGTTTTCATACTCTCGCTCCTAATGCTTGTAATGTCCCTTGCAAAATCGCCACAAAAGCCCGCAAGCTTTCAAGATTCAATCGCTCCTTTGTGCTATGAGGAAACTCGATAGTTGGACCAATGGAAAGAATCTTTGTGGCATTTGGCTTTTGTAGCTCTCGCAATCTCTGTCCCAAAATCCCGCATTCTAATCCCGCATGAATCTGTGTGATATGGGGCGTAATCCCATTTGCCTCATATAGCCCTAAAAGTATAGCCAAAAGCGCATCATCATCGCTAATACTGCGTTGCCACGCACTATAAAAATCACTATATGCCACACCAAACCCAAATACACCTAAAAGCGCGTGAATACGGCGTTGCATACGCACTAATTTGGTATCATCATTCGCACGAGCAAAAAGCTCAAATGTGAGCACTCCATCTTGCAAATGCACGCACGAGAGATTTAGTGAATCTACCACACTTTTGGTGCTAGATTCTATCTCATACACTCCGCTGTGCAATGCAATGATAGGCAATAGAATCTCTTTGCTCTCATAGACTTTATGTGTTTGTTGGATAGAAATGCCTAAAGACTCCAAGTGCTCTGTAGATTCTATGCGTGTGATAGAAAAATGCGCATTTTCATAAGCACACAAATCTTTATCTCCATATACCACGCATTCCACACCCACAGGGATAGAGTTTCGCTTCTCTCCTGCACGCAATGCAAGAATCTGCACTGGTTTATCCATAAGAAAATGCGCAAATTCCACGATGGCATTAGGGATATTTTTGTGTATATCCACGCCACTATGCCCACCCACAAAGCCATGTGATCGTATCACAAACATCTCATCAAAAGTTTTCATACAAGGGTTTAGATGAAGCGTTGCATTTATATCCACACCACCTGCACACCCTAGCACAATCTCATGAATATCTTCAGAATCTAAATTTAATAGCACATCAGATTCTATAAGCATATGAAGATTTTTTGCTCCTAGCATACCTACTTCTTCATTATTAGTGATGAGAACCTCAAAATTACTCATTTTCTCACCAAGAGCCAACATACACGCCAAAGCAATGCCATTATCTGCGCCCAAACTCGAATCTTTTGCACGGAGATATGGCACCCCTTGTATGTCCTCCTCATAAGTTTGTATAGCTAGATTCTGTGCTGCATAACCCACGCACACCATATCATAATGTCCCTGCAAACAACACACTGGCTTTGTGCTTTGAGAATCTACTTTTTTTGCATAGATGTTATATGCCTCATCACTACTGACTATAAATCCGAGGTTTTCTAAAGTCTTTGTGAGATACAAAAAAAGCTCTTGGGTATGAAAGCTCCCATGAGGAATGGCACAGATTTGTGAAAAATACGCCAACACTTTTTGATACATCATCTCCCCTTAAGGCGTTTTATCGCTAAGTTTGCTATAATTTTTGCCATTATAACTTAACTTCAAGCAATATTGAGTATCTCAATATCGGTTATCTAAGGAGACTTTATGACAATTAGCATACTTTGTGGTGGATCTGGCACGAGGCTTTGGCCACTTTCACGAGAACTACTTCCCAAACAATTCGCACCAATCCTTCCAAACACCCAAAAAGATGCAACAGATTCACTAAACACGCTTTTTGCACACACACTAAAGCGCAATCAGATTCTTACAAAAACCCATAATGCCACCTTTGGTGTCATCACAAATGACAAACACTTTTTTTTAGCCAAAGATATTGCACAAGAAGTTGGCATATCTATAGATTCTTATATCTTAGAATCTCTTGCCAAAAATACTGCTCCTGCCCTTTGTTTTGCTGCACTACAAGCCACAGAAAAACAAGAAGATGAGATCATTCTTGCCTTGCCAAGCGATCACCTCATCAAAGATGAAGATCAATATCTTGCATGCATACACAAAGCCCTAGATTTGGCGCAAAAAGGCTTTCTTGTAACATTTGGGATTACACCCACTACACCACACACAGGCTATGGCTATATCAAGGCACAAAATGGTATCGTAGAACAATTTGTCGAAAAACCTGATCTTGCTACAGCACAAAAATATCTGCAAAGTGGTAAATATTTTTGGAATAGTGGTATGTTTTGTTTTCGTGCTGATGTGTTTTTGCGTGAATTACAAGCCCACGAACCAAAACTCCTTGAATCTTGCACAAAAGCCTATATCCAAAGCAAACACACTGCACCAAATGCACACACAATCCGCCTAGAGCCTAAAGTATGCGAGGATATACAAGAAATTAGCATAGATTATGCACTTATGGAAAAAAGCACAAAAGTAGCTTGCGTGGAAGGGACTTTTGTATGGAATGATGTGGGAGGATTTGAAGCACTAAAACAAGAGTGGCAAAGCGATGAAAAAGGCAATGCAACAAAAGGAGCGTATGTCCAATTAGATTCAGCAAATAATTTTATCCTTTCTGACAAACTCGTAGCAACTATTGGTATAGATAATCTCGCAGTAGTCAATAGTGGAGATTGTTTGCTTATTGCCCCACTAAACCAAACACAACGCATTAAAGAACTTATCCCAATCCTCAAAACAACATATCCAGAATCCACACAGATTCACAACACCGCCCACAGACCTTGGGGGACTTATAGTGTGCTTTTAGAATCTCATACATATAAAATCAAGCAAATTATTGTTAAACCAAAACATAGGCTAAGCTTACAAAAACACTTCCACAGAAACGAACATTGGATTGTAGTAAGTGGTAGCGCACTCGTGCAAATTGGAGATAAAGAAGTATTTTTAAAAGCCAATGAATCTACATATATTCCTATGGGTGCTTCACATAGGCTAGAAAATCCGGGTAAAATCCCTCTAGTGCTTATAGAAGTGCAAATGGGTGAATATCTAGGTGAAGATGATATTGTGCGTTTAGAAGATGATTATAAGCGCTCTTAAAGAGAGTGTAAATCTTTATTGCATATTGTCATATAGAATTTTATCTAATATCTAAAGCATAAAGGTATGTGATGAAAGAAGCACATTTTTATATTGATGGCATGAGTTGTTCAGCGTGTAGTAGCGGTATTGAGCGCGCACTTTCACGCAAACCCTATTGCAAAGATATACAAGTTAATCTCATTAGCCAACAAGCACAAATTACCTATGATGAAACCCAAATAAGCTTAGAAGAGATTTTTGCCTTTATTGCCAAGCTTGGCTACACACCTAGTATGCTCCCAAACCATAACACGCAAGATTCTCCACAAGGCATATTTGCGCGTTTTAATGCTCTAGATTCTGCGCTATTGCCACCTAAAAGGCGCCTTATTTTTGCTGGTATTTTTACACTCATCACCCTTGTATTTGCCCTAAATGCAATGTTTGGATTTCTGAACCCGCATTTTCTTATTTCTATAAAGGCAGATTCTCTCATTATGCTTGTTAGCACACTTGTTGTTATGCATATGGGGCGAAACTTTTATTTCAAAGGCTTTAAAGCCCTCATCGCAAGAAATCCCACTATGGATTCACTCATCGCACTTGGCACAAGTGCAGCGTTTTTGTATAGTCTCAAAGGTATGATTGATATTTTTAGCTTAGGGATTCACGCACATTTATATTTTGAAAGCGTAAGTGTGATTTTGTGCTTTGTAATGATTGGAAAATATATCGAAAACACCTCCAAAGATGAGGCTAAAAAGAGTGCAAATTTTTTACTTGAAATCAACCAAAAAAAGATTCTTAAACGCGCGCGCAATGATGAATGGATAGAAGTCTTGGCACAAGAGGTGCAAAAAGATGATGTGATTAAAATCCTACCTAGCGATGTCGTGGTTGTAGATGGGTTTGTGTTGGAAGGGCAAAGCAGCGTTGATGAAAGTAGCATTAATGGTGAAAGTATCCCTGTGCTGAAAAAAGCTGGAGATTCACTCTCTTCTGGCTCTATCAATCTTGATGGCGCACTGATCATACAAGCCACGCAAGTAGGCGCACAAACAATCCTAAGCCAAATCTTTACACTCATTAATAATGCCACACAATCTAAAGCTCCAATTGGAATTTTAGCCGATAAAATTGCTGGAGTCTTTGTGCCATTTGTGATATGTATCGCGCTTGTGGCTGGGATATTTTGGTGGATTATGCGTGATTTTAGTTTCGGACTTGATATATGTATTGCTACGCTTGTGATTTCTTGTCCTTGTGCGCTTGGGTTGGCTACACCTATGGCATTTTTACATGCCAAAGCAAAGGCTCATAAAATGGGGGTATTTTTTAAAACTGCAAGTTGCCTAGAATCTCTTAGTAAAATCACGCATATCGTTTTTGATAAAACCGGCACACTCTCTGAAGGGCTAGAAGTTTTTGATATCCAAACTCACATAGATAGACAAGAATTTCTCTCGCTTGTATATAGTTTAGAATCTAATAGCACACATATCATCGCTCAAGCGCTTATCGCGTATGCCAAAACCCACAATGCCACATATAAAGTGGTGCAAGAATTTAGCTCTGCAACTGGATTTGGGATACAGGGCAAAATAGACAATAACACCTATCTTTTGGGCAATCTCGAATATATCCAACAACACATACCAAATCTCCACAATCCATACCAAAACCACCAACAATCTGCCAAACTCGCTGTATATCTAGCAGATTCACATAATATTATTGGAGTGTTGTATTTGCGCGATTTACTACGCCAAGACATTATCCCCACACTAGATTCATTACGCACACAAAACCTTCATATCACTATGCTAAGCGGTGATACCAAACAAAGCGCCCTACAAAGTGCAAAGATTCTAGGCATTAAGGAAGTTATAGCGCAAGCAAAACCCAAAGATAAGCTAGATTTTATCACACACACCAAAGCACAAAACCCAAATGCACAGATTCTTATGATTGGTGATGGGGTCAATGATGCTGCTGCACTCAAAAGCGCAGATGTTAGTATGGCATATGCAAGTGGCAATGATGTAGCGCAAAATTGTGCTGATATTATTATCTACAATCGCAATGCAAAGGCAATTCTGAACGCCTACAACCTAAGCAAAGCGACAATTGCAAACATAAAAGGAAATTTATTTTGGGCTTTTGGGTATAATATCATCTTTATTCCCATTGCATGTGGGGCATTAGGGGGATTTGGAATATTCTTAGATCCGATGTTTTGTGCATTAGCTATGAGTCTTAGCTCTATAAGTGTTGTGCTCAATGCCTCAAGGTTGCGAAGATTCTCAATTCTCTAAGATTTTATATGAAAGGAATATAGTTATGGAAATCACATTAAGCGTAAATGGCATGAAGTGTCAAGGTTGTGTCGATAAGCTTGAAAAGTTTGTAGGCGAATTAGAAGGCATAGAACGCATACAAGTAGATTTACCTGCTAAAAGCGTGAAAGTAGAATTTAATGCTCCTGCTACAAAAGAACAAATTTGTGAAGCTATCTTAGATGCTGGGTTTGAGCTATAAGTGAAAACTCTTATTCAATTTTTTAGACGCTTTTTGCCCTATATCAAAGGGCACTATGCTTCATTTTTGATCGCTGTTGGCGCATCGTTATTAGCAGCACTCTGCACGGCAGGGGCGACTTATATGATTGAGCCATTGCTAGGCACACTTATGGGAAAAGTGCCAAAAGATACGCCATTTTTTAGCTTTGAGGATATGGCAAAAAATAATCTTCTTGCCATTGCTATGCCACTTTTAATTATCCTCATTTATTTTGGTAAAGCTGGTGGCACCTATGTCCAATCGTATTTTATGAATTTTATAGGGCAAGATATTGTCCGCCAAGTGCGCGATAAAATGCTTACACATATGCTAAGCCTTGAGCTAAACTTTTTTAATAAAATGCGTGGTGGGGAGCTTATGTCTCGTATCACAAATGATATTGGCATTATTCGTATGGCAGTGTCCAACTATATTACTGATTTTATTCGAGAATTTAGCACGATAATTGGGCTTATTTTTATTGTCTTTTATCAAAGCCCAAAACTTGCCATTATAGGGCTTATTGTCATTCCTCTAGCAATCATACCAATAAATATCATTATCCGAAAAATGAAAAAATATGCACGTTCCTTGCAAGAAAAAAACGCAGACATTACTTCCAAACTTACAGAAATTTTTAACAATATCGAAATTATCAAAGCAAGTAATGGTGAAGCTCTTGAGGCAGAACATTTCAAAGAACAAAACAAGCAATTTCTTAAAATCAGTATGAAATCTGTGCGTGTCGGAGAACTTACCTCTCCACTTATGGAATTCCTTGGGGCAGTGGCACTAGCTGCAATCATCTATATAGCGACGATAGAAATTCACGCTGGGAATCTTAGCGCCGAAGAGTTTGGGTCATTTGCCGCTGCACTTTTTATGATTTTTACTCCATTTAAAAAGCTTGTCAATCTTTGGGGTAATATGCAAAATGCCATTGTTGCAAGCGATAGAATCTTTGAGATTCTTAACAAAACTTCAAACATTACAGATGGCACACATATCCTCCATAAGCCAATAGATTCTATAAAAATCAAAAATGCGACTTTTTCCTATGAGCAAACACACGCTTTGCGCGGTGTTAGCTTAGATTTTAAACGCAATGAAATTATTGCCTTGGTAGGCAAAAGTGGCAGTGGTAAAAGCACATTAGTAAATCTCATATTACGCCTTTATGAATGCGATAGCGGGGAGATTCTCATCAATGATAAAAATATCAAAGATTACACACAAAAGAGTTTGAGAGAAAATATTGCCATTGTGACGCAGAGAATCTTTATTTTTAATGATACGATTGCCAAAAATGTCGCTTATGGTATGGAAGTGGATGAAAATCGCGTAATAGAAGCTCTAAAGAATGCGCAAATGTATGAATATGTCCAAGCTATGCCTCAAGGGATTCACACGATATTAGATGAATTTGGCACAAATTTAAGTGGTGGTCAGCGCCAACGCATAGCCATAGCTAGGGCAATGTATAAAAATCCCGATGTATTCATACTTGATGAAGTAACAAGTGCGCTAGATTCACAAACCGAAGATTTGATTAAAGAAGCTATTCATCTCATTCGCAAGGATAAAATTATTATTCTTATTGCTCACAGACCAAGCACGATTGAACTTGCCAACAAAGTCGTAGAAATTAGTGAAGGAAAAGTAACAAAAATACACGAGCAAGAAAAAACTTTCTTATAACATTTTGGCTTCTTAATCTTTTTAAAAGTATTTTGTCCTAAAATCAAAACATATTCACTTAATGAGGAATATAACATAATGCTAAGGAGAAAATATGCAAGAAGAGAAAGTGATTGAGAGTTACACAGGCGTAACTTCAGAACGCAAGCATAGTAAGATTCCAGCAAAACTGGATTTTTACCAAAGTGCTACAGGCTTGTTTTTGGCGTTATTTATGATAGCGCATATGTTTTTTGTTTCAAGCATTTTGCTTGGCAAAGAAGCGATGTATGCCGTAACCAAATTTTTTGAGGCAGATTTTTTATTTGAGGGTGGCAACACAATCATCGTTAGTATCGTAGCTGCAATTGTTATCATTGCATTTGTTACACACGCATTTTTGGCAGTCCGAAAATTCCCTATTAACTATAAACAACTTTTGTCTTTCAAGGTGCATAAAAACCTTATGAAACACGGAGACACAAGCTATTGGGGCTTGCAAGTTCTTACAGGCTTTGCACTCTTTTTCTTAGGGAGCATTCACCTCTACATCATGCTTACCAAACCAGAAACCATTGGTCCAAGCACTTCATCATATCGCTTTGTGCAAGATCATTTTTGGCTTTTATATTTAGTGCTTCTTATTGCAGTAGAAGTTCATGGCTCTGTAGGTCTGTATAGACTTTGTATTAAATGGGGTTGGTTTGAAGGACTTGGTATCAAAACACTTCGTGCTATCAAAATGGGTATGACAATTTTCTTCCTTGCACTTGGTATATGCACATATATTGCGTATGTATCCATTGGTTTAGAATTAGATCCACAAAAGAGCATACAAGATTACAAAGCGCAAGATGTGCGAGATTTTGGTAAATAAAAGGAGAGCAGATGAAAATAACATATTGTGATGCACTTGTAATAGGTGGTGGATTGGCTGGACTTAGAGCGTCAATTGCGGCAAAACAAAAAGGCTTAAATACCATAGTTTTATCCCTCGTGCCTGTAAAAAGATCGCACTCTGCAGCAGCACAAGGCGGTATGCAAGCTAGTCTTGGAAATTCAAAAATGAGTGATGGAGATAATGAAGATTTGCATTTTGCTGACACAGTAAAGGGAAGCGATTGGGGTTGCGATCAAAATGTGGCAAGAATGTTTGTAACCACTGCACCAAAAGCCATTAGAGAACTAGCATCTTGGGGTGTGCCTTGGACAAGAATTAAAAAAGGCGATAGAACAGCTATTATCAATGCACAAAAAACTACCATTACCGAAGAAGAATTTAGACACGGCTATATCCATTCACGCGACTTTGGTGGCACAAAAAAATGGCGAACTTGCTACACTGCCGATGCTACTGGGCATACAATGCTTTATGCTGTGGCAAATGAAGCATACAAAAATGGTGTAGAGATTCAAGATAGAAAAGAAGCATTAAGCCTTATCCACAAAGATGGAAGATGCTATGGTGCTATCGTGCGCGACCTTGTGAGTGGTGAATTAAGTGCATATGTTTCTAAAGGCACACTTATCGCCACTGGTGGCTATGGCAGAATCTACAAAAACACGACCAATGCCGTAATCTGTGAGGGAACAGGTTTGGCGATTGCTATGGAAACAGGTGTTGCAAAACTCGGAAATATGGAAGCGGTGCAATTTCACCCAACTCCACTTTTCCCATCTGGAATCTTGCTCACCGAAGGTTGTCGCGGTGATGGCGGAATCTTGCGCGATGTAGATGGGTATCGCTTTATGCCTGATTATGAACCTGAGAAAAAAGAATTAGCAAGCCGTGATGTGGTTTCACGCAGAATGATTCAAAGAATTCGCGAGGGTAAAGGTGTTAAATCCCCATATGGAGAGCATTTGTGGCTTGATATTTCTATTCTAGGACGCGAACATATTGAACGCAATCTCCGTGATGTCCAAGATATTTGTAAGGTATTTGCTGGTATCGATCCTGCTGATGAGGGAAGAAAAGGTTGGGCGCCTGTGAAGCCTATGCAACACTACTCAATGGGTGGGATTCGGACAAATTACCAAGGACACACATATCTACAAGGACTTTTTGCTGCTGGTGAATCTGCGTGTTGGGATTTGCACGGCTTTAACCGCTTAGGTGGAAACTCTGTAAGTGAAGCGGTGGTGAGCGGTATGATTATTGGTGATTACTTTGCTCAATTCTGTGAAAGCGCACAAACAGACATTTCTACAAATGTTGTAGAAACTTTTCTTAATAAGCAACAAAGCTATCTTGAAAGTCTTCTTAATAATTCTGGTAATGAAGATGTATATGTCATCAAAAACCAAATGAAAGAAATTATGGAAGAAGATGTAGGAATTTTCCGCGAAGGCAAAGGCTTACAAGATGCAGTAACACGACTAGAAGAACTCTATAAACGCAGCAAAAATATCCAAGTCAAAAACAAAAAGCTTCACGATAATCCAGAACTTGAAGATGCCTATCGTGTGCCAAGAATGCTAAAAATAGCACTTTGTGTGGCGCTTGGAGCATTACAAAGAACAGAATCTAGAGGCGCACATAGCCGCGAAGACTATCCAAAACGAGATGACCTCAATTGGCTTAAACGCACACTTGCAAGTTGGGAAGATCCAAACCAAACACTACCAACCATTACCTATGAAGATTTGGATATTATGAAAATGGAACTTGCACCTGGATTCCGCGGATATGGGGCTAAAGACAATATGATAGAAAACCCTCTCTCTGCACAAAGACAAGCACAAATAGATGCTATCACGCAAGAGATTCAAAGCAAAGGTGGTGATAGATACGCTATCCAAGAAGCACTAATGCCTTTTGAGCTACAAAGCAAATTTAAGGCAAGAAACCAACGATTAGGAGATAAATAATGAGCACACAAGCAAGAACCTTAACCATTAAAGCATTAAAGTTTGATCCACAAAGTGCTGTTTCTAAGCCACATTTTCGAGAATATAAACTTCAAGAAACAGATTCTATGACTATTTTTATCGCGCTCAATCTCATTCGCGAACACCAAGATCCGGATTTGAGTTTTGACTTTGTGTGTCGTGCAGGGATTTGTGGAAGCTGTGGTATGATGATCAATGGACGTCCGCGCCTTGCGTGTCGCACACTCACAAAAGATCTACCTGAAGTCATCACACTTATGCCTCTACCGGCGTTTAAACTCATTAAAGATTTGAGTGTTAATACCGGTGAGTGGTTTGAGGGAATGACAAAACGCGTAGAAAGCTGGATACATTCTCAAAAAGAAGTAGATATCTCTGCATTAGAAGAGCGTGTAGAGCCTGAAGTCGCACAAGAAGTCTTTGAGCTTGATCGCTGTATTGAATGCGGTTGCTGCATAGCAGGTTGTGCAACAAAAGTAATGCGTGAAGATTTCTTGGGAGCTGCTGGTATGAATCGCGTCGTGCGATTTATGATTGACCCACACGATGAGCGCAGCGATGAAGACTACTATGAACTCGTGGGAAATGACAATGGTGTCTTTGGCTGTATGAGTCTTATTGCTTGTCATGATGTCTGCCCAAAAGAACTTCCATTACAAAGCAAAATAGCTTATCTCCGACGAAAAATGGTAGCCGTAGGAATGAAATAACCCCCTCACTTCTCTTGTGGCACACACAAGAGAAGTACATCCAATACTTTTGATTTTTCAAAAAATATCGTATAATGTCGCAATCTTTATCAAAAAAGGATTTTGTTATGTTCCAAGGACTCAAATCCCAAGTTAAATCTTATGCAAAACGCATGATATATTCATATCGCCAAGCACAATCATTAAAATATTTCTTTGATAAAACCACTCAATATATGGCTATCCACAAAACTTTAAAACCATTGCCTTTGGAGCACAAAGAAGCTGTATTGGATTATTGGAGCAAATTTATAAATATGGGGGGGGGTAATACACAAAGGCTTAAACTCACTCTGGACTGGCACACAATCATCTATAATGTTAATCAATCGCATCCATTAGATGTCCGTTATTTAGATAATCCATTTTACTATCTCAACATACTTCCATACTTTAATCCTCAAAATTATGCCTCAACTTTTGCCGACAAAAACTATTACGACACGCTTTTCCCACATCACCACAAACCAAAAAGCATTATAAAAAATATCCGAGGCAATTTCTATCAACCACACAATAATAATCCTAATGTGCTTATCCCAATAGACAAAAATTCTGCTATACAGCTTATGAAATCTTATGAAAAGGTAGTAGTAAAACCTACTGAATCTGATACAACAGGATCAGGTAAAAATGTGCAAATTCTTTATACTCAACAAGATGAAGCACTGATCACACAAACCTTACAAGACTACAAGAATGATTATATTGTGCAAGAGTTTATACAACAACATTCCTATCTTAGCAATCTCAATGAAAGTTCAGTTAATACCTTTAGAATTATGACTCTTCTATACAAGGGTAAGATTCATACACTCCCCAGTAGTCTTCTTGTGGGAGATACACGTCCGACATCTAATGGCGGATTTTTTCGAATTGGCATTGATCAATCTGGTAATTTACGGAACTTTATTATCAGGGGCAAGGGAGAAGCAATATCATCCCTGCCTAATGTTAAAGGGGATTTTGATGTACAAATTCCACACTTTTCGGATGTCATAGATATGGCTAAGTCTATGCATATGTGTATTCCACATATTGGACTTGTTGGTTGGGATTTTAGTCTTGATAAAGTTGGTAATCCCATTTTTATAGAACTTAATCCCATGTATCCTGGGTCTGAAATTATAGAGCTTTGTAATACTCCATTATTTGGTGATTTGAGCGATGAAATTTTTGCAGAAGTCACTAAAAAAGATCAAATTTTGAAAACTGTGTTATAATTCTCTAGACAGAATGTCGGAGTTAAAAAACTTGGAATTGTATCATTGCATTAAGGAATTTAAATATGATAAAGTCTTATAAATCTCAAACAACAAGTGGTAATCATGCTTCAATACAGGAATACAACAATTCTAACTTTCATGAGGATTTACAAAAACAAGATTCTAAGAATACATTACTACCCTCTAATCATTACGTTCAAACTCTTAAACCATATATTCCCACTTCACATAAAGTTTGGGAACAGCCACATAAAGAAAAGATTTTAAAACTTGATTGGAATGAATCCACGCTACCACCATCACCTTTAGTTACACAAGCCTTACAAGAGTATCTAAACACAGGTGTCTTGCAGTGGTATCCTGACACAAAAAATACAGAACTCTACACACTTCTCGCCCAATATGTCGGTGTCGATTCAGACCAAATCGAGGTCTTTGGTGGTTCAGATTGTGCACATGAATATATCCTTCAGGTCTTTTTAGATACGAATACAAAGGTTCTAATAGTCTCCCCTACATATGATAATTTCCGAGCTAGAGCGCAAGGCATTGGAATTAACACATATTTTTTCCCTCTCTCATCAGATTTTAGTTTAAACTTTGAAGCCTTAAATGAAGCTATCATAAACTATACTCCACAGATGGTCTATGTTTGCAATCCAAACAATCCTACAGGCACGGCCTATTGTAGCACTCAATTACAAAACCTAATCCAAGCCCATCCTTACACGATATTTCTTATTGACGAAGCATACTATGAATTTTGTGGCCAAACTTTGTCCCATCTCACAACCACGTATAAAAACCTTATTATTACAAGAACATTTTCTAAAGCATTTGGTTTAGCAAGTTTTCGTGTTGGCTATTGCATAAGTCATGCGCAAAATATAGCTTTGATTAACAAATTACGCAATCCCAAAAGTCTCTCTGCATTTGCACAAATAGCAGCTACATATGCCCTTAAAGACGAACAATACATGTGGGCATATGTAGAAGAAATAAAAAACGCTAGAGAGTGGTTTAATACACAACTTGATGATCTCGATATTAAAACTTACCCTTCATCGGCAAATTTTATACTCATTTCTCACATAGAGGATCTCTACAGGCTTTTGGAGCAACATCAAATCTTTATACGAGACTATCGTCATATTATTCCTAATCACTTTCGAATCACTATTGGCACACGCACTCAAATGGAAAAAGTCATTGAAGTATTAAGGGGGGGGGGGCAATAACAAAACCATCTATGTAATATTTCTACTATTTATCCACGCATCAAACTTCCCATTTTGTACTATTTTTACCTCCAAAATCTTATTAGTGTTATGTCTGCTTTATTTATATCACACACATTCTACAACTTCCATACCCAGTCACATATTTAGAAACCCATACTAAGGAGATTTTATGCAATTCACTAAAGAACAGAGAATTATTGCAGAACAAATTAAAACATTAAAACATGCTGCTGGTAGTCATAGTCCAAGTATCTTAACACTTACACAGCAAATACCAAACCTGAATATCGATATTGATGCATGTTTTTTATCCAATCCATATGCTACAGATCTTTTTATGGATTACATGAAGCACGATCTAATTAGTACACAATCAATCAGAAATGTATTGGAGTTTTACCCATCACAAAATGGTGTAATTGCTGAAATCTTAGCACAACGCTTAGGCATTGATAAAGAATGTTTATTTATAGGAAATGGGGCTATAGAAGTTATCCAAGCGATTTTACATAATTTTGTGCAACACAAAATCATAGTCAACATCCCTACATTTTCGTCCTACTATGAATTTAGCAATGCCAAAACCGAAGTGGTATTCTACCAATTAGAAAAAGATAAAAACTTTATGCTAGATGTATCATCCTATATTGAATTCGTAAGGACTCAAAAACCACAAAGTGTCGTTATTATCAATCCTAATAATCCAAATGGTGGCTACATACCTTATGAAGATCTCCGAACAATTATTGCAAATCTACCAGAAGTAGAGAACATTATTATTGATGAAAGTTTTCTACACTTTGCCTTTGAAGATGATGAGTATAAGTTCATTTCATACAAGACACTTTTTTCAGAATTTCCTAATGTAATTTTAATAAAAAGCATGTCAAAAGATTTTGGTATAGCTGGTATTCGTGCAGGATATGGGGTTATGGCGAAAGACAAGGTTTCCAAGCTTCTAAATAATGGCTACTTATGGAACTCAAATGGACTTAGTGAATATTTCTTCAGACTCTACGCACAAGACATATTTACAAACAAATACGAAAGTGTTAGAAAGCTCTATATTCAGCAAACACAAGATTTTTTTATGCGTCTTTCTGAAATCCCTCAACTTAAGATTTATCCAAGCAAAGCAAATTTTGCTCTCATAGAAATCTTAGATTGGAAAGAAGATTTAGACTTTGTAATGACGATGCTTATCAAATATGGAATCTATATACGCACATGTAGTGATAAAGTGGGACTTGATGAATCATTTATACGTCTAGCTTCAAGAAGCAAAAGCGAAAATGATCAAATCATACAGGCGCTAACTGATGTTTTTTCGCTTGCTTAAATAGAAAAAATTATCATATCTTCGCTATACTAATCCGCAGAGAGTATCTTTAACTACTTATCTAAGTATCATAGGAAATAAAAATGCAAAAAATATTAGCTATTTTTGATTTTTGTGAGACACTAGTTTCTATTCAAAGTCTTTTGCCATATTTAGAAATGGTTGGTAAGGAAAATCCTCACTACAATGGGAGAATATTACGCTTGCAGCAAAGAATATTACCACGCCTTCACAGATACACAAAAATTCCTTTATTTGATTTCAAAGCTCCTCGCTATCCTCAATTAAAAGGAATGGATATATTGCACGCTCGAGAGCTAGCAAAAGAATATGTGCAAAAAGAGCTTATATATAAAACCAACGAAAAGGTGTTGGAACGATTACGATTTCATCAAGAAAATGGGCATACTATCATCATAGTTTCCGGAGGGCTAGAAATATACATCACAGAATTTGCCAAGCTTTTTGGCATAGAAAATGTGGTAGCGATTAGCCTACAAGAACAAAATGGAATTTTAAATGGTGAAATAGATGGGATTCATACCATGGAGTATCGCAAGCTTTATAAGCTTACACAAATGTTTGATATGAGTATGTTTGACCTCCAAAATTCCTATGCATACAGCGACTGCCCTAGTGATATACCATTGCTTTCTTTTGTAGGAAATGGTGTAGCTATAGAATGCGGAAAAGATATACAATGGGCAAAGATCATGGGATATAAGATTTTATAATAAGTTTTTCCACTACAAAAATATCGAACCTAAGGTTTTTGCCGAAGAACTTTTGGGAGAGAGTGTGCAGATTCCACAAACTCAAGACTTAGATTCACAAAAGATTGAAAATGGTAATTTTCATACATTGTTGCAAAACTTCAAAGTGCCTGATGATTATAAGTTTCATTGTTTTGGAGATGAAATATTTGTGCAAGTAGATACGGATAGATTTATAAATCACACAAGAACAATTTTTGATGCTCAGTGGCAGAAAATGCCTTTCACATACTTATACCCACTTTATACACCAAAAATTGACAAGCCAAAAAATTTTCTACTTTTAAAAGAAATAGCTCGGAAACTTTGTGGAGATTTTGCAATGATGCGTGTAGACACATACTGCATAAATCATAAAGTTTATATTGGTGAGTTGACTTTTACGCCAGAGGGTGGGACTGGTAAATTTACTCCAAATGAATGGGATGCAAAGTTAGGAAGTTTGTGGCATATGAAAAACTGATTTGTGAATTACTTTAGACAATAGCTATGTGCTAGAGCAGCAACTTTACATTGGAGAACTTACAATGACACCAAGTGGTGGTTGTTTGCCTATTAGACCATATAAGTATGATGCAATTTTGGGAAATTTTTGGAGCGGTATTTGATAACACATCAGAATCTGAATTTAACAAATATTGACAAATAAATATCATGTTATAGCCCCGAGTTAGTTTTTCATATGCCACAAACTTCCTAACTTTGCATCCCATTCATTTGGAATACATCGCTCTGTGCCTCCACCATGGGTCAATGTAATTTCACCAACAATAATTTTTTGCGGTTTGTAAAAAGGTCTATAATATAAATCAATACGCACATAATCAAATGCCTTAGACAATATGAAAGATATATTTTCTAGATATTCCAAATCATTAGGCTTTGGTGGAATAGGGCGATTTGTATTGTCATATAAAAAACCAAAAGGAGCAAGTTTCCATTCTTTATTCAAAATGGTACGCTTATGGTTTGTGAATCTATTAGCGGTGAGTTGGACATAATACTCTCGCAATCCCTGAAAACAATGAAACTTATAATCATCAGGCACTTTGAAGTTTTGTAACGATGTATGAAAATTACCATTTTCAATCTTTTGTGAATCTAAGTCTTGAGTTTGTGGAATCTGCACACTCTCTCCCAAAAGTTCTTCGGCAAAAACCTTAGGTTCGATATTTTTGTAATGCCACTCTCTAAAAAGAGTATAGAAATTTGTGTTAAGGTGCTTGGTGAGTTTTTCCATAGCTTCCCTAAATGCCTTAGAATCTCTCAAAAATGCTTCTTTATTCGGAACAATAACTACCCCACCTCCATCATGGTTCGTCTTAAGCACAAAAGAATTAGGCAATTCATCAAAGTTAATATCTTCTACACTTTTATAAATGCCATAGAGCTTTGGTAAAAATGGGCAAACATTGGTATCAAAAAGAAGCTGTGTAAGAGTATCGATGGGTGCAAATAATGGCGAAGAAGATTTAGGATCCAAAAATGTCGGAGAATCTGCAAGAGTCTGAAATTTTTCTTTAAGCTCCTTAGATTGATTAGCTTTAGACATGCACGCTGCTTCACTCTCCAAATCAAGATTTGCAAGTTTTGCGGCAATATAAATTCTTGCCTTAAGTTTATCAGCAAGTGCAGTATAAAGAGGATTTCTATCATAGAGGATTCTGTGCACAATTTTTTCGTTAAATGTTTGTGGATTCTTAAAATCTGGTGTATAGCCAAAGATTTTTTTATGTCTGCGTATGAAATATGCTTCATCATCAAGCTTGGATTCTATATAGGCATTATACTTTTTACGCATAGGCAAAATATAGTGTTTATATATAGGATTTTCACGCACAAAAGACTTAAATGACATTATGTCTCCTTAATTTATTCTACAAGATTCTTTGTATTATCGCACATATTTACTAAAGCCTGACTTACACACTCATTTCATATAATTTCTTGCGCTCACTAGAACTTGCGATATTGAGTTGTTGTCTATATTTAGTGATCGTTCGGCGCACCATTTTGATACCAAACTTCTCTTCAACACTTTTTAGAATCTTCACATCACTTAAAGGTTTTTTCTTATTTTCATTTTTGACAAGATCAAGGATAAAATCTTTAATCGAAGCATTGGAAGTTTCTCCATCTACGGCCGCAGTAAAAAAACTCTTGATAGGGAAGATTCCCCGATCGCATTCTAAGTATTTGTTGGCGATAGCGCGAGAGATTGTGCTAGGTGCATAGCCCAAATCTTGGGCAATATCTTTAAGCTTCATTGGGCGTATTTCTCCACCCATAAAAAAATCATATTGATTTTCGCGCAACGCCAAAGCGATTTTTAAAATCGTAGCCTTGCGCATATCTAGCGCATCGACAAGATCTTTTGCTTCTTTAAGTTTATCGCGGATAAAACTTTGGGCTTGTTTTTGCGCATCGCTTTGGGATTTTGTCTGCTTGCTTGATGTGTCTTGATGTTCGATAATGATTTTAGGATAATACATATCATTCACACGCACTTCAAGCTCATAAGTATGTTGCAATGAATCTTCCTTTAGGCGCTCAAAAATAAAAATATCTGGTATCACCTCTGGAATCTTCACACCAAAATCACAAGTTGGTGGATTTCTAAAACGTTTTATAGTGCGCATTACCTCATCATAATATGGATTGTTTTTATGTATTGCGTGGTTTTGGAGATTGTTAATAATCTCTAATCCCAAAGTAAAGGCTTCATCATTTAAATCACTCTCTTGCAGCTGAAAATGCAAAGATTCTCTCATATCTTTTGCACCCACACCACAAGGCTCAAGATACACAAATCGCCCTCGCACACGCTCAAATTCCTCCACGCTCACGCCCACTTCCTCTGCAAGTTCTGCCACATCACAATCCAAATATCCTTCATCATTGATATTTTCAATGATACTATAAGCGATGTTTTGAGAAGTTTGACTTGGGAAAAGGCGTGGTGTTATTTGTGTAAGCAAACTCTCATATAAATCCTGCGTGGTAGTGCTTAGAGATTCTATCTTGTCTGTAATAGAGTTTTTTTGCGATTGGGATTTAGAGGTAGCCTTAGATTTTTGTGGCAGGGATTGTGTGCGTTGGCTTTGAATCTGCACATAAGGATTTTCTTGGGCAAACTCTTGCACAATTTCTTCTATACTATCAGCTCCACTTTGTAAGATAGGTAGCCAATTTTTTAGCGTTGCCGAGAGCTTTGGTTTTATAGCGACATTGGTGCGTAATCTCCCTCCTAAACCCGATCTTGCACTCATGCTTTAAAATTCTCTCCCAAATAATATTTACGCACAAGGGCATTTTGATAAATCTCTTGTGCATTACCGCTCGCCAAAAGTGCGCCACTTTTGATAACATAACTTCTATGACAAACCGATAGCGTCTCACGCACATTATGATCTGTGATAAGCACACCTATATCAAGCTCAATAAGCTTTAAAATAATATTTTGGATATCTACCACTGCTTTGGGATCCACTCCAGCAAATGGCTCATCAAGCAAGACAAATTTAGGATTTTTTACCAATGCTCTTGCGATTTCTACACGCCGACGCTCCCCACCGCTCAAGCTCACACCCTTTCTTGCGCGGATTGGCTCGATGTTAAATTCTTCTAGCATTTTTTCTATGCGAATCTTGCGCTCTTTGACACTTTTTATACTCGCCTCTGCCGCCAAAAGAAGATTTTCCTCTACACTTAAATCTTTAAAAATACTTGATTCTTGCGGAAGATAGCCAATACCCATATTAGATCGCGCGTGCAATGGAAGCTTTGTGATATCAGATCCATTTAAATACACTGCCCCAGAGGTTGGGTGCAAAAGTCCGCATATCATATAAAAAGTCGTGGTTTTTCCAGCACCATTTGGTCCCAAAAGTCCCACAACTTCCTTACTATTGACTTCCAAAGAAACATCATTAACAATTTTTGTTTTTTTGATTTGCTTACTAAGATTGTGTGCTTGTAATGTATTCATCGCTGATTATATACTCCCTTTCTCCAGAATCTAAAGGCACAATATCCACACGCACAATTGCAAAACCACATTTTTGCAAAAGATCTTTGATACCCGTATCAGCCCATTCGATAAAATGTATACCCTCACGCTCAAAAAGTTCAATAAATCCAAGTTCTAAGAGGTGATTATATTCTTTTTGATAAAAATCATAATGAAATACATCATCATAATCTTGTGAAAGACTAAAGGTGGGCGAAGTCACATCATCTCTGCCACCCCTAAAACGCACAAAATTTCTCACAAGTGTCGTCTTGCCACTCCCCAAATCACCATTAAGCAAAAAAAAGACTCGCTTGTGTCCTTTTGTGCGTGAATCTAAATAGCCACAAAGTGGCTCCAAACCTTCCTCTCCTAGTGTAAATGTCATCATTCCTCCTTGTGCGTGATATTTAGGATTTAAAATAATCTTTAATCCCCAAATGCTCCTCCAAGCTTGCTACAATCTCTTTATTGTGCTCTATAAACTCTCTATCTTGAGCTTTTTGGCTGTTTGGAGTGCTTTGGCTTGTAGGCATATCTTGATTTCCTTGCGTGTCTGTATGCATCACAATATCTTGATTTACCTCATTTTCTTGTGCCTTAGTAGCTTGTGGTTGTGTGAGTTGTAGTTGTGATTTTTGCACGCTAATTTTAGTATGTGCACCAAAAACTTGCGCTACAAATGCCTTTATAATCTCAAAATGTCGCGTAAGTCTCTCTTTATCCTCACCCTCCGCACTTGAATGCCAAGTAAGCGTGTCATTTTCAAAACTCACAAATTTCACACACCGCGCAAAACACTCACCTAACTCATAATTTCTGTCATATAGCTTTTGTGTAAGGATTTCAAAAGGGCTTTGAATCTTTGGAATAGGTGCTTGTGTGGGATTTTGTGCTAGATTCTGTGTGGATTGGCTCTGTAGTTGATTTTGTATCGGTTGGCTTGGCAAAACATTTGCTGTAGTATGTGTAGCATTTGGAGTTGAAGCACCAAAAATTTGATGTTCCAAATCCACAATCATCGCATCAATTTCTTTTATTTTTAGGGCTTCTTGCATTTTGAGCAAAGTTAGCAAAAGCACAAAACTTCCATCGGTATTGTGTGCAAGCAAGATTTTAGAATCTGTTAGGATTCTAAAAAATCTATCCAAAAGCAAGGGCGGATAGGCTTTATCATTTGCCAAAAGCTTGTCTTTAAGGAAAAGTATCATTTCATCTATGATCATCTCACTTTCGTATTCTTGCAATACCTCTATACTTGCTTGAATGTCGCTAAGGTTGTTTGCCAAAAGATTGCCAAAAAGCTCACTAAAAATCTGTGGATCAACGATGCCTAACATATCCGTAACGCCACTTGTATCAATATCATTTTTACAAAAAATAATCGCTTGATCAAGAAGTGTTAATGTATCTCGCAAACTTCCAGATCCACTACGCGCGATAATTTCTAATGCTTGTGTGTCATATCGCACTTGTTCTTTATCCAAAATATGGGCAATATGCTCCACCACAAGCCGTTGTGGGATTTGTTTAAACCTAAAATGCTGTGTCCTGCTTAAAATCGTGGGTGGGAGTTTGAGCGGATCTGTCGTAGCCAAAATAAATTTTACATATTCAGGTGGTTCTTCAAGCGTTTTTAATAATGCGTTAAATGCCTCGCGTGTAAGCATATGCACTTCATCAATGATAAAAATCTTGTATCGTCCAAATGCTGGGCGATATTTAGTCTGCTCGATAAGATCACGAATATCATCAATCTTGCGACTAGAAGCCGCGTCCATTTCAATAATATCCAAATGCCTACCCTCTAATGCAGCCTTGCAATTTTGACATTCACCGCAGGGCTTTGAAGTAGGTCCTTTATCGCATTGCAAAGAGCGCGAAAAGATTCTAGCTGAACTCGTTTTCCCACTGCCACGCAAACCACTAAAAAGATAGGCGTGTGAGATATGTTTAGAATCTAGCGCAAGAGAAAGCGTTTGAGAAACCGCGTGCTGTCCTATGAGATCCTCAAAGGTAGTGGGGCGATATTTCAAAGCAAGAGCTAATGACATTGCGATTCCTTTTGTTTCTTATTTATGTGATTTATGTGTATCTTCATAGGAAAATGTGGGGAGATTTAGCTTATAACCAATCGCAAACAAGCGCAAAAGTGTGCCAAATACAAGCGTGATAAGCACTGCAAGCAATGAATCTACTCCAACACCCACCACAAGCACATAATATAAAGTCGCTGCAATCATACTCACCCCAGCATATAATTCTTTTTGAAACACAAGCGGAATGCGATTGCAAAAAATATCGCGCAAAATTCCGCCAAAAATCCCTGTAATACACGCTGCACTCACAGCGATAATAAAACCATGACCATTTTTCATCGCTACTTGCGCACCAATAATGCTAAATACCACCAATCCCAACGCATCAAGGCTTAAAAAAACTTTTTCAAATCGCACAAGCTTTTTGGGAATAAGTGTCGTAAGAATCGCACTTACACAGATAATAATCACATATGATGGATTCTCTACCCATGTAAGCGGATAAGTCCCAAGTAATACATCGCGGATAGAACCTCCACCAATAGCAGTAACAAGTGCGATAAACATCACGCCAAAAAGATCCATTTTATGCCTACCTGCCGCCAAAGCACCCGTTATTGCCTCAACAATAATCCCAACAACAAAGAGTATATGCAATAATGTAGTATCGCTGATAGGATAGGACATTTTTTCGTGCCTTTTGGTTGTAAATCTATGGCGAGGATTATAATGTATTTTCTCTTACAAGATATTAAAGGAATTACTTTTGCTTCTAGATTCTATATTTATGTCGTGCAAGACACAACAAACAACAAAGGATTGCCTATGATGAGGTCTCTTTATACCGCTACCACAGGTATGCTAGGACAGCAATTACAAATCGATACAACTTCTAATAATATCGCCAATGTCAATACCATAGGCTTTAAAAAACAACGCGCAGAATTTGCGGATTTGTTTTATCAAGTGCTCCAATATGCTGGGACTTCCACAAGTGAAACAACCATTTCTCCTACAGGTATAGAAGTGGGCATTGGTGTGCGTCCTATTTCGGTGCAAAAGATGTTTTCTCAAGGACACCCAAAAGAAACAGAAAACAACCTAGATATAGCAATCACAGGTAATGGGTTTTTTCAAATCCAACTCCCTGATGGCAATATCGCCTATACACGCGCTGGAAGCTTCAAGCTTGATAGCGAAGGCAATATCGTAACGCCTGAAGGCTATCAACTCATTCCAAACATTACAATCCCCGAAAATACCACACAAATCAACATAGGCACAGATGGCACGGTGAGTGTGCTAGAAGGCAATCAAACAGAAGTCAATGTATTAGGACAAATTGAGATTGTAAATTTTGTCAATCCTGCTGGATTACACGCGCTTGGTGATAATTTGCTTATCAATACCAATGCCTCAGGAGAACCTATCGCAGGCGTGCCGGGCATAGATGGCTTTGGACAACTACGACAAGGCTTTATAGAATTGAGTAATGTCAAACTTGTAGAGGAAATGACAGATCTTATCACAGGTCAAAGAGCTTATGAGGCAAATTCTAAGACAATCCAAACAGCAGATGCTATGCTACAAACCGTCAATGGATTAAAACGCTAAGCGTAGCACAAAACCTTATAAGTAATTGATACTTACATAAACTCCACACAATCAAAGATTCTAGCTTTTGATTGTGTCCATACAACACCCTATCCTCACAAAACCTAAAAACCACATACGCTATGAATGTATGTGGCGTGTAAGGCATAATGCCTTATGTATTTTGATATATCTTTGCTTCTATATTGATGTAAAAATCTGCAATCGCTCCATAAGCTTTGCCCCACGCTTCTATAACCTCATCACTAGCCGCATCTTGTAAGACTTCTTTGATAGCAATAAGTAGGCATTCTCCAACCAATGGATAATGCTCTGGCAATACATGCAATCCCACATGTATCTTACCAATCGACTCTACAGAGGGACGAATCTTTTCAAGATTATCAATATTCTTTGCGGCATTCAAGATAGCCATTGCCAAGGCTTTTGGTTGTTGTCCGCTTTTTTGTTTCTCCATATCAAACATACCCTTTACTTCCGGATAACGACTAAAAAGCTCCCTATAAATACCTTGGTGATATCTTCTCCATATTCTTTCAAGAGTGGCACTGTGCTTTTTACAATTTCTTTTGTATGAGTTTCTAACATAAAATTCCTTTCCTAACTTAAAATTTCGCAGAATTCTATGAGACAAAAATAAACCAAAAAATAATATTTGCTTGATAAATAGATGACAATGTTATAGCTTATCCAACGCGATACTAAATGGCGCTTTATCAAACACAGCGATATGAAATAGTGAATCAAAAATTTTAATATCAAGCAAAAATCCCTCGACTTTTACCTCGCATTTTTTGGTATCCATTTGCGTTGCAACCGCCTTAAAAAGCACTTCGTGTCCTAATTCAATAGGGGAGAGAAACTTCACATCTGCAGCAATCATAATGCTATGACGCTTATTAATG
This sequence comes from Helicobacter sp. TUL, assembly GCF_002287135.1. Classification (GTDB taxonomy): domain Bacteria; phylum Campylobacterota; class Campylobacteria; order Campylobacterales; family Helicobacteraceae; genus Helicobacter_F. Next base: position 153,981 of record NZ_NESU01000001.1, read on the forward strand.
GCTGCCATTGCCGCATATGAAGCGGCATTAAATATATATCCTGCGTGTATAAGGCTATTGTGTGCTTCTTTATCCATTACCATATACTCTTCTGGCACAAACTGCACATTTGCCACTCCCCTTGTAAGCAATACGATCTCGCCACAAGTATGTAGCTTCGTGCAGATATTAAGCGTATCGTTTTCTAAGGGGAGTTGGTCTTCTTGCTCATCCATACAAAGCTCCTTATGTTTTTATCAATCTAAAATATCCACGCAATGGTGGCGGATAACCCTCGATTGTTAGCCCACTCTGAGAATCTAAAAAATCCTCCAAACTTAGAGTATCAATCCAAGGAGTTTTGCGCTGTTCTTGTGTGGTGGTTTGTTGCATACCAAGTATTTCAAAGCTTCCAAACCCCGCACGCTCACACCAACCCTTTAATGCCTCTAAGCTTGGGATAAAATATACATTACTCATTTTAGCATAGGATTTCTTAGGGCATAGGCATAATTCTTTATCAGATTCTATCAAGAGGCAATCCAAAAACAGCTCCCCGCCTCTTTTTAGTCCAAAACTTAGATTTTTAAGTGTCGCGATAGGATCGCTACGATGATACAACACACCAAGACACATAATGCAATCAAACTTTTGCTCATACGCAATACTAAAATCACGCAAATCCTCAATCCCCAAAGGATAAAAGTGTATGTCTGTTTTGGCAAGGTGATTAAGAAAATTAAATTGTGCAGCATACACAGCGCTTGGATCAAAACCATAGAGTGCCTTAGGTTTAAAGCGCAACATCTCAAACAAATAATACCCATTATTGCAGCCCATATCAAGCACTTCTTTATCGGTAAGATTCAGATATGGCGCAAGGAGATTAAATTTCATAAAACTTTGCCACTCCGTATCGATAAAAAGCGTATCAATCCGAAATGGTCCCTTACGCCATGGCTTGAGTGCTAGGGCAGTTTGTGTCAGAATCTCACGCTCTTTTGGTGTAAGCATTGCATTGGGTGTGAGCGTAACACCATGGCTTGGTATATCTGTAGGTGGTAACTCGAGGCTAAAAGACACATCAAGACTTGTGAGATTTGCTAAGGCTTTGGCAAAGTTAGAAGAATCTTTGCGCGTAAAAAAGTGTTGGCATTTTTGCTCTAAGGCATATGCTAAATCTTGTTTTACGCTCATAGTATGCCATCAAAAAGTGTTGGTTGGTGTGTTTGCTCGTGTGTGCGCAAAATCTCAAGAAGCTTGGCATCATCAATCCCTAAAATCAGCATAAAATTATAATGTTTATGACGGATAGCAAGGGAAAGCTCGGCAGTATTTTTATACACAAGAAATTCCTTGGTGCTATCTTTAGATTCAGGGATATCAAACTCGCTAGATTCTGGGATTGCATACAAACGCTTACCCCACTTAGCATATGTATCAAAATAATGCATAAAATCTTGAAAATATGCTCTATCCATTTGGGCTATGACAACTTTTTGGGTTTGTCCAAATTCACGCAAACGCCCCTTGTGATCGATGAAATTTGGCTTTAAAACATCAAGGCTTTCAAATTTGGCTAAATTATATTCTATGCCATAGGTTTGACAAAAAGCGCACACAACACTTAGCGTATCTACAAAAAGATATGGAAGCTGCAAAAGATATTCTCTCCCCTCACAGAGCAAACGCACATCAAAAAGTGTGTAAGCAAGAAGCTCAAAAGGTGGGTTTAGTGGTTTTAGCAATGTAATAAGATTACTAGAGAGAAGTAAAACATCTTGATTATTTGTGATGATATAGCGGATTTTTGGGTGCAAAGATTCTAGGAGGGTTTGGAAATCTCCTTGTGTCATATATACAGATTTATCGGTGATAATCTTTTGACTTAGCGCATATTCGATGGCATTCATACTAACCATTTGGATATTCCAAGTAAGCATTTTATAATAAATGAGATTTTTTATCGCTTCATGGATATTTAGCACTTCAATCCATGCTATTTCTTGCCATAATGGCTCACTCCACCGCTCATCTTCTCGCACATTCACATCTTGGGCATACATGATACCATATGCCCCTTGTGCGATAGCTTGAGGAATATCGTGAGGATTTAATGCGACAAAAAGCCACCCACGCTCAATATTTTCTACCTTAGTGCTTATATTTTCAAACGCACTAATGCTTGGCGTATTTTGCATGAATCCTCTTGCTATACTCACTACTTCTGAAAGTCGCATACCCTACCCTTTTGTTAATACAAAATTTTTTGTTTTACTCTATACAAAATATATACCTTTTGTTAGTATTTACGCACTCTTACACGACAAATAAAACCATAATTTCGGATTCTAAGAGATTTTCTCAAACCACATTTTATTTTTTTATATCATTTTTGCTACAATAGCAGACTTTAAAGTTAGCAAAGGCAACAAAAAATTATGAACAAATCCCATAGTGCGTTTAATGAATTAGAGCAAAAAATCCAATACCATTTCAAAGATCAAAAACTCCTTGCTCAAGCCCTCACACATCGCAGTTACAAAAAACAAACCCATAATGAACGATTAGAATTTTTGGGCGATGCAGTGCTTGATTTAGTTGTGGGAGAGTATTTGTTTAAAAAATTCCCCAATCTTAGCGAGGGTGATCTCTCTAAACTCCGCGCCTGTATTGTCAATGAACAAGGCTTTAACAAACTTGCCCTAGCCCTTGATTTAGGCAAATATATTTTTATCTCATCAAGTGAAGAGCACAACAATGGACGATCTAAGCCCTCGATTCTTTCTAATACTTTTGAGGCACTCATAGGCGCAGTGTATTTAGAATCTGGCATACAAGAAGCATCGCGTATCACACACGCACTTTTAGAATCTAACTACCATACAATCGATTTTGGACTTTCAAGTGACTTTAAAACCTCTCTCCAAGAACTCACACAAGCGCGATTTTCTCAAATCCCACGCTATGAGCTTATCACAGAAAGCGGTCCTGATCACCAAAAATCTTTTACAATGGCGGTATTTATTAATGACAAAGAATATGCTCGTTGCACAGGGAATTCCAAAAAAAATGCGCAACAAAAATGCGCCCAAATTGCCTATGAAATTTTACAAAAAGAGTGTGTATGAATACATTTGGTAATAGACTACGCATTAGCACATTTGGAGAATCTCACGGCAGAGGCATAGGGTGTGTGATAGATGGAATCCCTGCAGGATTAGCAATTGATGAAGCATTTATGCGAGAAGAAATGTGTTTGCGACAAGGTGGGAGGACGCTCTATGCCACGCAACGCAAAGAACCAGATGAAATAGAAATCTTAAGCGGTGTGTTTGAGGGCAAAAGCACAGGTGCGCCTATTGCGCTTTTTATCCCAAACCTTGCCAATAAAAGCAAGGATTATGACAATATTAAAGATATTTTTCGTCCAGCCCACGCGGATTTTACATATTTCCATAAGTATGGCATACGCGATTATAGAGGTGGTGGCAGAAGTTCGGCTCGTGAAAGTGCAGCTAGAGTGGCTAGTGGCGCAATTGCAAAACTTCTACTCAAAGAATTTGGCATTGTGGTAGGCGGTGGCATTATCGGTATTGGTGGCATAGAATCTATGCGCACAGACTTTAGTCTGCTAGAATGCCAAAAGGCGTTAGATTCTGAAATTTTTGCCCTAGATACAACACTAGAATCTTCACAAAAACAAGCCATCTTAGAAGCCAAAAACGCACACGATAGTGTAGGTGGTGTGGCACTTATCAAAGCATTTGGTGTGCCTGTAGGATTAGGAGAACCACTGTATGATAAGCTAGATTCACACATAGGCGCACAAATGCTTGGCTTAAATGGCGTCAAAGCTGTAGAAATCGGCGAAGGGTGCAATGCTTCCAAACTCAAAGGCTCACAAAATAATGATTGTATGGATAATAAAGGCTTTATAAGTAATCATAGCGGTGGCATACTTGGTGGCATAAGCAATGGTGAAGAGATCATCATAAAAGTGCATTTTAAACCCACCCCAAGTATTTTTATCCCTCAAGATACACAAGATATATATGGTAATGTCGTGCGATCTCAAATCAAAGGACGCCACGATCCTTGTATCGCGGTGCGTGGGAGTATAGTCGCACAAGCACAACTTGCTATAATCCTTGCTGATATGCTCCTTGCCAACGCCACTAGCACAATGGCAAATTTACACAAACTCTATACTAGAATCTAAAAGGAATATTAATGGCACGAAAAATCGTTACGCGTTTTGCACCTTCTCCAACAGGCTATTTACACATAGGGGGCTTACGCACAGCACTTTTTAATTATCTCTATGCCAAAAGATATAATGGCGAATTTTTACTCCGTATCGAAGATACAGATATGGCGCGCAATTCCCAACAAGCAACACAAGCAATTATCCAATCATTTGAGTGGGTGGGATTAAGCCACGATAGAGAGATTTTTTACCAAAGCAAACGCTTTGATATATACGCAAAATATATTCAAAAACTCCTAGATGAGGACAAAGCGTATTATTGCTATATGAGCAAAGAGGAGTTAGACGCCAAGCGAGAAGAAGCACAAGCGCAAGGCAAGGTATGGAAATATGATAATCGCTATCGTGATTTTAAAGGCACACCACCAGAGGGAATTACACCTGTAGTGCGGATTAAAGCACCATTGGAGGGCACAATAGAATTTCATGATGGCGTAAAGGGTGTCATAAGTGTGCATGCCAAAGAGCTTGATGACTTTGTTATCGCTAGAGCCGATGGCACTCCTACATATAATTTTGTGGTGGCAATTGATGATGCACTTATGGGGGTTAGTGATGTTATACGCGGTGATGATCACATAAGCAACACGCCTAAGCAAATTATTGTATATCAGGCTTTGGGCTTTGAGATTCCAAAGTTTTTTCATGTGCCTATGATTTTAAGCCCAGAGGGGAAAAAACTTAGCAAACGCGATGGTGCTATGGGGGTTATGGATTATCAAAAAATGGGCTATCTCCCAGAAGCGTTGCTCAATTTTCTTGTGCGACTTGGGTGGAGCTATGGCGATGAAGAGATTTTTTCACTCTCAAGGCTTTTAGAAATCTTTGATCCCTACACACTAAATACCGCCCCTTCAAGCTATAATCAAGAAAAACTCTTATGGCTTAATCAACACTACATCAAGCAAACGCCAAATGCCAAACTTGTAGAACTCCTAAAAGATTTTGGTGTGCAAAGTTTGGAAACATATGAGGGTATCAATGCAACACCACAAGCCCTAGATTCACTTTTTGGGGAACTCAAAGATCGAAGTAAAACACTAGTAGAATTTGCCACCCAATACAATGAAATCCTCCAAGCACCTACTACCTATGATCCTAAATTGCTAAAAAAATTAGATTCACAAGGCAAAGAGATTATGCAAAAACTCTGTGCTTTTCTCCCTACGCTTTGTGCAGATAGTCCCAGCGATATAGAATCTGCCTTGCATACTTTTGGCGATACGCACCAACTCAAAATTGGGCAGATTATGCCACTTTTGCGATTAGGTATTTTGGGCAAAGGTGGTGGTATCGCTATGGGAGTGGCGATTTTTGTCTTAGGGGTGCAAGAATGCACAAAGCGTTTGCACGCCTTATTAGATTCACATCAGTAGGTGTCTGTATGGATAAGACTATCAAAATTCAAAAAACCCAAGCACTTTTACAAGAGGTGCTAACCACAGCGCTTAGCGAATTACATGATCCCTTGCTCCACTCATTAAGTGTTACCAAGGTGCTTTGCTCCAAAGGCAAATATCACGCAAAAGTTTTTATAGAATCTAGTGGATTGGACAAAGATCAACAAAATAAGATTCTTACGCACCTCAACAGAGCAAAATCTATCTTGCGTGAATATGTCCTAAGTGCGACAGGTTGGTTTAAATGCCCTGATTTTAGCTTTGTATTTGATGATGAACTCAATACAAGCAAAAGCCTTGATGCACTCTTTGAACAAATCAAAAACCAAAGGAGTGGTAATGATTGAATCTTCCCTAGAAGCCCAAATTGCTAAACTTGCACAATCTATGGGTTTTGTGCTATATGATATTGCGTGGGTTAAAGAAAATGAGCAAAATATCTTGCGCGTTTCACTCACCAAGCCCTATGATGATTCCAAAGCCTTGCGTCCACATATCACACTTGATGAATGCGCACTTTTTAGCACTGCACTCTCTCCACTTCTTGATGTTGCCCTTAAACAATCTCAAGCCTATCATTTAGAAGTTAGCTCACCGGGATTAGAGCGCACACTCAAAAAACCACAACATTTCGCCCTAAGTATAGGCGAGGAAGTATGCGTAACCCTCAAAGACAAGAGTGTGATTGAAGGGATTTTATGTGCGTGTGATGAAGAAAGTATCAGCTTAGAAAACGCACCAAATATTCCCCTTGCTGAAATCAAAAAAGTCAAAACTCTTTTTAGATTCAATGCTTGATACTCTATTGCTACAATGCGCTATCAACAAAGCGTGGGAATACCAAACCCTAGCATTACCAAACCCTAGCGTGGGTGCATTGCTGTATGCGCCACAATACGGAATCATAAGCCTCCAAGCACATCAAAAAGCAGGAGCGCCGCACGCAGAAGTTTTGGCTTTTGCCTATGGCGCACGCAAGCTTTTTGCACACCAAGGAAAACTAGACCTCATTACACATTTAGATTCACTTCTTAGCCTACCATTGACACAACAAAGTGAGGCGCTCCATACATTCCTTATCCAAAATGCGCAAGGCTTGTTTCAAGACTGCACGCTATATGTAACCCTAGAGCCTTGCACACATTTTGGCAAAACACCACCTTGTGTCGAACTTACCAAGGCTATGCGTCCAAAACGCGTTGTTATAGGCACTAGCGATCCACATACACAAGCAAGTGGTGGCACAAAAACCCTGCAACAAGCCGGTATAGAAGTCGTGCGCGGAATCTGTGAAGAAGCAGCACAAGCCTTGCTATATCCTTTTGTATGTTGGCAACATAATGGATATTTTAGGCTTTTTAAACTTGCTATGCGTATAAATGGCGATTACACAAGCGGACAAATTTCACAAAAAGCCACGCAAATTTTTACACATAACCAACGCTCTGTAAGTGATACAATTATTGTCTCTGGAGAAACCTTTCGCACTGATATGCCGCGTCTAGATTCACGCTTTGCTACACCGCCATATGATTCCACACATACGCCAAATGTCGAGATTCTAACGCGATCTACACTTACACCAACAATTAATCCACATTTTACTTCACGCCCTGCAAAAATCTGCCATAGTCCAGATTCACTAGACACACACAAAGGTTTTTGTATCATTGAGGGTGGTTTTGGGCTACTAGCTACCCTGCAACAAGATATAGATATGGTGCTTTTACATATCGCGCCAAATTTCTATCCAAATGCCTTACCACACGCTTCATCAAATGCAACACACGATACATTATATACTTTACATCTTTTACACACTACTTCACACACAGGGGATATTAGTCTATGGTTCAAAAACCCTTAGCCATTTATCAATTTAGTGATGGATATTGTTACAACACCGATAGTCTTATCCTTGCGCATTTCGCCAAAGACTTTCTCAAGCCTCATAATCGAGTCCTAGACATTGGTGCAGGAAGTGGTATCATCGGACTTTTGTGTGCGCGAGAAATGCCACTTAACTTAGAAATGGTTGAGCTAGATTCAAAAACTTGCGCACTCGCACAAATCAACGCACGCAACACAGATTTTGCCAAAGAAGCCATTATCCACAACAAAAACATTTTTGATTTCCAAGCCCAAGGACTCTTTGATGTCATTATCTCAAATCCGCCATTTTATAATGCCAATATCATAAAAAGCCCAAATGCACGAAAAAATATTGCGCGCGTGCAAGATTCTATGCCACTTGATAAACTCACCAAATATATCAAGCGTTTGCTAAAACCAAGAGGAAATTTACTTATGTGTTATGACGCGCGTGAATCTTATAATTTCTTATTTGCCCTAAGGAATGCAGGATTTTTTTTACAAAATATGCAGTTTGTCTATCCTTTAAGTCATAAATCTGCTACACTTTTACTTATTCAAGCAAAAATTGATTACAAAGGTGATGTGAATGTCTTGCCACCACTTTTTACACATAATTCCCCAAATCAGCAAGACAACACCAAAGAATTACAAGCCATCTATCAATGGGCAAAAACCTTTAGTATCAAAGTGCATAGTCACGATGTTTGCATATAAAATCAAAGGAAAATTATGGATTTAGTTACCACCATTACTCTTGCACTTGCACTAAGTGTAGTATTTGGCATTGTTTTTAGTAAGCTCAAAATCCCTGTCCTTCTTGGCTATATTGTTACAGGGGTAGTTGTTTCGCATTTTGTGCGCCTAAACTCGGAAGACACGGGGCATTTGCGAGAAATTGCAGAATATGGAATTGTCTTTTTGATGTTTCTTATTGGTGTTGAGTTTAGCTTTAATAAAATGCGTCAAATGAAGCAAGAAGTTGTGTTTTTTGGGAGTATGCAGCTTGTGCTTAGTATGGCGTTGTTTTTTGTAGGCAATTATTATTTCTTTGGTTTTGGACTTCATACCTCGCTTATCATAGCAAGTGCGCTTAGTCTCTCATCGACTGCAATTGTTCTTAAATATCTCAAAGATTCACGACAAATAGAAACAGGATATGGAAAAAGTTCTGTGGGAATCTTGATTATGCAAGATATTGCCGTCATTCCTATCTTGCTAATGATTGCGATGATGAGCAACAAAGATCTTGTGCTTTCTGAAATGTTGCTAAATACCTTTATTTCTATTGCGATTTTGCTCTTTGTGCTATTTTTTCCCGGTAAATATCTTGCAAAAAAAATCTTACGCTTCACAGCTGGTATGAATACCGATGAAATCTTTGTCGCCGCGGTGCTACTCATCGTGCTAGGCTCTTCACTTATTAGTAGCCATTCAGGATTTTCAGCCTCACTTGGAGCATTTTTGGCAGGTATGGTTATCTCAAACACTCCATATCGCTATCAGGTGGAATCTGTATTGGTAAATTTCCGCGATATTTTACTTGGTGTGTTTTTTATCACTATTGGTATGCAAGTAAAGCTAGATTTTTTAATGCATTATTTTTTCCCAATCGCTATCCTCATTGTTTGCACAATGCTTGGTAAAACGCTTGTTGTGTATGCTTTTTTGCGCTTTTTTTGTGGCGATAGAATAGCCCTAAAAACTGCCCTTTCTCTCTCACAAATTGGGGAATTCTCCTTTGCTGTATTTCTTATTGCAAGCTCTCACCAAGTCCTTAATCTCAAGCCAGAAGGTGGATTTATACAATACATTTTGCCACAAGGCTTCCTTGAGAGTATCACACCAGAAGAAATTTACCAATTCCTTACGCTTATGGTGATTTTTTCAATGGTTGCCACACCATTTATTCTAGAAAAACTAGAAAATCTTACAAATTTCACTCTCACAAAACTTCATATCCTCACAGAACCTACCCAACAAGATTTGCCATCTACCACGACAGATTTACGCAATCACTACATTGTATGCGGTTATGGAAATGTAGGTCAAGAAATAGTCAAAAAACTTCAAGAATATGGCAAGGAATATGTTGCTATAGACAACAATCCTACAAATGTGCGTAGTGGATTGGATAAGGGCGATAATGTGATTTTTGCAAATCTCTTATATGGCAATATTTTCCACCAAATAGGACTCCAAGAATGTGCAGGAGTCATAATCGCAATAGATTCTGTATATGAAACGCGTAGTATTTATGACAAGATTCGAACTCTTGCTCCAGCTTGTAAGATTTTTACTCGTATGAATGCACAGGGCAAAAAAGATGGTATTGATTGGCTAGATTTTAGTGCAGTGATTGATGAGCCATCAGAAATTGCAAATATGATCGTGCGCGTTGCTATCGCCCAAGAGGAGCAATAATCCAAACAGATTCAATGTATGTGATTATTCATAGAGGATTTAAGTGTTATGCCTATAGCAAACCAACAAGATTTAATCTTATTGGTTTTGTTTTTCTAGCAGTGATTGAATCTTTGAAGCGTTATTCTTGCTTACAAAGAAAAATATCTCCACGCGATTATTTCTAGCGCGATTTTGTGGCGTGTCATTTGGCACGATAGGATCATAAGGTCCATATCCAGAGATCGAGATTCTATGTGGTTGTATGCCTTTTTGGACAAGTTCATTCATAACATTAATAGCTCTAGCACTTGATAGCGCATATTGATCTTTGTAGGGTGATCCCACAGGCAGTGGGCTATCATCAGTATAACCACGCACATCTAAATGCACATATTCCGGATATGCCTTGATGATTGTTACAAGTCTCTCAAGGTAAGTAAAATTATCACTATTAGTAATCTCTGCTACACCTGCTTCAAAGAGAATTTGCGAAGGCAAACGCAAAAATGTCCCAGAATCTATCTGCTCTAACACACCGCCGATATCAGCTTGTATATCCGATGGTATGCTTGGTTCAGAGATAGGACCAGAAGAGGGCGAGCTTTCATCGGCATCATTTCCTTGATAATTTCCAGAATCTTGATCTACAGGTGAAGGTAGAGGCATAGTGATAGGATAATCAAAAATGATGATAAAGGCTTCCTTAAGTGCTTTTGCCTTTTCGGGACTTGTAGAAGAAATCGCCCACAATGCAATAAAAAGCGCAAGCAAAAGGGAGAGAAAATCCGCATATGGCACCGCCCACTTTTCACCAGCCGCACACTCAGGACACTTTTTCTTTTTTGCCATGTTACTTCCTATTCAAATTGTGAAATTTTTGGCTCACCGGGCTTAATGAATCCTAAGAGTTTTTCCTCTAAATTTCTAGGGTTATCACCATTGGCGATACTCACTACACCCTCTACGATCAAAGTTTTCTCTTGCACGATATCTTTGCTTTTTGCCATAATCTTATGTCCCCAAGGACCAAAGAGCGCATAAGCCCCAAAAATCCCTGTAACCGTCGCGGTAAAAGCTCCAGAAATCCCTGCCGCCATTGCCTTAGGATCATCAAGGAGTTGGAGCGCGAGCATAAGCCCCATAACCGCACCCACAAGCCCAAATGTAGGACAAGTTTCACCCATCGTAATCCAATAATGCGCACAACCATGATAATATTCTTCTAGCACCTCGATTTGAATCTCCATATCCTCACGCACAGCATGTGCATCGCGTCCATCGATAATCATACCAAGTGCCTTGCGCAAAAAATCATCTTCTATCTGCGCTGCCTTACCCTCCAAAGAAAGCACCCCGTCTTTACGAGCCATTGTAGAAAGCTCAACAAGCTGCCGAATCGTTTCGTTGAGATTTACCCCTGAATTCAAAAATGCTAATTTTAATTCCTTATAAGCACCCTTGATATACGAGCCGTGTGTGGCTGTCATTGCCGAAAATGCCGCTGTTGGGATCACAATCATTACCGAACTTAAGTGAATCACATGCAGTGGATTCCCACCTTCCAAAATATCCCCAATAGAGATACTTGTAACCGCCAAAACCATACCCATAATCGTCGTTAAATCCATGTCAAGCCCTTAGGAAGTTTATGCTTTTTAAGCAAAAAGCATTCTCAAATTACAAGACTTAAGCGTTTTTGGAACAAACTGGGCAAGAAGGGTTTTTAGATCTTATGAGTTTTTTGAAATACAATGTTTGCGTATCAAACACCCCAAGGCAATCAACAAGCAAGGTAGTATGCAAGGTTGGCGTATCTTTGTGCAAGAAATATTTCAAAGCCTCACCTGCTTGCATAGAGCCTAAAATTCCGGTGCTAAATCCACAAACACCACCTTGAAAGCTTCTGCGTAATTCTTGAGGGGGCAGTGCCTCAAAGATACACGAAAAACACGCACTACTAGGAATGTGTGTCATAATCTGCCCTTGATATTGATAATATCCTGCGATACTAAATGGCTTATTTGCCACCACACACGCTTGATTAACCAAAAATGTCGTATGAAGATTATTTGTCGCATCGATAATAAAATCATAATTTTGGATAATTTTTAGGGCATTACGCACATCAAGTGCCTCAAAATAACCCTCGATAGTAATCTCTGGATTCATTTTTTGGAGCTTTGCTTGTGCGGATCGCACTTTTGGGCGATTAAGAAAGGAGGTTTCATACAACACTTGATGTTGCAAATCACCAATATCAATCGTATCAAAATCGATTAAGCCTATTCTCCCCACTCCTGCTGCACTTAAATATGTGCTAGCAATTGAACCAATAGCGCCAACGCCCACAATAAGCACACTAGCGTCTAAAAGCTTTAATTGTCCTTCCTCACCAACATTTGGGAGGTTAATAGCGCGTAAATATCGTTGTTTATGAGATTGACTAAGCATAATCACACCCTAGAAATCCAAAATTTTACATTTGCTTGCTCATCACAAGCCATAGTCCCCTCTCCATGACCAGGATATACAGGCATTGTAGCCAATTCTTGCATAGATTCAAAACGCAAGAGAGATTCACGCATATCATCAGGATTAGAATACGCAAAATCACTCCTACCAATACTGCGATAAAAAATAAAATCTCCGCTAAAAATATGCCCTTGTATTTCTATCATACAGCACCCTGGCGTATGTCCGGGAAAATGATGAAAGTGTATTTCTATGCCCTCAAGACTAAGCGTTTGCTTGGATTTATACGCTTCAATGAGAAATGTTGGGTTGCTTGGAGTAAGTCCCAAATCAAACACATCACTTTGCAACAAAAACGCATCAAGGGTATGGCAAATGAGTGGGATACCCTCAAAATGTCGCTGAAGAGAGGCATTATCCCATATATGATCAAAATGTCCGTGTGTATTCAAAATAGCCAATGGCTTAGGACAATGTGCAATCACCCACTCACTAGCATTTTCACCGGGATCTATAATAAGCTGTCCCTGTGGAATATCCACGATATAACAATGCGTTTGGTATGCTCCAAAAGATTGTTGCAAAATCTGCAAGCTAGCTCCTTATGTAATCTAAAACCTATCTGCATAAAATCCGTATGTCTTAAAACAAAATTTTGCTAGAATCTAAAAAATGAAAATTTTATACTATTTTAGGTGCAAAGTGCTACAAAAATTCTTATTTTTCTCTCTAAGTATTACGTTATTACAAGGTTTAGACAAGATTCTTATAGATTCTGCAATCTCCACGCCAAAAGCCTTTGCACACGAACAAGTCCTATATACAATCTCTATCAAAATCCACCAAGATATTTTTGATAAGATTCACTCTTTGGACATTGCGCGTTTGTATCTCCCAAATATAAAATCCATAGAAATGGAACGCATAGAAGGTGTGCATGAGGGCGAGTATATCCTCTATCAAATGCGTTATTGTCTCTACCCAACGCAATCTGGTATCTTTACCATAGAGCCTTTAGCGGTGCAAGTAGGGTTTTTGGATAGCACCGATGATGAAAGCACGCACGATGTGTTTTTATCACCAAAATCACCACAAACAACCACGCAAACTTTTTTGAGTGCCACACATCAGCTAGAAGTTATGCCTCTAACTCTAGATTCACAAGATAATCTCTATACAAAAACACCACTTTATGGAGTAAGTCGCCTCATCACCCACGCACTCACGCATAATGTAGGTGCTGGAGAGCCGCTTGAGTTTGACATCGCCCTAGAAAGCTATGGTGATATTTTTGATTTAGATTTTGTGCTTGATATTCCTAATGTCAGTATCTATGCCTCTCCTGCTACCATTAGCTCCAAGCAAGATTCAGATAAATACCTCCATACACTTAGCAAACATTTCACCCTCATCGCACAAGAAACCTATGAGATTCCATCATTTGGGTATAGCTATGTGCAAAATACAAAAGTCTATCCTATCGCTAGCACACCATATGCAATTCATATCCAAGATAGCCCAATCCCCACATACACCAAAAAAGATTCTCTATCGTGGTGGTGGCTTTGGATTGTGCTTTGTGGAATCTCGTGCATAAGTATATGGCTATGGTGGAAACGCTACCGCACAACACACAAGCTCTATGTCCTAATAGCCAATGCGCATTCTTACAAAGCACTACTACAAGAAATCCTCACGCATTTGCCACACACATACGCACCTTTTGCCACAATGCTAGAAGCCTATCTTTATAGCCAAACAACTTCTAGATTCTCTACAGATTTTTATGACAAAAAGCTATTATACGCTCTTGCTAAAGAATTTTATGCCACACATAACCCTAAGGAAGCACTATGAATCCACACACACAACATTTAGATTCGCTCTCTCCATTTACAAAAGCCCTACAAAACCTTGCGACCCAAAACAATACGCGCAGTTTGCAGTCATACGCACATCAAGGTATTTTTGTGCGCGATACTCACAACCAACTGCTTATCAATCTCGCCTCCAACGACTATCTAGGTTTGCAAACGCTTTGGCAAGATACAATCGCGACATTTCTCCAAAATGCTAGTAAAGATATTGCGTATCTTAGCGCTAGTTCTTCACGCCTTTTAAGCGGAGATTTTCCCATTTTTTCGCAGTTAGAATCCTATATCGCAAATCTTTATGGCAAAGATTGCTTACTTTTTAATAGTGGGTATCACGCCAATGTCGGCATGATTCAGTCTTTAGCCAAACTCGGTAAGGTGCTTTTTGTGCTTGATGAGTATGTGCATGCTAGTGTGTTTGATGGCATTTCTCTTGCTCGTGCGCATTTCAAGCGATTTGCTCACAATGACATACAAGCCCTCCAAAAGCTTGTAGCACGCTATCACAATGACTATGATATGCTTATTATTGTAGCCGAGGGCTTGTATTCTATGGACGGGGATTTTGCGCCATTACACGAACTTGTGCGCATAAAAAAATGCTATAAAAATGTCTATATATATCTTGATGAAGCCCATAGCATAGGCGTATGTGGCGATGATGGATTAGGCAAGGCAAAAGAACTACATCTAAGTCAAGAGATAGATTTTTTGATTCTCACATTTGGCAAGGCGATAAGCTCTGTTGGAGCGTGTGTTGTGTGTCATACTCAAATCAAACAATATTGCATAAACACCGCACGAAGCCTCATCTACTCAACCGCCCTACCGCCAATAAATGTCGCCTTTAGTTTGCAAGTCTTTACTGCTTTGGAGCAATTAGCACCATACAGGACGCACTTACGCGCCCTTAGCACAGAATTAATATCCAATCTCAACACACAACGCTATAAAGTATTAGGACAAGCACATATCCTTGGTATCGTTGTGGGTAGCAATGAACGCGCATTAGCATTAGCCGCACATCTACGCAAATATGGAATCTTTGCTCCAGCAATCCGCTATCCTAGTGTCCCAAAAGATACTGCAAGAGTGCGAATCTGCCTTAATGCCGCACTGCAATTCTCACATATCCACCAACTTTTAGAATCTCTCCATAAGGCAGAAATATGAAAATACATTTTTTTAATGATGCTCCACATACACCTTTTATACTTTTTTGTAGTGGCTTTGGTATCTTGCCACAAGCCTTTAACCCCAAAAAACCTCTTGCAATGGTATATGATTATCGCGATTTTAGCAACGCTGATGAGATTTGCGCACTTGCCCAAAACGTACATACACTCATCGCGTGGTCTATGGGCGTGGCTTTTGCATCGCGGATTTTATACATGCCCACATATGCTCCCACAAAAGCTATAGCTATCAATGGCACACCACTTGGCATAGATACACAATATGGCATACACCCCAAACTTTTTAAGCGGACAATCCAACATTTTGATAGAAAATCATTTATACAAGGGTGCTTTGGTGAATCTAACAATGATAGTTATCTATCGCCCACGCATATACTCCAAGAAGAATTACAATCCTTAGAATCTTTTTGCGCACACACACCACTAGCCCACCAATCCAAATGGCACGAAGCATACATTAGCCAAAAAGATATGATTTTTAGCCCCACCGCACAGAATCTCGCGTGGGAAACTTATGCCAAAACGCACCCAAGCTTTAGTATACACACACTCACAAGCCCACATTTTGTCTTTGAAACTCTGGAAATCTTATAATGTCTCTTGTCGCTAAACGCTTTTTACATCACGCTCACACTTACACACAACACGCTATCGTGCAACACAAAATGGCACTAACACTCACGCGCATTCTCCAAACTCACCGCCCAAAACTCCAAAATATTTTTGAATTTGGTTGTGGCGTAGGAAACTACACAAGCCTTTTGGCATATCTCTATCCACACGCACATTTTGTGTGCAACGACATCAATGACTACACACAATATTGCAACAAAGAATTTTTGTGCTTTGATATGGAGCATATCGATGAGATTCTCTCTCCACGCACATTTGATCTCATCACAGCCAATGCCGCTATACAATGGCTCAACCAACAAAAATGTCTGCAAACACTACCAAAGTTTTTACGCAAAAATGGAGTTTTGCTTTTTTCAAGCTTTGGTGTGCAAAATTTTTGGCAGATAAAGCAATTATGCGGAGTTGGATTGCAATACCTAAGCCTAGAGACATACCAAGAGATTCTAAGCCAAAACTTTGAAATTCTGCACCTCTCTAGCTTTCAGCACACATTATGCTTTGAATCTCCATTAGAAGTCTTTAGACATCTGCACTATAGTGGTGTCAATAGCCTACAAAAAGGGTTTTTTCTAAGCAAAGAACTCTTATGTGCTTATGAAAAAACATTTTCAAACGCGCTGACATATGATTGCATATTTGTATGTGCAAAACGCAAAGACACAATATTGCACAAACACCACCATATCACATAACACGCTATCGTTTGTATCGCCAAATATTTTTCTATTCATCTAGTTTATACACTGCATCTAAAAAGCATAGCATATGAAGCATCAGCTATATCCGCATAATCTCTAAATCTCTTTATCATTTCTTGATTTGTCAGCACGCCATTCTCCTTTAACCCATTTTCCTTTAATAAAACTACCATTTTCTTTATTAAAATAAAAAATATTTTCCTTTGAAGTAAAATCTATATCTCTTTCAATACTCCAATAGAATCCTCTACCTTCATCACCTCTTAGCCATAAGCCATATTCTATATACCTAAAAACTCTATAATATGAGATTATATGTTTTTAATTTAACGAATCTATAAAATACATTTAGCAAAACGATATTCGTATATTCTATTGTTTATCATTGTGAGGTCGGTGATTTCTTCAGATTCTACGCCATAGCCATTCGAAAGTTTCCTACCACGCTTAAAATTTTCTTGTTGAATTTCATCAAAAAATTTTGGTTCAGCCACATAAAAACCACTCTCTTTTTCTGCCAAACTTTTAAACTCATAATACTGCGGATCAAAATATTTAAACGAGCAACCACTAACTAAAAAACATTATCGCCAAGATTCCAAAGATTACATATATCATTCTCATACGCACTTCCTAGATTCAAAGAATCTCTTTGCTTGTGTGAATAAAAATCAAATTGCCATAGCCAATTCAGCATTGTCTCTAAGCTTTTTGATTTGTTGTTTATTTGTCATTGCTTATCTCCTTGATATTGAAAAAATTTCCTTTTTATAATGTATGTGCAACCTATACTATCCTCGAACCACGTAAGATTATAACTAGCCATAGATTCTCGCTTTAAATGATAGCGTCTTGTATACCAAGCACCATGGACATTAATTTTAGTTAAATTTTGAGGTGCAAATCCATTTTTATTGGCAAATAAATTAACATAACCATAAATTCTTCTTGTTTTCTTTTCTGCTGGGGAAACTCGATATTCTACAATATCTTTTATATAATTATCGCTTCTTTCATCTAATTTTGCAGCCTCCCTATTCAACTCCTCCCAATCTAGTGTATCTAAACTCGTATCAAAGTAACTTAGAATCTTATTATACTTCTCCTCATTATTAGGTAATTCATTAAGCTTACACATATTTCTAAATTCCCAATAACTAGGCTCTAAATAAAATGAATATGGTGTGTAATAAAACATAATTAAACCTATACTTCCAAGCACTACAAGAAATTTAGATATATGCTTTTGTGATTTAAAGAGTTTTCTATATATAAGCCACCATATAATGTATGAAAGAGTAAAGAATAGAAAATAAAAAAATACCATAGGCGGATACACAAAAAGCATTACCAAGCCTATACTTACAACAAATGTTAGGGCTATAGAAATCTGTTCTTGTGATTCAAAGAGTTTTCTATAAATAAGCCATAAAAGAAAATAAAAAATACTAAAGACAATCACGACAAGAACCAAAAGTATCAAAGCCATTGCATTACCTTTGCGTATGGAATTATCACAGATGATGTGTTATATCACCTAAAATGCTAATATATTCATTTTGTCATATCGTATTTTCATTAATCTACTACATACATAGAACATTTTTATTTTCCTTTAAGGGGGGGGGCTATAATTAAAAACTTGTTATTAATCATAACAAAACCCAAAATAATAAAAGGAGAGAAGATGAAAAAATCTTATTTGTTGGGAAGTCTTGTTGCATTGTTTGTATTTAGTGGATGCTCCACAAACATGGCTCGTTTTTCTATGGCTACAACAAGCAACCTCCCTGTAACAAATCTAAAAAAAGGAAATATTGTTGAAGGCAAAGATTGCATCACACAAGTTCTTTGGTGGAGTTTTGGAAACACACAAAATCGCGTAAGTGGAGCAGTAGCAAATGCTATTGATAGATCTGTTAAAAAAGGTGATTACGCCGATGCCTTAATCAATGTTGATATAAGCCACTCATATTGGAATGCGTTGCTTTTTGGAAGAGATTGCATAACCGCACAAGGACAAGCTATCTCTGTTGCGAGTAAATAAAACTCTAAAGATTCCCTAATGGGAATCTTAAAACTTTGTGTAAAGATTTTATCCTCTATGCACCAAGACAGATTCTATAATTTTGTCAAGATCCCCATCAAGCACCCCACTTGTATCACTTGTGGCATACTGACTACGCAAATCCTTGACTTGCTGATAAGGCGCAAGCACATAGGATCGGATCTGATGTCCCCAGCCTATCTCACTTTTTTCTTGGGTAGCGACACCTTCTTGTTGTTTTTGCCGCTCTAGTTCGTATAGTTTGGATTTGAGCATTTTCATAGCAGTGGCTTTGTTTTTGTGTTGGGATCGATCATTTTGACACTGCACGACAATACCGCTAGGTAAATGTGTGATTCTGATAGCGGATTCTGTTTTGTTTACATGCTGTCCGCCTGCACCACTCGCACGATATGTATCTATGCGTATGTCTTTGTCCTCGATGACAATATCAATATCATCATCAAGTTCAGGGCTTACTTGCACACTGCTAAAACTTGTATGCCGCTTGGCGTTGGCGTCAAATGGTGAAATTCGCACAAGCCTATGCACACCATTCTCGCCTTTTAAATAACCATACGCATTCTCGCCTTTTATGATAAAAGCCGCACCTTTAATCCCAGCCTCCTCGCCGTCTTGATAATCAAGCAATTCGACTTTATAGCCACGACGCTCCGCATAGCGCAAATACATACGATAAAGCATACTCGCCCAATCTTGAGATTCTGTGCCACCTGCACCAGGTTGGATTGTAATAATGGCGTTGGTGTTGTCGTTTGGCTCATTTAACATCACTTGGATTTCAAGATCTGTAATGCTAGATTCTAACTCGGGAGCTTGGGCAAAAAGTTCAGCCAAACTTGCTTCATCATTTTCAGATTCTAAAAGTGCAAAAAGCTCTTTAGAATCCGCTAGTAACGTACTTGTTGTATCAAATGTTTCTAAAAGACGCGTGATTTTACTTTTTTGCTTGCCTATCTCACCGGCTTTTTTGCTATCCTCCCAAAACTTTGGGTCTAACTCCATATGCGAAATATTTGTAAGCTCTTCTCGCAGGGTATTTGGTTGTATAACTTTTGTAATATTTTGTAGTTTGTTTTCTAATTCCTTTAGCAACTCGCCATATTCGTAGGTATCCATTTTTACTCCTTATAATGCTCCAAATCTGCGGATTCTGTGATAAAAATCTTGCAAGATACTTTCTAATTCTTTGGCACTAAAATCTGGCCAAAGTGTTGGGGTAAAAAACAACTCCGCATACGCACATTGCCAAAGCAAAAAGTTTGAAAGTCGCATTTCCCCACCTGTGCGTATTAGCAAATCCACATCACTTGCTCCGCGCGTATCAAGGGTGTTTTCGATATTTTTTGCTATGTATTCAATGGCTTGTTCACGCTTAAGCGTTTTTGCCTGTGCAAATACATTGCGATCATAAAGAGAGAGTGCAGATCGTGCAATTTCATTTTTTGCTCCATAATTTAGAGCCAAAAATTGCGTCAAGCCTGTGTTGTGTGCGGTGGCATCTTGCATAGCGTGTATGAGTTTTTGAAGTTTTTTGCTTAATCCCTCCACATCGCCGATGACAACAAAGCGTATGTTATTGTTTTGATAGACTTCTAGCTCACTTTGCAAATAATGCTCCAAAAGCTTCATCAAAAAATCCACTTCGGATTTTGGGCGTAGCCAATTTTCGGTAGAAAACGCATATAACGTGAGGTATTTGATATTTTGCCCAGCACAATATTTTGTAATCTCACGCACAACTTTTGCTCCCTGCCTATGCCCAAAAGTGCGATTTTTCCCCTTGGCACTTGCCCAACGCCCATTGCCATCCATAATAATAGCTATATGCTGTAATGTATTCATTTGCTCTCCATTGTTCGTAACAATCTCGCTGGATTCCCTGCATAAAATCCGCTCACTGCTATATCTTTGGTTACTACACTTCCTGCGCCAATCACGACATTATCGCAAATGCACACAGGTAAGATTGTGGCATTTGATCCGATAGAGACATTATTGCCAATCTTGGTAGCGCGCCACTTTGTCTTAGAATCTGCTGGCGCACCTTCACTAAAAAGATCATTGACAAACATCACGCCATGCCCTATAAAACAATCCTCGCCAACCTCCACAAGCGAACAAATAAAGCTATGGCTTTGAATCCTCGTGCGCGCACCTACATATACATCATTTTGAATCTCACAAAATGGTCCTACAAACACATCATCGCCCAAAGTGCAACCATACACATTACTTGGCATTATCACGCGGACATTTTCGCCACTTCGGACATTCACAATCCCACTTTCTTGTATGTATATAGCCACTTTTGCTTATCCTCGCAATGATTCTAGAGAATCTTTTATGTCTTTAAGTTGTGTAGAAAATTTGCATATTTTTTCAAACTTTTGCGCACAATGAGATTCAAAATCTGTGGGTATCACAAGGCTTTTAAGGCTCTCTACATCAATACTTTTGGTATAGTGCTCATACAATGCGCTTAAGGCACTTTGTCCATTATGGGAGTAAAAATAACAATATAGCCCAATAGCTTGTTTGGGATTTACACATCGCACAATCACAATCCCCGCATTTGCCACAGCAAGTTTATGTGCGATATTTGGGCTAAAAATCGTTACCTTTGGGGTATTACCGCGTAGTGAGAGACAAATATCATAGGGCTTTAGTGCATATTTTTGCACCTTGAGGCGATCACCCAAAAAGCGCTTAGTATAAAATTCCTCGCTAAACCCATATTCATTAAAATCTGCCAAACCAACATCATAATATTCTATGCGTGTATCATTTTTCCCACCATATACACGCTGTCCGCGAAACACTTCCACACCCAAAGTGCTCAAGGTAATGCCCTCATTTTGTGATGTGTCTTTGCGTGTAAGTGGGAGATTATAAGAAGTGATATGTGTATAAGGCGTAAGAAAGCAAAAGTCATTTTCTTTACGCGCAAAAAATGCTTCTGTGATTTCATCAAGATTCACAAGGCGATTGTATTTGCCATCTTTTTTCCAAAAATGCTCACCCTTGGCATCAATACTTAAAATCTCTTGATTATTTGGCGAGAGGACAAGCACACAAAAATCCGCGTTTTGGTGAGGAAAAATATTTTTAGGTAATTCGATAATTGCTTCAATCAAGCCTTGCTTATAGAATCTCTGCATAAACTCACTCTCAAGACTAGATTTTTGCAAAGTTTGTGTGCGCAAAATAAACACTGCGCGCTTTTTTAGATAATACAAAGCGTGGATTAAAAAAACCCATTCGGCATATGTTTTTGCCAAAGAATGCAATCCGCTAAAACGCTTATCATCTTTGAGATATTCCACGCCTATATGCGCACTAAATGGAGGGTTACAAATAATTTTGTCAAATTTTTGCTCAAAAAATGGTGCTTTTAAAATGTCATTTACGATGAGATGTTGATAATCGATATTAGCAAGTTTGCATGTAAGCTTTGCTACCTTGGCAAGACGAGCGTCTAGCTCCTCGCCATAAAGGGCTATTGGTGTATTTGGCTGCTTGGCATACAGAATCTGGGAAATCATCAAAAACAATGTGCCAATCCCATAGCAAGGATTATAAATTTTTTCATCACCTTGTATATCCAAAAGTCGCACAAGAAGTTCATTAATTTCTAAAGGTGTGGAATAAAAATAAAGCTTATTGGAGGTCTTTTTTTGCGTAATAATGTGCAAAAATTCCTCGATATTGCTCAAAGTTGTATCTGTATCTTGGATAAGTTTGAGGATTTTTAGAAAATTAATGTTTGGATTAATGGCGATAAAAAGTTCCTTGCTCACAATCTCTTCAAGTTTATGATTGAGACTTTGGGCGATTGGTTTGCGTTTGGAGCCTAAAGCTATAAATTCCCTTAGGGTATCGGGATAAGCATTTTTAATGATAAAAAGTTCTAACATAATGCTTATAGAATCTAGCATATCGACATGATAACGCTTGATATACTCAAAACATTGTAATAACTTCTCCACGCACTTCCTTAAAAATATGTTGGTAGAAGCGCATTTTAGCAGAGACTCCCTTTAACTTTTATCAAAGCTACGCTACAATGCAAACCCAAAATCCCTAAAGCCCAAAGGAATAAGGTGCTAAGACATTGTAGCCACTGCCATATCGCTTATGAAGAACATATGCTCAAAAAAGTTCCCTTTAATGGTGAGGACTTGTATTTTTGCTGCAATGGTTGTGAGGGCGTGTATATGCTTCTCCAAAAAGCAGACTTAGGGAGTTTTTATACCAAAAGAGGCGATGTCGCTCTCACACCGCCTACACAAGATACACAAGATTTAAGCTTTTTTGATTCACCCAGCTTCGCGCAAAAATATATCCGCACAGATTCAAAAAATCCTAATCTTAGTAGCTGTGCGCTCATTCTTACACATATTCATTGTGCGGCTTGTGTATGGCTTAATGAGCAAGTGTTAAACTCCCAAAAGGGCATAAAAAGCGCAAGTATCAATTACACCAACAATCGCTTATATATCACTTGGGATTCTCAAATCATCACACTTTCTCAAATCATACGACTTATACAAAGTATCGGCTATGATGCCTACGCGTATGATCCACAACTCCAAGAAAACGCGGACAAAAAACAAACAAAAGACTATTACACGCGTGTCATTGTCGCCCTTTTTTGCACGATGAATATTATGTGGATTGCTGTAGCCCAATATAGTGGCTATTTTCTTGGGATAGAAGCATACGCACGCAATGTGCTAAATATCGCCTCATTCATTCTTTGTTCACTTACGCTATTTTATGCAGGATTTGTCTTTTATAGAGGGGCATATTATGGATTAAAAAATGGCTTTATTGGTATGGATATGCTTGTAGCGGTGGGCTCAACGCTTACTTATTGTTACTCAATCTATGCCGCTATCACGCATAGTGGGGAAACATACTTTGAATCTGTGAGTATGATTATTACCTTTGTCTTGATTGGAAAATTTTTGGAAGTGCGTAGCAAAAAAAGTGCTGGAGAGAATTTGGAGGCTATCTATGCATTTTTGCCCCAAAATATCACTATTTGCAAAAATGGCGATGAACGCACACTAGAAATCAAAAAACCTCAAGAAGTGCAAATAGGCGATGTGATTATGAGTTTGCCTGGTGAGAAAATCGCCATTGATGGAATCTTGCTAAGCCAAAAAGGGCTTTTTGATACCAAGGCTATTAATGGAGAAAGTATGCCCCTAGAACTTCAATCAGGGCAAGAAGTCATATCCGGATCTATAAACCTCACGCATAAGATTCTCTACAAAGCAACTAAAAGCTTTAATGATAGCCTTATGAGCAAGCTTCTTAATCTCGTAGAACAAAGCCTAGCCCACAAACCATCTATACAGAATCTTGCCAATAGTATTTCACAAAATTTCTCACGCACGATTTTGGCTATCGCGCTTTTATGTTTTATGGGCTGGTATGTGCTAAGTGACAAAGGTGCAGAAGGCGCGATGATTATCGCTATTTCGGTTATTATTATCGCGTGTCCTTGCGCTCTCGCCCTTGCCACACCAATAGCTACAATCATAGGAATCTCCCAAGGCTACAAAAAACATATCTTGTTTCGACAAGCAAATTTTTTAGAAACCCTCGCCAAAATAGACACAATTGTTTTTGACAAAACCGGCACGCTCACTATGGGAAAACCACAGGTATGCGCTACACATACAGACTTGCTAGATTCTCTAAGCATTAGTCTACTTTATACACTCACACATACAAGCAAACACCCTATCTCTCTTAGTGTATGTGAATATATCCGCACATACTATGCACACCTAAATCCGAACCTTGTGCATTTACAATCCTTTCAGCAAATAGATTCTAAGGGCGTGTGTGGCTACTATGAAGGGGAGCTTGTGCTTGGTGGTAGCCTTGCATTCTTGCAAGAACAAGGCGTGAGAATCCCTGCCCTAGAGCTTGGTGAAGGTATGATGTTTGGGTTTGCAAAAGGTAGAGAGCTTGTGGCAGTTTTTGAATTACAAGATTCACCAAAGCCCTATGCCAAAGAACTTATAGCGTATCTACAATCCCAACATATACATACAATTTTGCTTAGTGGTGATAGGGTACAAAGTGTGCAAAAATGCGCCAAAGAACTTGGGATAAGTGAATATCACGCGGAATTTTCTCCACTAGATAAAGGTGCATATATTGAGAATCTAAAAGCAAAAACGCATAGGGTGGTTATGGTGGGTGATGGGATTAATGACGCTCTTGCGCTAAGTAAAAGCGATATAGCCATATCTATGGGTGCTGGAAGTGATATTGCGATTTTAAGTAGTGATGTTATAATCCTTGATGATAGCTTGCAAAGTGTGCAAAACGCCTTGCATTTGGCTAAAATCACTTTTAAGACAATCAAGCAAAACATATTGCTAAGCATTATCTATAATGCCCTTACTATTCCCATTGCAATTTGTGGGCTTATCATACCGCTTTTTGCCGCACTCTCAATGAGTCTTAGTTCAATTATTGTGGTGCTAAATTCATTGCGTATCAAAAGCCAAACTCGATAAAGGAATGTATTTTGCTTTATGCTCTCTAAGATTTCACGCTTAGGAGTATAGTATGATAGAAGATGTTTTGCAGACACAACCAAAAGCCCAAAAGCTTGTAGAAAAAAGTTCTACGCGTAATTCAGAATTTGAAAAATATTTAAAAGAAACGACACAAAACCTCGAAGGGTTAACGACTAAAAGCACAATACAGGCAGCAGCAAAGCCAACCCAAGTACAAGACACAAAAGAAAGCAAAACAACGCCAAAAGATAGTCCAAAACTAGCAGAATCTACCCAAACAAAAGAACAAACATCTAAAAAAGCACCAGATGCCACAGAGCTTTTGGCTGCTTCACTCACACCAGAGGCATTAAAATCCCAAAGCACTGCTACGCCACCACAAACACCAAAGGACACGCCGCTTACTCAAGCACTCAAGGCTACACAAGAGCAAGGCACAAAAATCGCTCAAGACAAACAAGCCCTACAAGCCCAAAATACAAATATGCAACCCAAAATAGTGCCTGATACAAAGGATCAAGCACCAAAAACTCTTGATGATGTGCAAGAACTCGCCAAAGATAAGGGATTAAACCCTACAAAAATTATCGCAAGTAGCCAAACACAAGAAACACAACCAAAACCTAAAGCAACACCAGAATCTGCTAAACAAAAGATTCAATACGAAATGGAAAACATAGAAGATCGCGTGGCAGTGATTAACCGCGGCACGAAAAAACCACAAAACATCACAAGCAAAATTTCTAATATCTATGAGGAAGGCAAAGCAGAACAAAGCACCGCTACGCTAGGGTCAATGCTTGGTCTAAAGGATTTACCCCAACAAAGCTAAGCAAGATGCAATAGAGGCAACACCCAATGCCTCACAGAATCCTAAAAGTGAGAAAAAAGCAAAAGCTTCACAAAAAACTAATGCCAAAACCCAAGATAGCGCACCCAAAAATACGCCAAGCAATACTAAAGAAACTATAGCAACAAAAGAGGAAAACGCGCCACAAAAAAGCCAACAACTCCAGCATTCTAAAGCCCAAAATACACAATCTCAAATTACACAAGAGCCACTTAGCACCCAAGAATCACTCCAAAACCTTGAAATGCCTAGCACTAACGATATGGCTAACAACGCCACCACAAACACACAAAAAAATCAAAAAAAATCAAAAACACCCAAAGAGACACAAAAACAAACGCAAACAAAAACTACCCAAAACTCTCAAAATACACAAAATAAGGTATCAGACACAAAACTAGATTCTAAACAATCCCCCAAAGAAAACACAGAATCTACCCAAAAATCTTCTCCAATAGATGCTCCTATACTATCGCAAGGTATGCAAATTACACAAGATATACTAGAAGATTCGTTGCATATACCAGAGAATATAAATCTCCAAGAAACAAAAGAGCTAATCCCTACAATAGAGCACCAAAACAACCACGCACCAAAGGCAAAAAGCCAAGAGCTATCTCAAAAATCCAACACACAACCACACGCAAAAACCACACAAACCAATACAGAATCTACGCAA
Source organism: Helicobacter sp. TUL (assembly GCF_002287135.1). Taxonomy (GTDB): domain Bacteria; phylum Campylobacterota; class Campylobacteria; order Campylobacterales; family Helicobacteraceae; genus Helicobacter_F. The sequence continues at coordinate 180,929 of NZ_NESU01000001.1, forward strand.
AATGGAGATTCTAAACAACAATCCCAAAATTCCCACACACCACAAGATTCACAAAAATCATCAACAAACCAAAATGCACAAATAACTAATGAAGAATTTGTGCAAGATTTGGAACAAAGTGCGCGACATATCGAACATATCCACACACAAACAAGCAAAGAAACGCCAACAAGCAAACAAACCCAAACCTCTAAAGAGGCAACCCAAAACCAAACAACTAACGCAACTCCTACAATGCAGACTATCAAGCATGATATATTCTATAAAAGTGTTATGGCAAGACAATCTGTGTATAACTTTGCCTCACAACTTACGCAAGAAATGCTGAATTATAAACCACCAATTACTAAGCTATCTCTTGAGTTAAATCCACAGAATCTAGGCACGCTTGAACTAACAATCTCCAAAAATGGCAAGGATTTGCAAGTGCAAGTCATCTCTAATCCAACTGCAATCAATCTCTTTGTCAATAACCAAATGGAATTGCGCAACAATCTCGCACAAATGGGCTTTAACAATGTTGATTTAAGCTTTTCTCAAAACAATGCAAATTCGGGACAAAGACGCCAACAAGGACGCAGAGATCAAGCCCAGACCTATAATACAAATCAAGGGAATGAAAATAGCTTAGAATCCCACACAATGTTTATCACAATACCACAATATGCATAAAGGGTTTAAATGGCGATTGATTTAGGGGAAGTTACAGGGGCAACTGCCAAAATAGAGAAACAAAAACAAAATCCAAAAAATATCAATGAACTTGATAATGATGCGTTTATGAGATTGTTTTTGGAGCAGCTCAAAAACCAAGATCCCACCGCTCCAATGGAGACGGATAAAATCATTACACAAACTGCACAACTCACACAAGTAGAAATGCAAGAACAAAACAAAAAGACTATGGTAGAAGTGGCAGAAGCGATGAAATCCACACAAGAAACCAACAAGGAGCTTAAAGAATTCCAAGCCAAAATGAAAGAATCTCTTGAAAGTCTCAATGAGGGTATGAAAACCACCGCTTCCTCTAATAGCGCAATGGCAGCCCTCAATGCCCTCCAATCTGTTTCTATGATAGGCAAAATCGCTGAAACTGATGTTTTTGGTGTCAATCTCAATGCCGGTGATAGTGTGAAATTTCAAATCTTTTTTGACCAAGCTATCAATGCCCAACAAGGCGAACCAAAGATTCATATCTTTAACCAACAAAATGAACTTGTGCGCACGCTCTCGCTTAAAGAATATGCCGGAAAAAGTGGCTATGTAGAATTTAATTGGGATGGCAAAAGCGACAATGGCACACAATTACCAACAGGCGGCTACAACATTCGTGCAGAATATAATCTTGATCCAAGCACTAGCCAATATCACACTGCGCGAGTGGGGCGTGGTGAAGTGCAAAGCATTATCTTTGATAAGGGCGCACCAATGCTAAGAATGGGCGATATGATTTTGCCACTACAAAGCGCAATTGAGTTTTATAATAAGGATCATAGCCTATGAATGGGACAATGATTAATTCCTTTAGCGGTATCAAAACTCATCAATTTGGCTTAGATTCACTAGCGAATAATATCGCGAACGTCAATACAATAGGATATCGCGAGAATCAGCCACAATTTGAAAGCCTCTTTACTTCATCGCTAGATTCACTCAATGCAAATTCCGCAATCAATAATGACTACAATTACGGCGTTACAAAAGCAAGCAATGCGATCTCTACCAAAAGCGGAAGCTACAAAAATAGCGATGGAGAGTTTGATGTCGCCTATGAGGGCAAAGGGTGGTTTGTCGTAGGTGAAAACAAAGGCGGATCTTTTGTCATCAAAGATGATGGCTATGAAAGTAAGCAAAAAACCTACTTTACGCGTGATGGAAGTTTTTTGCGCGATGGTGAGGGGTATATTGTCAATTCTAGTGGATACTATATGTATGGCGTGAATCTAGGCAAGATTAATAATAATGTTTTTACCACTAGCAACAATAGTGATGAGGACTTTACCAAACTTGCCACAGGCGAACTTCAGCCTATCCAAATCCCACAAGATTTGTATTATAAACCTGTGCTTACTACAAAAGTTGATTTAAGTCTAAACCTCAACAAAAAACAAAGCAGTGTCAATGCTACACAAGTATATAGTCTTCCAGATGGATCATTTGATGAAGAGCGATTTTTAAATGCCGATCTCAATGGGTTTTCTGCCAATGGCGAAACGCTTGATGCTACAACCTTTGATAAGATTCTTATTACGATAAACAATAATGGACGCAACCAAGACATAGAACTTCGCTATGGCAAAGATTTTCGCACATTTAATGAACTCAAAACCGCACTTTTACAAAAGGCAGGAATTGGGCTAGACATCACGCGACTTCCTGATGGTAGCGTTTCAAAAGTAGGCTTAAAACTCTCCAATGCAACATACACAACAAAAGATATGACAATTAGTGGGAATCTCGCAGAAAAACTTGGCATAGCTGGAAGAAATGAGAATTTCGCAAGTGGCGTGGATTCACAATATCGTCCGAGTAAAAACTATAATAATGGTGATATTGTCAATGATCAAGGTATCGTGTTTCGATATATTGGCACAAGTGGCAATAGCGAACCCTTGCAAGATCCTGCAAATTGGGAAGTTTTGGACACAAGTGCTTTAGGCGAGTGGCAGGAGCGAACAAGCTACCAAGTTGGAGAGCTTGTCAATTATAATGGCAATGTCTATAAACGCACAGAATCTAATGGCAATAGCAATCCTCAAGAAGGTGGCTGGGAGCAAGTTGTGACTTCAGCACGCAACCTTCCTCAAGATTTTGTAGAAGGGACAAGTTATGCGCCAAAGACGATCATAAATTACCAAGGCAAACTATATGAACGCGTAAGTGAGGGTATCTCAAATCCAAAACAAGATCAAATAGGCTGGAAAGCATTGGGCAATGATAGCTTTGAGAGCGCGTATTTGGAAGTGCCTAGCTACCAAAGCAATGTCGAGGTATATGATGAGAGTGGTGCGAAGTTTTTGCTACAAAGTCATTATTATCTTATCAATTCAGCAGATGTAACCACAGATCCTCGCATAAATGAAAAATGGGAAGTGCGCACACAACTTTTTAATCAAGATGGCACGATTGCACTAGGAGATGTAAGCACACACGAAATTTCTTTTGATGAAAATAACAATCCTATCACACAGCCTATCACTATCGCATTTGGTAATGGACAAATCACATATAATATCGCAGGCACAGATCAAAAGCGTAGTAGCAACCGACTCTATCAAGATTCACAAATACTCCAAACAGATCAAGATGGTCGCAGCGAAGGGCATTTACAAGATTTGCGTATCGATAAAGATGGCATTATTTTCCTTTCTTTTAGTAATGGGGCATTTGAGGCTATGGGACGCGTGGGTATATCAGCGTTTGTCAATGATCAAGGTTTGCGCAAGGTGGGAGGTAATCTCTTTGAAATGACAGAAATCTCTAATAATGGCGATACCTATGTAAGCAGTGGCAGACCTTTATTGGGCTGGAGCGGACAACATTTGCGTTTTGGGTCTGTATTATACAAACACCTAGAAACAAGCAATGTTGATGTAGGGAGCGCCCTCACAGATCTTATCGTTATGCAAAGAGGGTATTCGATGAATGCCAAAGCTTTTACAACTGGCGATGACCTCATAAAAGAAGCCATTAACCTAAAACGTTAAAAATATTTTTAATTTTTTATAATTTTTTATAAACTTTGGAGTATAATCAATTCATCTCAAGCAGACTATCTAATCTCTTGACACAATCTTTCCAAGCCTACCACTACAGCCCTATGACTGCCTAAAGTAGGAATTTTCATTATCATTTCACATAAGGGAATGCCCTTAGACAACAGCTATAAGCTCTTGTGTAACAAAAAGAGCACAAGTAATACAAAATATTACTAAAATAATAGCGAGGCTATATGTCAATTGATATAAAAAAACATTTTAAACCTAATGAAATGCCCTCTATATGGGGAAGTCCGGCTAAGCCAAATCTTCCTGGCACAATACGCTTACTCTATGGCGTGGGATTTATTATCGTGCTGCTTACTGCAAGTTTGCAAAATAATCTCATTATAGCCTACATCGACTATCTCCAAGGCGATATGGGCTTTACGCCTACGCAGGGTGCATGCATAACAGCCGCCTATTATATGGGAAATGTTTGGACTACAATTATGCTCTTTAGGTTTCGGCAACATTTTGGACTAAAAGTATTTTTCACTTGTATTTTTATTGTTCTTTTGTTTTCAGAAATTTTGGAATTATCATTTAGCAATTTTGTCATTGTCGTATTTGCGCGTTTTATTGGTGGAGTTGTTGGTGGTGGTATTAGTGTGCTTTGTATTTTTTACACAATCCAAATGCTCCCAACAAGCAAAAAATATCTACTCTTTCCTACTAGCATAGGACTTACACAAATTGGCTCTGCACTCTCGCATTTTATCGTGGCGTATTTTAGTATGAGTGATTATCCGCATTTGATGAATTTCTTTGAGATAGGCTTTTGTCTTATTGCATTTTGCACATTTTTACTTATTGAATTACCACCATCACATGTCGCCAAAGCCTTTTTTCCTGAAGATTTTACGGTTATTTTATTTGCGCTTGGCACAGCACTTTGTTGTCTTATTTTTAGTGTAGGGAATGTTGCATGGTGGCATTATGATCGCATAGCCTATGGCTTATGTATTGGTATTGCGTCTTTTGGGATATTTTTTATCGCAGAGTTTTTTAAAAAGCGTCCATTTATTCACTTAAATTTTTTGCTCAATATCCAACTTTTAGAAATTTCTCTCGCAGCAGCATTTGTGCGTATGTGTCTCGCAGAACAAAGCACAGGGGCTACAGGATTATTCAGAGATGTGCTAAACTTTAGCGACTATCAATTAATGGGATCATATGGAATCTTAACCTTAGGAGCACTTGGCGGTGGACTTGGCTGTTTATATATCTATAATTATGAACGATCGCATGGTATGGTGCTTTTTGCAGCAGCACTTATTCCAATAGGTAGTTTTCTTTCTATGAATCTCTCCATTGATATGCTTCCTAGCAATATTTATCTAGGACAATTTCTTATCGCCTTTGCAAGTGTCTTTTTTATCGGTCCTCTGCTTGCAAATGGCATTATTTTAGGTGTTGCGCGTGGAACAAATTATGTCATTACCTTTGCGGTAATTTTTACCTTCTCTCAAGGTGTCTTTGGTCTCCTTGGATCAGCGATTATTGAATATTTTATCAAATCTCAAAGCATACAAAACGCACAAGATCTTATCAATAACAATATCACCAATCCTCATTTTGACGCACATTCTTATGACATAATCATGCAACACGCTGGAATCTTGGCTTATGAGGATTTATTTTTTGCTATTGGTGCAATTGGCAGTGTGATTTTTGTCATATTGCTTATGCGTTATATTTATCTCAAACTTACAACAAATTCTTTGCGCAGAGAACTTGATATCCTCAAGACTCGATCGATAAAAAAACAACGCCAAAACAGCCAAGATTCTAGAATCTCTTCAAGCCACACACTCTATACCACAACACGGAGGTAAAATATGAAACCACATTATTCATGGCTTCCTAGTAAGCCAAAACTCTTTGTTATCATTGCAACAAGTATTGGTATTATCACCGGTATTACGCTTATCCTTTATGCGTGGCAATTACCACCATTTTTTCTCAATGTTGTCGTGACAAATGATGCCTATGTCCAATCCAAAACTACCCTACTCTCACCCCAAGTAAGCGGTTATATCACACAAGTGTATGTCAAAGATTTTGCATTTGTCAAAGAGGGCGATCCACTTTTGCAAATCGATAAGCGTATTTTTACCCAAAAAGTGCAAGAAGCGCGTGCAAACCTACAAGGTGCGCAAAGTGCATTACAAGCATATGAGCAAAATTATCGCCTACATGAGGCTGATATTATCGAAAAAGAAGCCCAAATTAAAGCCACAGAAGCCAACCTCAAAAATGCTCAAGCAGAAAACAACAGAGTTTCACAACTTGTCAAAAAAGAGAGTTTAAGCAAACGCGATTATGACAATGCAAGAGCGCAGTTATCAAGTGCGCAAGCTGCATACATACAAGCAAAAGCACAATACCAAAAATCCCTCCAAGAATTTGAAGCCTTTAAAACCACCAAAGATTCACTACAAGCAGGAGTAAAACGTGCAAACGCCCTCTTAGAACTTGCACTTATTGATTTGGATAATTCCCTTATCAAAGCTCCTATAGATGGGCAACTTGGGGAAATTTTGGCACATATTGGACAATTTGTCTCCCAAGGTAGCACACTTACTTATATCGTGCCACAAACGCATTGGGTAATAGCCAATATCAAAGAAAACAAAATGGATAAAGTAACGCTTGGACAAAAAGTGCGTTTTAGTGTTGATGCCCTAAGCGGTGAGGAATTTAGCGGTGTTGTAGAAGAAATCTCTCCTGCTACAGGTAGCGAATTTAGCCCAATCAAAGTCAATCACGCTACTGGAAATTTTATCAAGGTTATCCAACGCATTCCTGTGAAAATCGCCATAGATCCTACAAATAAGCGCTTAGAAGAATTGCGTGCAGGAATGAGCGTCATAGTAGAGATTGAAACAAAATAAAGGATAGATATGAAATCTTTACACCTAAAATATGTAGCTCCAAATCTTTTGCTTACAATATCTCTCATATCATTTAGCGCGTGTGTGCCACAAATCACCGATGTGCCAAAAGATTCACATATTTCCCTAAATCTTAGTCAATCACAAGAAAGCATTAATGCGCATTGGTGGGAAGATTTTCATAACCCTGCTTTACTCTATTTGCTAGAACACGCAAGAGAATTTAACACACAAAACAAACTTGCCAAAACACATATTGAAATGGCAAGAAATGACTTAAAAATTGCTAGAGCCAAACTCTATCCAAATATGAATCTAAGCATAGATCCTGCCTATAATCAAACAATCCTCCACCCACTTTATGCCCTCACACAAGGCAATGTAGATTTTTCTTATCATTTAGATTTTTTTGGAAAATACCGCTATGCCAAACAAAGCAAACACTACGCCTTGCAAGCTAGTATTGCCCAAAGCTATGCGACACAACTCTCGGTTGATATGCTTGTCGCAAAGACATATATCACGCTTTTAGGGGCGTATGCGCGTTTAGAATTGCTCCAAACCACACTAGAGGCTAGACAAAAAGAGTTAAATATTATGCAAGATAGAAACAATATGGGCTACATTAGCACATATGATGTCAAACAAGCCGTTATTGCTTATGAATCTGTTCAAACACAAATTGCCGATACTAAACTCTCCATAGCAACAAGCAAAAATGCTTTGGAATATCTTACCGGTGTGGATGTGGATTCGGAGGAATTTATAGTCTTGCAAGGCTTTAGTGTCAAATATCAAGAGGATATGGCACAAAATACTACATCTATAGAATCCCAAAATGCCTCTCTTGCCTCTGCCACAGATGTGTTTATTACTTTACAAGCCCCAAAACTTCCAGATAGTATCTCTTCAAAACTCTTGCATAATCGTCCTGATGTGTTATACGCAGAATTTATGCTTGCCTCAAGTAGCGCATATCTACAAAAAGCACGAGCGGATTTTTTGCCAGATTTTAATATCGGACTAAATCTAGGTGCTATAGGCTATGCAAACTTTACGCAATTTTTAACACTAGGCGGGGTTACAGGCAGTGTATTAACACCACTTTTTAAAGGCAGGGAATTAGAGGGAGCATTTGGCATAGCCAACGCCCAAAGAGATGAAGCAGCGTATATCTATCGTGATGTGGTTATTAGAGCCTATAGAGAAGCAAGAGACGCATATATGAGTGTTTCATACCTAAATCTTGAGCGAAATAGCACAAAAAAGCAGCAAGAAGCTGCAAAAGAAGCACTTGCCCACGCACGATCAAGATATGATACAGGGTATTCCTCTTACTTGGAGGTTGTTGATGCGCAACGATCACTCTTAGAGATTGAGACAAACCTCATCACCCTAAAAACCCTCTATTTAGAATCTATGTTCACTCTCTATGGGGCATTAGGTGGAGGTATGCAATACCAAGCAGAGGACTTTAAGCAAGAATAATCTACTTATTGTCGCTTGCCAAATGTGATACTATACACTTCATTTCTTGTTTCAAAAAGTGGATCTTTGGGTGCATCAACGCCTTGTGGCAATACTGCTGGCATATATACATCGCCATTGCAATCCTTACCTGCATATTCTTTTATCCTAAGCGTTGCTATTTGCACTTCTTTATGTTTGCCACTCCACAATGCTGTCGTGTCGTTTGTAATATCATTAGGATTTGCCAAAATAAGCATCATTTTGTATTCGATAGGCTTACTAGCGGTTTTGGCTTTAAAATCAGATTCTAAAAAATCATCGCCAAGTTTTTTTGCTTCATCAGCACTCAATCCTTTCTCACCTGCTACAGGCACAAAAGCAAATCTAGCAGGAATGCTCTTGCCCTTAGAATCTGTAAAATAAAAAGTGTGTATGCTGTAGTAAGTCGTATTTGCTACGCTTGGCGTGAGCGGTGTTTTAGCAAGGTATTTGTCATAATTTGCAAACGATGGGATTTCTTTGGTAACCTTAGCGATATTTTCAGAATCTACCTTTCCATTTTTAGGCACGCGTATTTCAAAAAACTTTACAAATTCTTCTAGATTCTTTGCAAAATTAATTTCTGTATTAAGCATTACGATTTCCCAGCTATCACTTTTGCCTTCGATTTTTAGCGCCAAACCTCTTCCTTTTGTAGCATCACTAGCCTTAGGATTTCCACCACCTAGTGAAAAACGCGCTTGAGTAGGGATACTAGATTCCTTTAATAGAGGAATATTATAGGTATTTGTAATGCCTTTTACAGGTATAAATTCCCCAACTGCACAAAAACCCTTGGCATGATTAATTTTTTTGTGTGGATCCTTTGCATCACCATTAAGCGTATAAAAAAGCTCTGCGATGCTTTGTGAATCTGTAGCAGATTCTGCCCATAATGCGCAACTTGAAACAAACAAAGCTGCGACAATGCCTCTAAAGATATGTGTTTTTGGTTTCCTTGCACCAATTGTAGGTATGGTTTTCATTCATTACTCCTTTAAGTATTTTTAATGCAAATAAAATTCTTGCACACTTTTACAAACAAAGTTTTGCATACATCACAAAGAGTTTGTGTTTTATAACAATGTTGCCTTAAGTCCAATAATCATCATTTTTACGCCCATTGCCATAATAAAAACAAGTGCTATTCGTGAAAACACATGCAAAACAAGTTTTCCTAATACGCGTTCTATTGTGGCAGCAAAATGAAACAAAATAAGCATAAATACAAAAGCTACCACCACGGCACTAAGGGCAACAAAAGTGCCATTTTCTTCAGAGATAACAATGCTAGTAGAAAGTGTCCCCGGACCTACCAACATAGGAAAAGCCATAGGCACAATGCTTTGGCTTAATAATTCACTCTTATTTGTCGTAGTATAATGCGTGGTTGCTTTGTGAGATTGAAAAAGGAGATTCTTAAGGCTTACAAGGATTAATAGCAAACCCCCTGCGATTCGCAAATCATTTAAATCCACATTAAACAAATAACGCATAATAAAAGGTCCGCTTAGTAAAAACAACACAACAATAATAAAAGAAGTATACAGAATATTGCGGAAAAGACTTTGACGTAGTGAAGTCTCTAGCTCTTCAGTCATCGCAATAAATTGCGGGAGATTCCCAAAAGGGTTTAAAACAGCCAAAATTGTGATAGCTGCAAGCAAGATAGTATATAGTATCGTATACAATTGCGTTGAAAACAAAAGCTGCATTTCTTCAAACATGTATCTATCCTTTAGAAAAATTTCGCGATTTTAGCACAATTTGCAACAATGCAATGCTACTCTCATGTATTTTTAACCCTTGTATATCTCTAAAATCTCAAAGCAAATACTCTTTCATCATTACATACCAACACAACACAAACATTTAAGGATTTTTTTAGAACTTAAGAATTAGAATGCACCCCCTCATAAATTTAGGCTTTTGGACAAAGCAAGTGTATGTGAGATTCTGCATTAATCCCATAACCATTTCTTTTCAACAACAAGGACATAGTATGTTTAAAGCATTTAAAGAGCGTTATCTCGTGCGATTTTGGTCGCCTATGCCTGCAATCATCGCATTAGGCATTATGGCAGCGTATTATTTTGGACTTACTGGAACATATTGGGCAGTAACTGGTGAATTTACCCGTTGGGGCGGTCATATTATGCAATTCTTTGGCATAGATACAGATTCACTTGGATATTTTAAGATTATAGGACTTAGTGGCACTCCGCTAGATCGAATCGATGGCGTAATGATTATTGGTATGTTTGCTGGAGCTTTTATAGCAGCAAGTTTTGCAAACAATGTTAAATTTCGCCTACCACAAAGCAATTTACGCATAGCTCAAGCCCTCATTGGTGGTATCATTGCAGGTTTTGGAGCGCGTATTGGTATGGGGTGTAACTTAGCGAGTTTTTTTACAGGTATCCCACAATTTAGTCTCCATGCTTGGTTTTTTACACTTATGACAATTATTGGGGTTTATCTAGGCACAAAGGTGGTGCTTTTACCATTTTTTAGATCCAAAGCTCCACTCCAAAAAGTCCAAGCACAAAAAGTCATCGCCCATAATGCCAAAAGAGAAAAAATACTGCTTATTCTTGGCATCATTGTGCTACTTGTAGTTGCTATATGGGTAGCATATCTTATGATATATGGCATAACTCCAGAAGGCAGGGCTATACCGATTTTGCCTATTGCGATTATTTTTGGTGTAGGGTTTGGATTTATTATCTCACGCGCACAAATTTGTTTTACTTCCGCATTTAGAGATCTGTTTATTACAGGTAGAGGCTACATGGCAAGGGCAGTCATCATTGGTATGATGGTTTCAACTATTGGGGTATTTAGCTATGTTATGCTTGGTATGCCGCCTAAAATTATGTGGGCAGCACCAAATGCTGTCATTGGTGGATTGCTCTTTGGATTTGGGATTGTCATCGCTGGAGGCTGTGAATGTGGGTGGATGTATCGCGCTGTTGAGGGGCAAGTGCATTATTGGATTGTTGGGATTGGTAATGTCATTGGATCTACGCTTGTAGCACTCACTTGGGATTATTATTCTGCGCCATTGGCAACAAACTTTCCAAAAATCAATCTCTTGCAATCATTTGGAAATTATGGCGGACTTGTGATAAGTTATGTATTGTTGCTTGTTTTCTTGGGTTGGGTGCTATGGATTGAACGAAAATACCACGCACAATCCAAATTTCAAAAAGCATAAGATTCTAAGGAGTTTTGTATGGATATAACACCAAACTTTTCCCTTGATTTGCAAGGTGAGCCTTGCCCATATCCCGCAATTAGGACACTAGAAGTGTTACCTGAATTACAAAGTGGAGAAATTTTAGAAGTGCTTAGTGATTGCCCACAAAGTATCAATAATATCCCTATTGATGCTAAAAATCACGGCTATGAAGTTTTACAAGTAGAACAAATGGGAGCGACTATTCGCTATCTTATACGCAAACCTTAACGCTCTTGCAGGAGGTAAAATTCTCCTGTATTTGGATTTTGTTTTTTGGTTGGTATTTGTGATGAAGATGAGGGTTTATTGGCATAGTTAGCACTAAATTCTTGTGGTAATTCTATAAAATCACGCTTCTTTTTTTGAGAATCTGTGCGTTGCGTAGCAACTTGTGTAGTCATTTTTTTTGGGTTTGGCTTAGGGTATGCTACAGATTGTTGTGATAAAGATGGCTTTGGATTCTGTGCTAAAGCTGTGCTTTTTCCCAAAAATGCAAGTGCCTTATCATTTTTGGCTTGTTTGGCAAGTGCAGAAGCATATTTAGGTATATAGCCCTGCAGAGCTTGGACACGCTGCGCAATATCTTCATAATAACTTTGTGCCATTTTATCACGCTCCCTATCTTTTTCCCAACTAAACCCTTTATTATAAGATTTAATCACCTCTTTCCAATTCCCATTACGCACTTTTTGCCAATACAAAAGCTCATCAAGCGCCACTTCAGAGGCATATTCATCATCACGCACGAGTAATTCTCCTACCATATTGCGTATAAATCCTGTGTCTTTTTGGTTATTTTTTTTCAAAAGTCCAGGTATATGTGCATGATAGATTCCAGCAGATGGATCAGCAAAATTCATTCTATACTCTCCTGCGCACGATTCTTTCCATGCAATAGCCGCCATTGTGTAACCAAAACCCGATTTTACTCCATATTTAAATGCCTTAAGAATGACATTTCTTTGTGCAACACTAAAATCCTTTAATGCCACGCATTTACCCTCGACTTTATGCAGTGGAAGTGCCATACACACACTCATAATCCCAAATACCACACATACAAATATTGCCCTCATATATACCCTCTTTAACTCTATATTTTAAAAAACCCTAATGCTTTGCGTGGTAAAATCCCATCTCAAAGACTTTATCACAAAGGATACCCTTGAATACAGCAGAGCTTTTGATAGAAATCCTTACTCAAGAACTCCCAGCAATCCCGTTTCTACAAGAATTTCCAAATATTGCTACCAAATGGAATCATTCTCTTCAAGCACATCACATACCGCCTTGCCAAACACAAGTATTTTTCACCCCTAGACGCATTGTGATTTATGCCAAAGATTTTCCACTGCATTCAAAAGACATACACATACAAGCCTATGGTGCGCCAATTGCCATAGCCTTTGAAGGTGGTGATCCAAATAATGCACTCACAAAAGCAGGAATGAGTTTTTTTACCAAACACAACCTCAATCCACAAACAGATCGCGACAAAGTTACAATCGCTACCAAAGACGGCAAGGAAGTATTATATTTTTCCTCCACGCAAAAAGGCATAGAATCTACAGAACTTTTGCCAGAAATTTTTGACCAATTCTTGCATTCTTTACATTTTGGTAAAAGTATGCGTTGGGGTAATTTAAGCGAGAGTTTTATCCGCCCTATCGAAAATATTTGTGCCTTTTTGGGTGAAAAAAGCCTTAAATTGCACGCATTTGGTATAGATTCTAAGCCACAAACTTTTGGGCATAGAGATTTGGGCTTTGGGGCTATTGCGGTTAATAACATCGCGCAATATTTTGAAGTTTTGCATACACATAAAGTAATACTAAACCAACAAGAACGCAAGGAAAAAATTCTCAAACAAATCCAAGAATTAGAACATACACATAATATCAAAGTTGAGCTAGATTCTGCACTGCTTGAAGAGGTGGTAGCTATCACAGAATATCCACAAGCTTTGCTTGGAAGCTTTGAAGAGGACTTTTTGGAATTACCACAAGAAGTCATCATCACCTCTATGAAAGAAAATCAACGCTATTTTGCTATCCACAAACAAGGGCGACTTTTTAATGGCTTTGTTGTAGTTACAAATTCTACCACCAATGACCCTTCTATCATCATTTCTGGGAATCAAAAAGTCCTAAGAGCAAGGCTAAGTGATGCGATGTTTTTTTATCACAATGACTTAAAACGCGGATTACAAACCAAAGGATTAGAAAATATTGTCTTTGTGCAAGGCTTGGGAAGCTTGGCGCAAAAAACACAACGAGAATTACAAATCGCGCGACTTTTATACGCCAAATATACACAAACCCACACACTCTTACCTCATCATCAAGATTGTTTGGCATTGCTAGAACAAAGCATATTGCTCGCCAAAGCAGATTTACTAACAGAAATGGTGTATGAATTTCCTGAATTACAAGGCATTATGGGCGGTTATTATGCGCAAAAACTAGGATATGATCCACTCATCGCACAAGCCTTACAAGAACAATATCTCCCAAATAGCGAAGATTCTGCCCTTCCATCAAATGCACTTAGTGCCTTATTAAGTCTTGCAAACAAACTTGATAGTATTTTTGGGCTTTTTAGTATCAACAAAATTCCTACCGGCTCCAAAGATCCATATGCACTGCGTCGAGCCGCCAATGGAATCTTAAAAATTATCCAAGATCAAGGTTTTGCCTTTAACCTACGCGATGATATTCTTAATATATACAATGCCATAGGCTACACAAACAATACAGAATCTAGCGATACAAACACACAACCTGCACCAACAACACAAAATATAGTAGCGCACATAGAATCTTTTTTCCTAGAGCGCTTAGAAAATGCATTGCCTCTGAATGCCTCTATTTTCCGCAGTGCGCTTTGTGGGCTAGATTCACACAATCACGCACAACGCGATGTTAATACACTTATCCACAATGCCCTTGCACTTCATGAGGTATTTGAAGATACGCAAGATAAGCCTATGCTTCTTAGCACATTTAAGCGAGTAGCAAATATTTGCAAAGATGTATCTCTTGATACACTTGATATAGCAAATGTAGATTCTACGCTTTTTAGTCATAATGCCGAAAACACGCTTTTTCAAGCTTTTGTGGCAATCAAAGATAAAGAATTTGCTACTCCATTAGAGCGCACAAAGGCACTTTTTGAACTCAAAATCCCACTTGAAGCATTTTTTGATAATGTGCTTGTAAATGACAAAGATCCAAAGCTTAAACACAATCGATATGCACTCATTGGAAGTATCTATAGGGAATTTTTGAGTATTGGCGATATTACCCAAATCGCTATGTAAAAACACTATCCATATACATCACACAATAAGGAGAGCCTATGCAAAATTATGAAATGTTTGCGCAAGAATGCAAAGAGTTTTTGTTTGACCAAAATGGCACAAGGCGTGATTATAGAATCTATGATAGCTATATTATGCGTTTTGCCTATGGTGTAGATGCCTCGTGTTATCGCTATATCCCAAAACTCGTGTTAAAGCCTATCAATGAAGAAGAAGTGCAACGCATCATTATGCTAAGCAACGCGTATAATATTCCACTGACCTTTCGTGGATCTGGCACAAGCCTTAGCGGACAAGCCTGTAGTGATAGTGTGCTTGTGGTGTGTATGCATAAATGGCAAAATATCAAAGCAAGTGCGGATTCTATATGGTGTGATTGTGGTGTGATAGGCGTGGATGCAAACAATGCCCTAAAACCTTTTGGTAAAAAAATAGGTCCTGATCCTGCTACGATTAATAATGCAAGTATTGGTGGGATTTTTTCTAACAACTCTAGTGGTATGTGCTGTGGTGTAAAACAAAACAGCTATCAAACTATCAAATCTATCCGCGTGATTTTACACGATGGCTTTATTTTGGATACTTCAGATTCTAAAAATGTGCAAGAATTTATCAATACACATACTGATATGGTAAAAGAGATTCTTGCATTACGTCAAGAAATCTTAGATGACAAAGCCCTCCATAAAGAAATACATCGCAAGTTTGCTATCAAAAATACTACAGGGTATGCCTTAAATTCTCTAAGTGATTTTGAAGATATCAAAGATATTTTAAACCACATCTTTATCGGCGCAGAAGGCACACTTGGCTTTGTTTCAAGAGTAGAATACACGCCGGTCAAAGACTATGCACTCAAAGCCTGTGCATTGCTTTTTTATGAAAATCTCTCTCTTGCCGCACAAGCTATTGAGATTCTTGCGCGCAATGATGATAAGGTAAATGCGGCAGAAATTATGGATTATGCGTGCTTAAAAGCCGTAAGTGCGCTAGATGGTATGCCAGAAGAGCTTGGAAAGATTACACAAGAGAATTGTTGTATCCTCATACAAATAGAATCTGATAGCAAGGAGATTTTAGATTCACATCTAAGCCATATCAAAGCCGAGCTAGAGTGTGTGCCAACACTTTTTGGCATACATTTTAGTTTTGATGAAGCCACACAAGCCAAATGGTGGAAAATCCGCAAAGGTCTTTTGCCTATATCTGCAGGAACAAAAAGGCGTGGTAGCACGGTTATTACAGAGGATATTTGCTTTGAAATACCAAATTTTGCCAAGGGCATTAGAGGCATACAAAAGCTTTTTACAGAGTATGAGTTTGAGGGGATTATCTTTGGTCACGCGCTAAGTGGGAATGTGCATTTTATCATCACACCATTACTTAATGATGAAAAAGAACGCAATAACTTCGCGCTTTTTATGGATAAAATGGTGGAATTAGTCGTTGCTCTCAAAGGTAGCACCAAAGCCGAACACGGAACAGGCAGAATGATGGCGCCATTTGTTGAACAAGAATGGGGAGAAAAAGCCTATGCGCTCAATAAACGCATAAAACATATCTTTGATGCCAAAAATCTTTTTAATCCTGATGTGCTTATTTGCGAGGATAAAGAGATTCACATAAAAAATCTAAAACCCGCACATAGCATTGATGATTATATAGAATCTTGTATGGAATGTGGATTTTGTGAAAAAGTGTGTCCAAGCAAAAATATCACACTCACTCCGCGACAAAGGATTGCAGTCTATCGAGAAATACGCCGACTTGAAAGCCTAGATCACAAAAGCGCACAAGAACAAGAGGAATTAGAACTTTTACGCAAAGATTATGCGTATTTTGGAGTTGCAACCTGTGCGACTTGCTCGATGTGTGCGAGTATTTGTCCATTAGAGATTGATAGCGCCAAAATTGCTATCAATACCAAAAACGCCAATGCCTCCAAAGGTGCAAGTGCTATTGCACGCATAATAGCCAACAATATGGATAAAACAACACAAATAGTAAAAATAGGCGTGAGTGCAGCAAATGTAGGTGCTACACTCTTGGGCAATAATGTCCTAAAAAAACTTACCTTTTGGCTTAATAAAATCCTACACACTCCAATAGTGCCTAAATATATGCCTACAAAAAACACCTATACTCTGCAATCTAAGATTATAGAATCTAACGAAAAAACTCCTAATGCGCCCACACCAAACGCAACAAGTGTCATCTATCTCACAAGTTGTCTTAATCGTGTATTTGCACCACCTATACAAGCCAAAGACAAGCGCCCAATACAAGCAGTGTTTGAAAGTCTTTGCAAAAAAGCTGGGATTAGTGTCATATATCCAAAAAATATCGCTAAAATGTGCTGTGGTAAGGCATTTAAGGATTTTACAACCAAAGATCCTAGCCTAAATCCTATTCATCACACACTAAAAGAACTTTTAGAGATTTCAGATAATGGCAATATCCCTATTGTGTGTGATCATAGTGCGTGTAGTGGGGAGCTTATCGAGCAATTAAAACAGCTTCATGACTTTACAAAGCTACAAGTCTATGATATGAGCGTGTATGCTCACGATGTGCTTTTGCCACATTTACACATAACACCACTTAATGAATCTGTAGGAATTTATGCAGTATGTTCGTGCAAAAAACACGCATGGGCGCAATCCATAGAACATATCGCTGCTGCTTGCACCACAAATGAGGTTATCACACACGCACAGACTTATTGTTGTGGCTTTGCCGGAAACAAAGGCTTTAGCACACCACAACTTAATGCTTCAGCCTTGCAAGGCTTACAAGAACATTTCAAAAAAACATCGCCTACACGTATGTATGCTTCATCTAGCACTTGTGAAATTGGGCTTAGCGATAGCACTAACCACGCGTGGCAACATATCATCTATCTGCTTGATGAGGTTTGCCAATCAAAAGAGGCGTTGTCTTGAAACATATCTCTGTGTTGCAAAATGAGGTATTAGTAGCCTTTTGTCACCTCACGCACAAAAAAGAACCCATTATTCTTGATCTCACGCTTGGTTTTGGCGGACACACACTCGCCCTACTCCAAGCATATCCAAACGTCAAAGTCATTGGTGTTGATAGAGATGACTACGCGCTAAGCCTTGCCAAAGAGCGCCTACACGCATATGCAGATCGCATAACATATATTAAAAGTGATTTTGGAAGTGTTTGGGAAGTCTTAGAGGAAAACTATAAACCTCACATTCAAGCCATTTTGGCTGATATAGGCGTAAGCTCTATGCAGCTAGATTCACTAGATCGTGGTTTTGGATTCCAATCACACACGCTTGATATGCGTATGGATACCTCCACTCCATTAAGCGCCAAAGAAGTGCTAAATACCTATAATCCAATGGAGCTTGAGCGTATATTTAGCCAATATGGCGAAATTAGAGAATCTAAAAAACTTGTGCGATCTATTATCCAACATCGCGAAAAAACTCCATTTACTAGTGCTAGAGAATTTAGTGAGGTTTGTGCGCACACTCTCACACGCACCAAAGGGATTAATCCAGCTACACAAGCATTTCAAGCTATTAGGATTGAAGTTAATGATGAATTAGGACAGCTTCATAAACTCCTAGATTCACTCTATGCTAATTTCAAAGAGGGATTTTTGCATGGATCTCGCGTGGGAATTATTAGCTTTCATTCGCTTGAAGATAGGATTATTAAAAACGCCTTTAAACAATGGAGCAGAGCTTGTATCTGCCCACCAAATGTGCTTAAATGTATGTGTGGTGGGAATAATGCACTTGGTGAAGTGCTCTATAAAAAACCAATAAGCCCAAGCGCACAAGAGATCGCCCATAACAATCGTGCAAGAAGCGCAAAATTACGCGTCTTTGCCTTTAAGGACTAACAATGCATACAACACCAAATCTCACACAAACTAATCCATATGAATCTCACATAGATTCTAGCACAAGCCAAACTCCGCAGGAACGAGAAGCACTTGCACAAAACTTGCAAGAAGAAAACACCATTAGCACAAGGCATTTAGTCTATGCCTTTGGAATCTTTTTTGGTATTTTGGGGTTATGTTTCCCAAAAATTTATCTCTCAAATACTATCTATGCGACAAGCAAAGAGGTATTTAGTTTGCAAACAAGCAAGGAGATTCTCTCTGAGGAAAATAAAAAATTGCGTCGTGAACTTGAAGATATTGATTTTCGATTTCGCGTATTGGATAATGCGCCACAATAGCCTATGGTGGGCCTTGCAGGACTCGAACCTGCGACCGATCGGTTATGAGCCGAGCGCTCTAACCAGCTGAGCTAAAGGCCCACGAGCAGAACGCACATTATACTCAAAAATAAACCTAAACGCAAGGGCATTCTCTAAAATCACTAGCAAAATCATAAAAGTCATAAAGCTTGTCCCACCATAGCTCATCATCGGTAGCGGAATACCTACCACAGGAGCTAAGCCAATCACCATACAAATATTAACCCCAGCATACAAGAAAAATAAAATTGCGATATATCCACTCACTACGCGCAAAAAATAATCCTTGATAGCACCCAAACAAATACTCAACAAATACAAAATAAGCCCTAAATACAAAGCCAATAATCCAAACGCCCCAAGCAATCCAAAGCGCTCAACATAATACGCAAAGAAAAAATCGGTGCTTGCATAGGGTAAGAATCCTAATTGGGATTGTGTCGCCATCTCTTTTTTTTGCCCGACAAAACCACCAGAACCAATCGCGATCAAAGCTTGCTGCACTTGATATGGATACTCCCCACTCACAAAGTTGGCAATGCGTTTTTGGTGATAAGGCTTTAGAAGTCCTGTGCTAAATGCTACAGAATATGTAGTAGGCACGACCAAAAGCCCAATAATGCCAAGAGTAATCCAAATTTTCCTATGCACTCCAACTAAAAACAACACCCCAACACCAACAAGCAAGACAATAAGTGCTGTGCCTAAATCAGGTTCAAGCAAAATAATAAAAAATGGTAGCAAGACAAAAGAAAGGATTATGCCAAATTGTCTCCACCCATAGCCCTCATCAGGTGGAGGGTTTTTGGCAATATAAGATGCCAAAAACAACATAAGCGCGATTTTCATCACCTCACTAGGTTGGATAGAAAAACTTGTAAAAGGAATCTCAATCCAACGCACCGCAGAGTTTTTCTCCACTCCAATAAATTTCACCAGTATAAGCAATACAAGCAACAATACATACAAAAAAATAATCGAATAATTTAGGCGCCTAAAGGGAATAAAAAAAATTACCAAACCCACACACAAGCTCATCACAAGGTATTTTAGTTGTTTGGTAAACATCGTTACATCAAGTTCTCGCACAAGCCAAAACGAAAGCACCACCAAAGGCAGGACAAATAAAATAACGACAAAGTCAAAATGTGCTAGAATCTTTTTAGCATTCATTGTAGAAAATTATCCTTAGGTAAAAGAGTGAATCTTATGCAAGACTCCATAATTATAACACAAAAAGATTTAGACGCTACACCCAAGCCTCGCTTAGATTCTATCCTTAGCACCTGTTTGCAAATCCCGCGCGCACAAGCCTTGCAGCTTATAAAAAATCAGCGAGTTACCCTCAATAACAATCTATGCATCAAGCCAAGCACACAAATAGTTCTTAATGATACACTCCAAATCTCCATACCCAATCCACAACCAAGCACAAACACCCATATGACTTTGGATATGCTCATACAAGCAAAGCCAGAGTTTTTGGATATAAGCGTCGTATATGAGGATAATGAGCTTTTGATACTCAATAAACCACCACATATTGTTATCCACGAAGCGCCATCACTCAAAGAACCGACATTAGTTGATTGGCTTAAGCTTACCCAGCCTCCTATACGCAATCTTTGTGGAGATCTGCGCTATGGAATCGTGCATAGACTAGATAGACAAACAAGTGGCGCACTTGCCATAGCCAAAACTCCACACGCACACAACGCCCTAAGCACACAACTAAAAACTAGAGAAATGGGGCGCTACTACCTCGCGCTTATAGATAACCCACTAAAAGAAACCACTACTATAGAATGCTATATGGGGCGTCATCCAAAAAATCGCCTTAAAATGGCAAAACTAGCACCATATGAAAACTCACAAGATTCTAAACATAGCGCTTTACGATATT
Organism: Helicobacter sp. TUL; assembly: GCF_002287135.1. Taxonomy (GTDB): domain Bacteria; phylum Campylobacterota; class Campylobacteria; order Campylobacterales; family Helicobacteraceae; genus Helicobacter_F. The sequence goes on from NZ_NESU01000001.1 coordinate 201,801, forward strand.
CTAAAAGCATCTTTACTCCGCTTTTAGATTCACCAAAAGACACCCTACAGCTTATTGCTATCAAACTTTTTACCGGACGCACACACCAAATCCGTGCACACCTAGAAAGCATAGGACGACATATCATTGGTGATACACTCTATGGTTATAAGGGGAAGTTTGAGGGCTATAGGGTATTGTTACATGCGTATTTGATGTATGTCTTACACCCTGATGGATATAACACACAAGATTGTAAAAAACATATTTTCAAAGCTCCACTTTTTGCCGATATGCTACAATTTTTGGAGCAATATTTTGATAAGGAGATGCTTGATGAAGTTTTGGCACCTAAGCATATTTTGGATTGTTTTACTCATTTTTAGCGGCTGTGGATTGATACAAAAACCACTAAGCATAGATGAGAATCTCCCAACAATCCAGCATATAAAAACACTTAGCGATGTAAGTAGTGTAGCGTTTGAATGGGAAAACAAAGACAAAACACAAGATGGCTCTCCTACTCCTATCGAAGGTTTTGTGATTTTTCGTGCCAGCCAAGAGGATCTACTACAAGATTCTAAATCCTCCCAAGAAAATACACAAGATACCCAATCACCACAACTCACCATAGAATCTTTTACACGCATAGCAACGCTAAAAAATCCCCTTATCACACACTTTTTTGATACAAAACTCAAACCAAAAAGCGTGTATTACTACCTGTTTGCCACACTTGGCAAAGACAACACGATGAGCCCCTATTCTCAAGCTATTAAAGTCAAAACTTCATTTATCGATCCAGTAGAAGGGGTTTTTGCTATTAGCCCACGCCCAAGGACTATCAAACTTATCATCACACCACACCCAAATCCGAGTATCAAATCCTATCTTATCCAGCGCAAAGATTCTCAAGGCGAATTTCAAACACTCACAGAACTTAAACACCGCCTCAATATTGAATATTTTGATTCTAATTTGCTTGATAGCACGACCTACACCTACCGCGTCTTAGCAAAAAGCTTTGAAAACAATCTCTCAGAGCCCTCCCAAGAAGTAAGTGTGCGCACCCTAGACCTTATAGAATCTATAGAAGGGGCTAGTGCAAGCACGCAATTACCGCTAAAAATCGAACTTACATGGCAGCCTCACCCAAAAGCCACTTCTTATAGAATCTATGCTGATATGCAAAATAATGGCAACTATACCCTTGTTGCCAAAACACAACAAACCTCCTATACACACGCACTAAAAGATCATGGGCAAAGTATCACATACCAAATTGTAGGCGTGGATCAATATGGGTTTGATGGAGAACTTTTAGCACAACCACTTGTAGGCACTACTCTCACAAGACCTATGACACCAACAATTACAAGCGCTCAAATCCAAGGCAACACCATTGCTATCACTTGGAATGCACCAAGCGATAATCGCGCACTCAAATACGCGCTATATAGGAAAGATTCACAAACAAATCGCACCAATCGTTATAACAACATCAAGACAACACAATTCATAGACAAAGAAGCTAAATATGGCATTGACTATAGTTATAGTGTGGTGAGTATTGATAGGTTTGGCATAGAATCTCCACAAAGCCCAAGTGTTACGTTAAAAAGATAACTATGCCACATTTTCACACCACATACCCCCAAGATTTTTGCCTCCCTCTTAAAAGTGGCGCATATGAGTTTGTGTGCAAATTTACACATACACGCAATCACAATCAAAGCCTTATTCTTGTGCGATATGAAGATTGTGAGTTTTTTTTACTTGAGAGTGTGCGCGACAATGGGACATTATACAAATACCACAAAGCCACAAGAATCGATCCTATTGGGATTATCAAAGATGCCTTAGAAATCCTACGCACACGCTCACACGGAATCCTAGGGCATAATCTTTCAAAAAATACACCCAAACAATGCACAAAAAGCCCATTTTTGCTCTCACGCACACAAACTTATGAGTTTGTCCTACACCACAATAAGCCCCTAAGCATAGAGGTAGGGTTTGGATCTGGCAGACATTTACTAGATCTTGCTACCAAAAATCCAAATGAGCTTTTTTTGGGATTAGAGATTCACACGCCATCTATCGAGCAAGTTTTGCGACAAATCACACTTTTGGGATTAACAAACCTCTATATCTCACACATTGATGCGCGAATCTTGCTCCAACTTATCCCAAATGCTTCACTCAAAAATATCTATGTGCACTTTCCAGTCCCATGGCATAAAAAACCCCATAGGCGAGTGATAAGTCCTATGTTTTTGCACCACGCTATGCGCACTATTAGCCTAAGCAATGATTGTCCTACTGCCCTACCACAAAGTGGCTTTTTACATGTGCGCACCGATGATAGAGAATATTTTGATTACACGCTACAGCTTGTCCTAGCCCTCCCAAAAACTACAATGCTTGTAGAAAAAAATGCCAACTTAGCGGTAGTTAGCAAATATGAAGCACGATGGAAAAAACAAGAAAAACATATCTTTGATGGCAAAATATTTAGCGTTTTACCTCCAACAGACACTCAAAAATCACTCCAAAATGGCGATTTTGTATTCCATGGTATATCTGAGTATGTAGTGCAAAATATTAAAAATCTCATAGCTTTGCCTACATTGCCAAAGATTGTGAGAAAAACATATTTTCTCCATATAGATGCCATATACCAACACGATGAAAACTATGTGATAGCCTTGTGTTTAGGGGATTTTGATGAGCCACAAAATGCCTTTGTGCTTATCCAAAATGGTATTATGCGTTATCTCAATGCCCCACCACTCCCTACACAAGCAGCTATACAAGCTCATCAATTGTTTATACATATCTTAGAATCTAAGGACAAACATTGAGTGCAATCATAGAAGCAAAAAACCTCAATCTAGGTTACAAGAATGATGAAAATATCATCAAAAATGCGAGTTTTAGTGTGCGTGCTAAGGAATTTGTATTTATCACAGGTGCGAGTGGTAGTGGCAAAAGCACGATTTTAAGTTCTTTATATGGACATTTACCAATCAAGGGTGGGAATTTGGAAGTATTTGGGATTAATATGTCTCGTGCTTCAAAAACAAAGATTCATTATCTGCGACAAAACATCGGTATTGTTTTCCAAGACTACAAACTCGTCAAGGAATGGAATATCGAGCGAAATGTTATGCTCCCTATGATTATTAATGGCTATAAAAAAGAAATTTGCAAAGAACAAGTAGAGCGACTCTTGGCTCATATCAAGCTTTCACATAAAGCGGGTAAATTTCCTCTTGAGCTTAGTGGTGGGGAACAACAACGCGTAGCTATGGCAAGAGCTTTGGCGCATAATCCTGCAATTATCCTTGCTGATGAGCCTACAGGGAATCTTGATGATTATTCAAGCGAATTAATATGGAATCTCCTAAAAGGCGTAAATGAACAGCTAGGTATTACGATTGTGGTTGTTACACACCGCTTGCCAGAAAGTCTAAATATCAACTATAGACGCTTACATATTGAAGAAGGGGTTGTGTATGAATTCAATTAAAAGGCATTTGGCACTTATTATTCCTTTGCTTGCATTACTTTTTGGGATTGAGAGCATTATACTTATTGATCGCTCTATCTCTACACATGAGCAAAAACTTGCAAATAGCTATTCAATCATCGTCGCATCAAAAGAAGCTTTAGATCTCCAAAAGGTGCAAACTTTTGTGCGTGAGGTTGATGAGATAAAGCCCGTGGCGCCAGATTATATGATAAATGAGCTCAAACAAGAGCTAAGCAAAGACGCATTAGAATCTCTCCAAAAAGAATTGCCACTTTTTTATTCTCTGCGACTTTCTGTGTTTCCAAACAAAGAGCGTCTTGAGCAAATTAGCTCCACACTCTTAAAACTAAGTGGTGTAACAAAAGTAGAGGCATTTAGCAAATCACATTCACAAGTCTATAAACTCCTGCTTATCTTGAAGGGATCTGTGCTTATTTTTTCAATCCTTAGCGCGATACTTAGTTGTTTGTTGATGATTAAACAAATAGAAGTTTGGCGATTTGAACATAGCGAGCGTATGGAGATTATGAGCTTTTTGGGTGCGCCATCGTGGATGCGTAATAGTGTGCTCTTTAGACTTGCGATAGTAGATTCTGTGCTAGTGGGTATTATAAGCTTATGCACACTCTTTTATTTTAAAGATAGCGCACTAGCCTCTAGCCTTGCAAACACACTAGAGGTTAATACAAGCATTATCAAAGTATGGAGTGATAGCATTATCTTGCTTTTTTGTTCGCTAATCATATCCCTTGTGTGCGTGTTGTTTGTGATCCTAAAACAAAAAGATCTCTAAATCTATGCTAAAAATTCTTTGGCTTGTCTTTTTTGCGACACTTTGTGTGTGGGCGGATATCCAAAATGATATTACGCTAAACACCCAAAAATTAGCACAAAACCAACAAGCCAAAAATCAAGTAAGCCAAAAACTCTCTGAAATTGGCAGTGCGATTAATGCCAAAAATCAAGAAATAATCAAGCTAGATTCACAAATAGAAAATCTCCAAAAAGATATTAACCAAAACAAAAGCAAATACTCTGCGCAAGAGCAATCCCTACAAGCCAACAAAAAACGTCAAGAAGAATTACTCCAAAAGCGCAACGCACTTGAAGAAGAAATTGTGCGATTACTTAGTCAAAGTATGGCATTTTATGCCCTAAGTGGCGAGGTAGATTCCAAAGAAGATGTGCTTTCAAGAGAAATATATACAATTCTTATCAAACTCACAAAACAACGCATAAAAGCCCTCAATCAAACAAGAGATAATCTTGCAAACGAGATTGTTAGTGTGTCTAAAAATATAGCCCAGATTCAAAACTCTATCCAAGAGCAAACAAAAAAACGCGACACACTTGAAGAAATAAAAGCCAAGCAAGAAAAGATCATCGCCTCCATGCAAGATGAACTAAAAATCTATAACCAAAAGCTACAAAATATCAACACAGAGAGGAAAAATTTAGATTCTATCCTAACCAATCTCAAAATCACCCAAGAACAAAACCAAAAAAAGATTCAAGAAAAAATCCAAAAAGAAGAACAAGCAGAAGCCAAAAACCCAAAACCAAAACGCACCATTCAAGCTAGCAAGGATATTAAAATCGCTTCAAGTGCTTACAAAGACATATCTACGACTTCTTACCGAGGGAGCAAAACTATCGCGCCACTTGCCCCAAATACATTTCGTGTGGAGCAAAAATTTGGTCCTACCTTTGATCCTGTGTATAAAATGAAGTTTTTTTATGAAAACATCATCCTTGTGCCAAAAAATCGCAATGCTGATGTCAAAAATGTGCTTGATGGCAAAGTAGTGTTTGCCAAAGAAAATCCAGTCATCAAAAAGGTAGTCATTATTGAGCACAAAGATTCACTTTATACCGTGTATGCGTATATGGATAGAATCTCTGATACCATAAAACCAGGTGTGTTTGTCAAAAAAGGCTATACAATAGGCAAAGTCAATGAAAAGCTAAGCTTTGAAGTTACGCAAAAAGACAAACATATTGATCCTTTGCAACTCATAACAATCAATTAAAAACATTTAAAAAAAATTTTTTTCGCCGATATAAGTCATATTTCTAAAGTTTCAAGGAGGAAACGATTATGAATATGGCAGTAAATGACTTACAGGTAACAAAAAATCAGCTTGTTGATATGGTAAAAGCTATGCCAAATAGCCAAAATGCACAAAAAACCGGAAATGTGCAAGAACTTGTTAAAGATTCTATCACTAAAGAACAAGCCAAAAAAGACAAGGAACAGCTCAAAGATGAGCTTGTGGAACTTAGCAAAAAGCTTAATGATGAAATGAAGCGCATAGGCACGAGTATAAATTTTGCCTATAACGATGATGTCCCCGGTTTGACGGTTACAGTCAAAGAATATGGTGGTGATAAAATCATACGAGAGATTCCTAGCAAGGAAGCTATCGAACTTATGAAGCGTATGCGCGAAGTTGTAGGGATTATCTTTAATCAACAAGGCTAAAGTATGGCTTTAGGCAAACTAAGCTCATTGGGCATTGGTAGTAATGTCCTTAATTATGACACGATAGACAAATTACGCAAAGCCGATGAGGGTGCACAAATCGCACCTATTGATAAAAAAATCGAAAAAAATGTAGAAAAACAAACACAGCTTGTAGATCTTATGAGCGGTGTGCGTGAAATGAAATCCTATACAAGCAAACTTGGGGATTATTCTACATACTTGGGACGATCTCATAATATCGTAGGTGATGCCATAAAAGCCACGATAGGCGATGGTGTGCCAATCCAAGATATAAAACTCGATATTGATTCTCTAGCACAAAGCGACATTAATGAAGTAGGGACAAAATTTGCGGAGCGAGATTCTGTCTTTAGTCAAAAAGATGTGAAATTACGCTTTTTTACCAAGGGCAAATTTTATGAGCTTGATATAAAAGCTGGTATGACACTCGAAGAAGTCGCACAGCTCATCACAGATAAAACCGATAGCGCTGTGATTGGCACGATTATGAAAACGGGGGGATCAAACCCTTATCAGCTTATGATAAACTCCAAAGATACAGGAGAAAATAATAGAATCTATTTTGGTGAGACTCTCAATGGTAGCACGCTAAAATCCGGAGAGCTTAACCTTAAAGATGATGATTTTACACTCACGCTCACAGATAAAAAAGGTGCGAGCAAAACACTAAATATTGAGCTAAAAACTTCCACAGAATCTAAATCCAACGATAATGCTCAAGCCCTAAAAGAAGCAGTGATAAAAGCAATCTCTTCAGATTCTGATCTCCAAGAATTACTCGAAAATGGCGACATTAATGTAGGTGTTGGTGAAGGTGGCGATAACCTTGTCATTAATGACAAAAGGGGCTATAATGTCCAAGTTGGCGGTGCCAAAACTACCGAAATGGGCTTTAGAATCACAGATAGTACACAAAACCGCGAATCTAATGACCTCATCACTACAGAAAAAGTCAAAGCCGGTAAGCTAGAGGGCACAATCACAATAGGCACCGTGCCACTTGATCTCTCTACGCTCACGCACAAAGACAATTCCTCATACCAAAATGCCAAATCCATTGCCCAAGCAATCGACAATATCGCTGGGATTCATTCTCATGCCACAGATGATGGCAAACTTGTAATTAATTCCGATACAGGCGAGGTTGCCATAAGTGCCAACAATGATTCAAAAAGCAAACAAGCGCTAGAAAGCCTTGGGAATCTAAAACAAGGCGTTGCGATGGATTATGTCCGCACCCAAAACGATCTCTTTAAAATTAAAAATATCCAAAGTGCGCAAGATGCAAGTTTTAGCTATAACGGCATACGCATGCACCGCCCTACAAATACAATCGATGATGTGGCTTCAGGGATTACAATCGATTTGCTCTCCACCACAGAACCCGGAAAACCTGCAATCATTAATATCACAAACGATAGTGAATCTATCATAGAGAGTGTTACAAAATTTGTCGAAACCTACAATCAGCTTAGTATGAAAGTCGATGAACTCACACGCTATGATGAAGACACGCGCATAGCAGGGGTATTTAATGGCGAAAGCAATGTGCGTATGATACGCCCTGCACTCAATAAGATTCTCACTTTTACGATGGGTGGGGGGATTGATAAATATTCACTTATCAAGTATGGTATCAGTGTCAATGAAAAAGGTGTGATGAGCTTAGATGCCAATAAACTACGCACAGAAGTCAATAACGACCCAGAAGGCACACGAGATTTCTTTCATGGCAAGATGACAACAAGAGATTTTCGTGAAGTGCAAGTTGATGGCGTTTTTAAAATGCTTGATAAAGAATTAGCAAATTTTGTCGATGGTAGTAATTCAAGATTGAAATTGCTTGAAGAGAGTCTCACTCGAGAAGACAAGAGACTAAAAGAAGATAGAAAACGAGCCGTCTCAATGCTTGATACGCGTTATGATTTAATGGCGCAAAGATTTGCTGCATATGATAGCCAAATCTCAAAGACCAACAATGCTTTCAATAGCGTGCAGATGATGATAGATCAATCTGTTGCTAAAAAATAAGGGGGATATATGAGAAGCACAAACGCTTATAGTCTGTATCAGCAAAATTCTGTAATGGTAGAATCACCAGTCAAGCTTGTAGAAATGCTGTATGAAGGCATTTTGCGATTTTGCGCACAAACTAAGCGATATATGGAAGCCCAAGACATAGAGAAAAAAATCTATTACATTAATCGCACAACAGATATTTTTACAGAATTGCTTAATACGCTTGATTATGAAAGAGGTGGTGATGTCGCGGTTTATCTAACAGGACTTTATACCCACCAAATCAAGCTCTTGACACAAGCAAATGTAACAAACGACACCGCAAAGGTTGATATTGTTATGAATGTCGCCAAAGGTTTGCTTGAGGCGTGGCGTGAAGTCAATGCCGAGGAATTAATGCGCTAATGCCCCTTGATACCCAACAATGGCTAGATGCACTCAAAGTTGCAATCCTTAGCCAAGATGATCAAAAGGCGTTTGTCCTCACACAAGATCTCCCCACAGACCTTGCCCAAAGCCCTCTAGAATCTAAGCTCCAAGCTAGAGAGCTTATCTCCCAAACACTCAAACTCCTTGCATACAAAAAACAACTTGCCAAAACTTCTATGGAACAAATCAAAGCCGCTAAAACATTTTTAGAAAACTAGATACCTTGCCTCTATCTACCCTAAAAGAATTTAGGCAAAAGTTTTAGCTTAGATTTGTTATACTAACGCACAAATCACAAGCACAAAGGAAATAAACATATGAGCGCTTATGAGACCATCATCGGACTAGAAGTGCATGTCCAACTTAACACCAAAACCAAAATCTTTTGTTCGTGTGCCACGAGCTTTGGTGCAGAGCCAAATACCAATGTCTGTCCTACTTGCTTGGGACTTCCAGGTGCATTGCCAGTGCTTAATAAAGAAGTGGTAAAAAAAGCTATTGCTTTTGGCACCGCTATTAATGCACAAATTAATCAAAACTCGGTATTTGCGCGCAAAAATTATTTTTATCCCGATTTACCAAAAGCCTATCAAATTAGTCAATTTGAAATCCCTATTGTAGGGCGTGGAAATATCGAAATAGAAGTCAATGGTGAGAAAAAAATCATCGGCGTTACACGCGCACATATGGAAGAAGACGCAGGAAAAAATATCCACGAACACGATTGCTCCAAAGTCGATCTAAACCGCGCTTGCACGCCGCTTTTGGAGATTGTGAGTGAGCCAGATATGCGTAGCAGTGATGAAGCAATCGCATATCTAAAAAAACTCCACTCTATCGTGCGATTTTTGGATATTTCTGATGCGAATATGCAAGAAGGAAGTTTTCGCTGTGATGCCAATGTTTCTATCCGCCCAAAAGGAGATTCTAAACTCTATACACGCGTAGAAATTAAGAATCTTAATTCGTTTAAATTTATCCAAAAAGCTATCGAATACGAAGTGGAGCGACAGATTGAAGCGTGGGAAGATGGCAAGTATCAAAGCGAAGTGGTGCAAGAAACGCGTCTTTTTGATACTGCAAAAGGCATAACGCGATCTATGCGTGGCAAAGAGGAAGCTGCGGATTATCGCTATTTTCCTGATCCAGATTTATTGCCTGTATATATTGATGAGGCGCTTATGAAAGAGGGGAGAGAGATTCCAGAAATGCCTGATGAAAAAAGAGAGCGCTATGTGCGAGAATTTGGCATTAAACCCTATGATGCAGGGGTGCTTACCTCTAGCCTAGAGCTAACACAATATTTTGAATCTATGCTTGGGTTTGGTGCAAGTGCCAAAGGTTCTCTCACTTGGCTTACCACAGAGCTTTTAGGGCGTCTAAAAGGTGAGAATACTTTGCAAACTTGTGGAGTAGATTCACGCACGCTTGCGACTTTGGTGTGTCGCATTGATGAATCCAAGATCAGTGGCAAAAGTGGCAAAGAAATTTTAGATGTCTTGGTAGAGCAAAAAGGCGGTGATGTAGATAGCCTTATAGATTCTATGGGATTAGCACAGGTTAATGATGATGGTGCGATTCTTAGTGCTATAGAATCTGTGCTATCTGCCAATGCCGATAAAGTCGCGGAATACAAAAGTGGCAAAGATAAACTCTTTGGATTTTTTGTCGGTCAAGTGATGAAAAATAGCAAGGGAGCAAATCCTGCTAGAGTAAATGAGCTTTTAAAAGAAAAATTGCAATAAGCTAGAATCTATACAATGTCTCTATCCACACGCACAAAAGATATGCTTCATACACTGCGATCTAGACTAGAGATTCCATCTTTTCAAGCATATCTTGATGTGTTGTGGGTGCGTTTTTCGCACCTTGTTGGCTTTTTGCCACCAAAGATTCAATCCCTGCTTTTTTATCTCCTTAGCAATGCGTTCTTAGCATTTATGTTTGCCCTACCAATCTATGGTATATGGGCTTTTGAATCCTATCATTTGGATATGCCATACTTTTTGGGCAGTATCTTAGGAGCTTTAAGCTTTTATATATACTTGCGTATTCCCAAAACTCGGCGTTTTGGCTTTGGTTTTTTTGTGGGGATTTGGTGGTTTTGGTGGGTAGGACTAAGTTTTAGATTCATTGATCTTAGCTTTCTTGTCCCAATCATTGCACTTGCTATTGCCCTTGTTTATGGCGTGATATTTTGGATCTTGCTTTTTTGTGAATGTCTGCCAGTGCGCCTTATAGGACTGCTTATTATGCCTTTTATTACGCCTTTTGGTTTTGATTGGCTCGTGCCTCAAGCGCTTCTTTCTTATAGTTATTTTGGGGTAGATTCACTGCATATATGCTTTCTTATCCTTGCTTTGTATGCCCTCATTCTCGCACACACAAAAAAGATATTGCCCATACTTGCTCTAAGCAGTATGCTTGCAATCGCTGCGCTAGATTTCCAAACATTTAGCACCAAAGCATTGCCAACCTTTGCCAAAGACATTGAGCTAAGCGCTACACAAGTTCCACAGAATCTCAAATGGGATACACAAAACATATCCAATACGATCGCATACAATTTCGCACTTATCCAAAATGCTATCGCTGAAAAAAAATCGCTTATTATCCTTCCAGAAACCGCATTTCCATTTCTCCTACAAGATAGCACATACATCTTTGAGTCCCTAAAGCAGTATTCCTTAGAAATTGCTATCATCACAGGATCAATCCACATACAAGGAGATAAAACCTACAATAGCACCTTTGTTTTTGACAATGGCTCATACCAACGCATAGACAAAAAGATTCTTGCGCCATTTGGAGAATATATCCCCTTGCCGCAATTTATAAAAAATCATTTTGCATTTATAGCAAATATGGAGTTTAGTCATGGCACAGATTTTGGCTATATTGATATATTTGGTGAGAAAATAAAAAACGCCATATGTTATGAAGCTACCTCAAGATCCTTATATGCGGATTATCCTGAATTTGTTATCGCTACAAGTAATAATGCTTGGTTTGCACCAAGTATCCAACCAAGTCTCCAAAAAATGCTACTAAAATACTATGCGCGACTCTATCAAAGCACGATCTTTCACAGCGCCAATATGAGTGAAAGCGCGATCATCACTCCATAAAAATACCTAAGATTCTCTTATGCACGCACAGCTAGTTTTGTAATAGCCTCGCTATTAAGATCGTCCATATGAGATTTCATAACCTTTTGATACATATCTACAAGTCGGTTTGTTTCTATAAGCGCACTCATTTCTAGCACCGCATTAACATTGCTTTTTTCTACAAAACCCTGCATAACAATCGTGCGATTTCGTAAATCTCGGCGTTCATCTAGTCTATCTTGTGGAAATTCATAGAGATTTTTACCCACTTTTTTAAGATACCGCGGATTCTCAAATCCCACCACCGCCAAAGAACCTATCGGCGCGATTTCACCTATGGCATCATTATTTATATCGCGCGTATATATATTGCCACTAGGATCAACCTCGACATGCAATCCTTGGGCAATTGTGATACCACCGCCACTATCAAGCCCTGCTCTAGAAAGCACAGCAAAACCCTCTTTGGTAACCAAAGCGCCATCTGCATTCAGTGTAAAACTTCCATCGCGTGTGTATCGCACGCCCTCTGGAGTCATTACAGCAAAAAACGCATTAGAATCTTGCAAGGCAAAGTCAAGTGGATTTTCTGTCTGTGCCATAGAGCCTACGCTCCTATCGGTGTATTCCTCGCTGATGATGGGCACTCGATCCAGCGATCGATTGAGGAATTTCGCCGCTTCACGCGTGTGGTTGTGGATAGGTAACTCGTGCTTGTGTGTCTGATAAAGCCGTAGATAATCGCCTATCACGACATCATCGCGTTTGAATCCATTGGTATTGAGATTGGCAAGGTTATTTGAGATGAGATCAAGGCGGCTAAATTGTGTCACCATACCACCAGTTGTATTATAAAAACCACTTTGCATATTTTTTAGCTCCAAATCAATAAGTGCATACACCACAAAAACAAAAAATATTCCACAACAACACATAGGTATATAAAGACATAGATTTACAAACAAAATATGTCTTTTGTTATCTATTTTGTAATCTTATGACAAATATTTTATAAAAGTTGGTCATAAACTCATAAATTTTAAGTCGTT
>NZ_NESU01000010.1 GCF_002287135.1 Helicobacter sp. TUL
TTTTGTAACACACATTTAGCCTTGTATTTGGCGCAATAGCTTTTGTGCGCGTTGGATTAGAGAATGTGTTGTGTTTGTGAGTTTTTGCTCTATGACTTCATCAAGGAGCGTTTGTAGCACAATTCCTATTGTTTTCCCTTCGTGTATATCCGCAAGTGTTTTGATGATTTCTCCATTGATATTGAGGCTTTTTATCTCATAACACCCGTGTTTTGCCAGAGTATGCACTTGTTTAGGTAGCATACCTAAATCCCCATATAGTAGCGTCCAAAGTTCTAATGCGTCGCATACATTTTGTGCGCCAAAGTGTGAGAGTAACCTAAGAATAGCACGATCATCGTTTGGTAGTGCGTGAGAGAGGAGGGCAAAAAGAGAGAAAATATGGGTTTTTTGATTATTGCTAAAGCGTAGATTCTCAATAATTGCAGTCCTTATATCATGAGGTAAGGTATGCAGTAGCCATACATAACGGAGTTCAAGTGAATCCAAAAGATGTATATGCGCTACACTCTCAAGGAGCGCGGAGCCAAAATGCGCATAAGAATCTCTAACAAGGTGGGCAAAAAGATATGCAAAAACCTCTATATATTCTTGAAAACTTGCACCGACATACGCACCCATTAGGGTTTTATCAAGTTCTAGGCGTATGCGCTCCACAGGTAAAGTCGCGATATGTGGATAAAGGCTTAAGAGTGCGTCTTTTGTGTGTGAATCTAGCACAAAGCCCAAGGTTGCTCTAAAGCGCACTGCGCGCAAGATTCTAAGAGAATCTTCACCAAAGCGTATGTGTGCTTCACCCACACACACAAGCCTTTTATGATTAAGATCTTGCACGCCATTGACATAATCTAATACCCCTTCAGATTCACTATACGCAAGGGCATTTATACTAAAATCTCGACGCATAACATCTTCGCAAAGGTGCTCTACAAATTGCACACAATTTGGGTGGCGGGAGTCAAGGTAGATTCCATCGCCACGAAAGGTGGTAATCTCATAACAAGTTGCATTGATACATACGCCTATAGTGCCATATTTTGCCCCTGTATGTATGAGTTTGAGATTTGGCTTGTGTGCAAATATCTCACAAATCGTGTTTGGGTGCGCGTTGGTAGCAATGTCCCAATCTTTTGGCGATACACCAAGCAAACTATCACGCACACAGCCTCCAATCACATACGCGCGATAACCACAAGCCTGAAGGCATTGTAAAATTTCTCTCAAATCTTGTGGTAGAGTGATATGGTATGGATATATAATAGGCGTGTTTGACACATTTGCTCCTATGCTTATTATTTATTGGTGGTAGGCTTGTATGTGGGTATTATACAATTTAAGACTTAGAAAAAATTACGATTTAATGTTGTTTGCTATGGTTTTTGGTTACAATAGCGCCAATAAGGGTCAAATTAGGAGCTTAAGAGATGAAGATCACAAAGATTATATCAGCATTTGCTTGGCTATGTATGTTTGCTAACGCACAAAGTTTTGAAGATTGTATGCAAGATCTTATCAATGGCAATTATAAAAAGGCCTTACAAGGATTTGAGAGGCTTTGTATGAATGGAGATTCTGGAGCGTGTTATCAGCTTGGTATTTTGTATAGTGATGGAGAAAATGCACCTAAAAATTTTCATAAAAGCGTGGCATTTTATGAGCAAGCGTGTAATGCAAATGTAATGGCGGCGTGTAATAATCTAGGTGTGATGTTTTATCGTGGCGAGGGTGTGCGTCAGGATTATCAAAGAAGCCTTGAATTATATGATAAGGCGTGTAAGGGTGGCAATGCCGATGCGTGTAATAATCTAGGCGTGATGTTTGAAAATGGCTATGGTGTAGAGAAAAAAGATTATACACAAGCAGGGCTGTATTATACTGATGCGTGTATGGGAAAGAGTGCCAAGGGCTGCTATAATCTTGCGGCTTTGGTTTATGCAGGGAATGGTATCAAAAAAGATAGAGCCATGGCAAAAGAATATTATGGGCTTAGTTGTGATTTTGGTTTGCAAGCTGGGTGCGATGAGTTTAAAAAGCTCAATCTTGAGTAAAAAAGGGTAAGTATGAAAAAGATTACCTATATTGTGTGTGTGGCGTGTTTGCTTGTAGGTAGTGGATGTGGTGAGAAAGTGCTACAAAAAACCTCTCAACTTGCTGATGAAAGTTCTATCGCGCACGAATCTCCGCAATTTTCTCAAAACGCTAAGATGTTTAGAGAATCTTGTGCAGTGGGCAATAGTGTAGATTGTTATAAGCTTGGTGTGATGTATGCCAAAGGCGATGGGAAAGCAAAGTGGTATTCCAAAGCCGCACAATTTTATAAGATAGCATGTGAATCTGGTGTGCTTAAGGCGTGTAATAATCTTGGTGCATTATATGAAGAGGGCTTAGGCATACGACAAAGTTATCAAGTCGCTTTTAGATTCTATCAAGCGGCGTGTTCTCGTGGTGAGCCTGATGCATGTAATAATCTCGCGCGTATGACAGAAAATGGTATTTTGGTAAGCAAAGATGCTAGTTATGCTGCGATATTATATGAAAAAGCGTGTATCGGTGGGAGTGCGGTAGCGTGTCTTAATACTGGTAGAATGTATCTCTATGGCAAGGGTGTAGATAAAAATAAACAAAGTGCAAAAAGCTTTTTTGGACAAGCTTGTGATTTGTCATTGCAAGAGGGTTGTGAGGCATATAAGTCGCTTTTATAAGTCGCATAATGCGTGGAGATTTTATATCGTGCTTTTTTAGAATCTCTGCGATTATATAGATGTGGTGTATATGTAGCGTGTTATAACCATTTTGGGTTTGCGGTAAAACTCACAGAGAGCCAAATTTTATAACTTGGAATCTCAAGAGCTTTTTCAATTCTTTCTCGGATACAATCAAACTCTGCCATTGTCATCGGCTTAGATGTGTTTTCTATCAGAATATTGACTTCCACCATATAAAATCGCCCTGATTTTGCTACATGCGTGTCATAATCGCTAAAGCCAAACTCTTTGCTTAGAGATTCCATAATATCTGTGATTTTAGAATCTATCTCGCTTGGCGCCACCATAATAAGGTCTTTGAAATTTGCAATTGCTATGCGAATGGGTGCAATACACAACAATAAAGAAAGCACTGCTAATAACAAAGGATCAACATACATAGCAAAGGCATTATGTGGGCTAAGCACAAAATAAATCACACCAAAGGCGCACAATGCCCCCAAATAGAGCACACAATCAATTTTCCATTCTGTGTTATCAACTTTGATGAGATCAGATTCTAAAATCTTTGTATATAGTAGCGTGTAAAAAAACAAACCAGCACAAAACACAAATGCACATACACTATAAATAATCGCTCCACCAAGTTCTACTGCATACCCACCATGTATCAGGCTTTCTAGCGCATTGATAAAGGCATATACACATACAAAAACAAGCACAAGGGATTTAAAGAGATTGACCATAGGCTCAAAACGCACATACCCATATTGAAACACATCATCATCTTCTTTGTAGATATAGCGAGAAGTGATAACAGACAATGCCCCAAGCCCTACACTAATAAGTGCGATAAAACCATCAAAGACCACTGCCATAGATTTGACAAAGATTCCAAAACCAATACCAAATATTGCAAGAAGTAATGCACTATACATCGAGATTTTTAAGACATATTGTTCTTTTTGTGCGGCTTTTTTAGAATCTATGGCAAATGTATGTTTGAGTGCCAAAATTCGTGCTTTGTGTTCTAGGTTTTGGGATTGTGTGGAGTGAGATTGTGGATCGTGGTTTTGTGCGTGAGAATCTTGGTGCATAGGATTATGTTTTCTAATCTTTGTGCCATAAGAATGGCGAGAAATATGTGCATTTTGTGAAGTGTGTGTTTGCATATGAAGCCTTTAAGGTTTTGGTGCATTATAGCCAAAGCTACACAACCTACATAGCTATTAAATTTGGCTGCAAAGTCGCTTTTTGGGCGACTATAGCAGTGGAAATACCTTTTTAGCGATATACTCTAGCTCTTGTTGCATATTTGCGCATTGCACAATAAGAAGATCTAAACCAGCTTCTTTGTAGGCGCGGATTTTTTCTGCGACTTGTTTTGGTGTGCCAACAAGTTCAGGTCTTAGTCCTCTATTAGACACGCTATAATCATATTTTGAGACTTCTACATCAAGATTTGAATTCCCTGTAAAATCTTTATAGGAATTTTCATATTCGGCATAATTTTTAATAGTTGTGATACGATCTAACTCTTCTTTTGCCTCTTGCTCACTATCACGCACAATCATATACACTGCCATACCAAAGCCCAAAAATGGCGCTAATCCAGCTTCTGTCTTGCGTCGTTTCATATCAGCAACTTTTTCTCGCACCTCTTCTAGTGTGCCTCCGTGCATAAGGTATTTGTCTGCAAATTGTGTGATTGCATTTCTACCGATTTCGCTTTCACCTCCAGCATACACAAGAGGAGTTTTTTTAGGTTTTGGCTCATTATAAGAATTACTAAATTCAAAATATTTGCCTTTATAATTTAGGGGGCTTTGCTCCCAAAACCCTCGCAAAACTTCTGTGTATTCACGCGTGAGCGTGTATCGATCATCGTGTCCATCAAAGTTTATGCCATATTGCCTCGCTTCTTCTTCCCACCATGCCGAAACCATATTGATACTAAAGCGATCATTGCAGATTTGGCTAATGGTAGCGATTTGCTTGGCAGTCAATGCTACTTGGTGATATTGTGGTCGTAGGGCTGCTAGAATCTCTATGCTTTTTGTGATTGCCGCCAATCCATTGGCTACTGCCCATGCATCAAGCGCAGGGGCTTTGTGTCCTTTGATGTCATTTAAGTAAAGCTCGGGGACAAGTGTTAGGACATAGCCTAGAGATTCGGCTTTGAGTGCAAGATTCCTGCAATACTCCCATGTGCCTTGTGTGCTATCATCATCTACATTGCGTAACCAACTTCCAAAAACCGGTGTCCAATACCCAAATTTCATCACTTACTCCTTTGTATTTTCTCTAACTCACTGTGTAAAAACTCTACAACTCTATCAGCCGCACCTTGCTTGTTTTGCTCTCGTAGATGCGATTCTACTTTGGAGTTGTAGTTTGTGTTGGTATTGATGTCATACACGACTATTTCACCATCTACGCTTTCTATAAATTCAACACCCGCAATTGCTATATTATGTGTTTGCAAAAAGCCTTCAAGTTTTTGCACAAGTGGCGTATTTGAATCTATATCAGTGCGTAGGGAGAATTTATCCACCCCACCTACATCGCACGCACCACCAGCAAGTTCTGGAAGGGCTTTGGTGCGTTCTATATCACAGGCATCTGCGGGACATAGTTCAAAAGCACCATTGCTTGTATCCACACGCACCGCATAATGGAATTTTCCTCCGATAAATTCAATGCGTGTGATATAAAATTCTTTTGCCCTAATGTATTCTTGCAAAAGCGTAATGCCATCAATTGGTGGCTCAAATGCGCTAGATTCTATATATTCCTTAAATTCCTCTATGCTTTCAAAGCGTCGCACACCTAGACCCTTGCCACCTTGGTTATGTTTGGTAATAAATGGCGTTTGCAATGTTTTTGCGCATTCAAGCAAGTCATTTTTACCAAAAACTGCAATTGTTTTTGGTGTGCGGAATCCTGCCTTGTTGAGTGCGAGGTATTGCCGCACTTTGCTTACTTCTAGTTCTAGCACACTGCTTCCATTTATCACACGGCGTCCATAAGATTCTAGCCATGATAAAACCGCGCGCCCATATTCTTTGCTAAGGCTATGATCGCGCGTATGACTTGAGGCAGAGAGCCTACTCCAAAATACGCCTTGTGGTGGTGGAGAATCTAAATCTATGCCGCCTTGTGTGAGATAGATTTCTCCAAACTTAATTCCTGCGCGTTCAAAAGCTTGAGCAAATGGCGGTATCCACTCATCATTTTCGTGAATAATGTAAATGTTTGTTGCGAGAGTATTAAATAACATATTCTATATCCTTTTTTGTGAATTGTCTTCTACCTGTTCCTGCATAATCATTGATACTTGATTTTGCACCATTAACGCGATATTGTGAGGCAATGTGATCATGCCCCAATCTATCTCCCTTGCCGAAAAGTTTATGTCGCAAACTACCTTGTGTGTATTCTTGTTTATAGACGCCGCGTTTTTGCAGTTCAGGCACGATAAACTCTACTACATCACTAAAGGTTGTTGGCGTGGTAGCATAGGCTAGATTGAATCCATCAGCATCACTATATGCGACAAATTCTTGTAGCATATCACACACTTGCGATGGCGATCCTACAAACTTCGGTCCTTGACAGCCTATGCCTGTGAGCTTTATGAGATCTCTTAGCGTCCATACCTTACCAGATTCTGTTGTGGAGTTGTCCAAAGCTTCTACCTGTGCAATCATAGCATTTGATTTGATATTGGTAAGTGGATCATCAAGATTATAGCGACTTAAATCTACCCCAAGCCACCCAGAGTTTAGCACCAACGCCCCTTCTGTGCTAGCGTATTTGAGCAAATCATTGTATTTTGCTTGTGCTAAGTCTTGGGTTGAATCTGTAATAATGGTTGCAAGACAATAAATTTTAGCACTATATGGATCACGACCAGCAGCTAAAAGTGCGTCTCTTACTTGCTTGATAGCAATTTTTGCATATTCTTTAGTTGGTGGTGCTATAAATATTGCTTCGGCGTGTGTCGCTGCAAATTTTCGTCCTCGTGTGGAATTTCCTGCTTGAAAAAGCACCGGCGTGCGTTGTATGCTTGGTTCGCAAAGATGGATTCCGGGCACATCAAAATATTTGCCATGATGTCCGATGTGGTGAATCTTGCTAGGATCTGCAAAATCGCCACTCTCTCTATCCAAGATCACCGCATCATCTTCCCAACTACCTTCTAATAATTTATAAATAACTTCCATATATTCATCAGCAAGTTCATATCGCTCATCATGTGGTAATTCACTAGCCCCCATATTTTTATTTGCGCTTGGTAGGTAGCCAGTTACGATATTCCACCCTACGCGTCCTTTTGTGAGATGATCTAGGGTGCTAAGACGCCTTGCAAATGGATATGGATGCTCAAAAGGCACACCAGCAGTAACCCCAAAACCTACATGTTTAGTTACACTTGCTCCTATGACTGCAAGCTGTGTAGGATCATTAACAGGGACTTGTAGGGCAGTTTTTAGAGCGCCTATATCGTTGCTACCATAGAGATCATAGACACCAAGCACATCAGCGATGAATACCGCATCAAAAAGTCCTTGTTCTGCAATCTTTGCTATGTTTTGCCAATATTCAATATCCTTATAATGCAGGGCTTGATCGTTTGGGTATCGCCAAAGCCCAGGGCTTAGATGTGAAATACAATTCATTTCAAACGCATTGAAAGAAATTATTTTTGTCTTCTTGCTCATTATTACTCCTTGTCATTGTGAGATAAACTTCAGACATTATAGCTCATTTTTTTTAAAACACAATATGTGTTTTTAATTTTATGCAAAATTTTGAAAAAATGTTACTTTTTAGATTATGTTTAAATTTATACAAAAATAACTTTTTGGGCTTTTGGATACATACCAAAATATGAGAGATATAATACATAAAGTATAGATTGTAAATGATCTATAAACTTTCAACATTTTTTAGGAGGGTGTTATGAGAAAACTAGCAATAATATGCGGTGTTTTGTGTGCTATGGCAACACTACATGCTGCACAATATGCTACGGAAGTAAAGAATCTCTATGTAGATTCTAAGGATTCAAAAGTCGTGGGGAAATTGTTACCAACCACAGAAGTGCAGGTTATCAAAAAAGAAAATGGTAGAGTGCTACTAGCTGTGGAGGGTTATGCTGATGCTAATTCGAATCTAGCAGTATATTTTGTGCCTGGCAAAAGAATCTTAAGTGTAGGGCTTACAAAAGATTCTGGCATTGCGCTAAAAAAACAATCTTCTGTGCAAGCTGATGGCAAGACATATAATAAGGTCAAAATTGAGGCATGGAGCGAAGATGATGCTTTAAGTGATGATATTAATGGACTTTTGGCTCAAGCAAAAGATATGTATGAGCAAAATTGTTCTATGTGTCATGGATTGCATTCTGTGAAAGAATATACCGCTAATCAATGGCCTAGTATGTTTAAATCAATGGCAGGACGCACAGCGATTGATAAAAAAGATTATCAACTTGTGATTGAATATTTGCAAAAAAATGCCAAAGATATGAAATAACATTAAGGAGGGTAGTATGAAAAACACAAATAAAAGAAGCGTAACAACAAAAAGCGTAGATTCTGTTGATAGTAGCAGAAGAAGTGCATTACGAACAATTGGGCTTTTTAGCACCGTGCCATTTATTGGTGGTGCTTGGATTGGGTGTGGAGATTCTTCATCTACGACAACTGATGTGCAAAATATCACAAACTTTAGCACAGATTTAGTGCTTGATGGTGATGTATATACGGCAGCACACTGGGGGGCATTAAAAGTAAGCGTCAAAGGTGGCAAGATTGTCAAAAGTCAAAACGCTTTTAGCGGATTAGAAGAAAATCCTCTCCAAGCTGTAACAGCAGATTTGGTTGATGGTAAATACACAAACAGAATAAAAGCACCTATGGTGAGAAAAAGCTACTTAGAAAAACAAGCAGGGAATAATGCTTTGCGTGGTGCTGATGAGTGGGTTGAGGTGAGCTATGAAGAAGCTATAAAAATAGTGAGCGATGAGATTAAGCGTGTGCGATCTAGCAAAGGTCCAACAGCAATTTATGGTGGTTCTTATGGCTGGAAATCAAGCGGAAATATGCACAATGCACGCACATTGCTTCATAGATTTTTGAATCTTGGTGGTGGCTTTGTAGGCGGTTTGGGAGATTATTCTACAGGTGCTGCGCAGGTGATTATGCCTCATGTGCTTGGGACATTGGAAGTGTATGAGCAACAAACTTCTTGGCCATTGGTTTTAGAGCATTCTAAAGTCGTAGTTATTTGGGGGGCAAATCCTGTTGATACCCTAAGAATCGCGTGGTCATCAAATGATAATCAAGGCTTAGAATACCTTAAAAAACTTCGCGATAGTGGCAAAAAAATCATTTGTATAGATCCTGCAAAAAGCTCTACCGTGCAATACTTTGATAGCAAAGCAGAACATATTAGAGTTGTGCCAAACACCGATGTAGCGTTGATGTTGGGTATTATTCATACAATGCTTGTTACAAATAAATATGATAAAGATTTTATTGCAGACTATACAGAGGGATTTGAAAAATTCCAAAAATATGTAGAGGGCAAAACTGATGGTGTGGTTAAAGATGCTAAGTGGGCGTCTGATATTTGTGGCGTAAGTGAAGAAAAAATCAAAGAGCTTGCCGAAGTATTTTTTGAGAATCGCACAATGATTATGGGTGGTTGGAATATGCAACGCCAACACCACGGAGAACAAGCGCATTGGATGCTTGTAGTTTTATCTTCTATGATTGGACAAATCGGCTTACCAGGCGGTGGTTTTGGCTTTAGCTATCATTATAGCAATGGTGGAGCACCAACAACAAATGCACCTGTAGTCGGTGGTATATCAATAGGTAAAGTTTCAAGTGGTGGTGCGGAATGGTTGAGCGATGGTTCGGCAGTTTCTATTCCTGTAGCTCGTGTTACTGATATGCTTGCAAACCCAGGGAAAACTATCAAATACAATGGCAAGACAATCAAATATCCAGAGATTGATTTAGTGTATTGGGCTGGTGGCAATCCTTTTGTGCATCACCAAGATACAAATGCACTTCTATCAGCATGGAGAAAACCAACAACTATTATCGTGCATGATATGTATTGGACACCTACAGCAAAAATGGCAGATATTGTATTCCCTATCACGACGCCTTATGAGCGCAATGACATCACGATGAGTGGGGATTATTCTAATATGAATATAAATCCTATGAAGCAAGTCGTTGCACCACTTGAGAAAGCAAAAAGTGATTATCAAGTCTTTTCGGATTTGGCGGAGGCTTGTGGATTTGGTGAGCAATACACAGAGGGCAAAGCAGAAATGGATTGGATTGAGGAGTTTTATAACGCTGCCTATCAAAATGCACAAAAGGCTGGTGTGGTAATGGCTGATGGAAACCCAATGCCAGATTTTCAAACATTTTGGAGTGCTAATAGACCACTTGTGTTTGATGCGACACCAGAAGGACTTGATTTTGTGCGATATGCAGATTTTAGAGAAGACCCTATCTTAAATCCTCTTGGCACACCTAGCGGTAGGATAGAAATTTATTCTGAAGTTATAGAAAAAATGAATTACAAAGATTGTAAGGCATTCCCACAATGGTTTGAGCCAGCAGAATGGAAAGGCATGAAGGATAAACCTGCGGAATTTGCACTTCTTAGCCCACATCCAAGTTTGAGATTGCATTCACAGCTTGCTAATACAAGATTGCGAGATGAATATGCAGTAGCTAATAGAGAGCCTATTTGGATTAATCCAGCAGATGCTAAAGCCAAAGATATCCAAAATGGCGATCTTGTGCGTGTATTTAATAAACGCGGACAAATTCTTGCCGGAGCTGTAGTTAGTGATATTGTAGATGAGGGCGTGGTGAGAATCTATGAGGGTGCGTGGTATGATCCAAGTGATGCAAGCGAGGCTAATACATTATGCAAAAATGGTAGTGCAAATGTTCTTACAATGGATATACCAACTTCTGAACTTGCCAATGGTAATAGTGCCTGCACAGCATTGGTAAATATTGAAAAATACACAGGAACACCACCAGAAAATACTGCATTCTTGCCACCAAAAGGTGCGTAAATTTTTAAGTCCGCTTACACGCGGACTTTATTCATATGTCTGATACATTAGTGAAATATCATACAAAACCTACACAAGAGAATCTCTAAGAGAATCTAAGCATTACGTTACGATTTGAGCTACTTAACCCACATATATAAAACTTTTAGTGAGATTTTATTTCCTAGTCTTTATAATGTATATAGGGATTTAAATGTGATATAAGATTCTAAAGGTTTAGTAGTTAAGGGCGGAGAGGTTAAGAGTGAGTAGAATCTATGAGTGCTTTAGCAAATAATATCCATAGAACATAAAAACTAAAAGGAGATTCCAAATGACAAAAACATTCTTTATTATTTTAACTATGGTGTTTCTAAGCCAAAGTATTAATGCCCAAAGCCCACAAGAATCTAAACCTAGCTTTGATTGTGTCAAAGCAACTACAAAAGTAGAAAAGATGATATGTGAAGATTCTAGTGGGGAATTACAGAATCTAGATAGGCTATATTCTAAACTCTATTTTTCAATCCTAAAGAGTATCCCAAAGGACACAAAGCAAGGGCAGGAGGTGAGAAAGCAAATGCAAAAATTTGCTAAAAATTTTATGGATTATAGGGATAATATGCGTTGTTTTTTGTTGGCAAAAAATGATGATACAAAAGAAGTTGAGGAAACATTTAGCATAGCACGCGAAAACGGAATAATATACGAAAATATGAATTCAGTCCATTTTGGTATCAAAACACATCATTATAAGCCCTGTATAGCAAGGGTTTATAAAATGGGGATTCTATTGCTTAGCACTAATACTATCGTAGATACAAGTTCTCTCATAGATAAAGATACTTTTTATACTTGTGAGGGCAATATGATACTTGATATTTTTTCGATTAAAGGTTTGGCTCGTTTTAAATTGTATAGTAGGTTTTTTTCAAAAGAATATGAAGAAGCCATTATAGAGGCTTCCAAAGCACTGCAAGAATTAAGCTCAAATAGTCGCTATACTCAAGTATGTGTTTTTGAAGATGAGGGGTATATATGCACAAATGGAGAGTGTGAATTTAATTTAGATGAAATGCAAACTAGAGTTATTCAACCACTTGATAGATTTATTCAAAATATAGATTTAAGGAAACTAAATGCCAATTAAAGCAACAAATTTTCCGCTTTTTGGATTGCAATAATGAAGGTTGCTTGGCTGAATATGAAACTTTGCATAAATATGCCACTTGTGAAATACGCAAAGATGATAGAATGCTATCTCTAAAAATACTTTCCCCAAAAGAAGCCATTTTGCGATTAAAAACCAAAGATGAACATAATGCAGAAAAAATATGTGAGCTAACCTTGCAAAAAACACAAAAGGGCTTTAGAGTAGAAAATCCTTTGAATGCAATAGAATCTTGCAATACAAGTTTATCTATTTTTGAATCTTGTGGTGCGGAGACTAATCCAGATTGGACTATGGAGTTTATCAAGGAGCAATGATGAATATTATGGGTTTTAAAGGAGGCTTTATGCAAAAAATTCTAATAGTCTTAGGAGTTTTCTTAATGTTAAGCATTAGTGCCAATGCCCAAAGCCCACAAGAAGCCAAACCTAGCTTTGATTGTGTCAAAGCAACTACAAAAGCAGAAAAGATAATATATGAAGATTCTAGTGGGGAATTACAGAATCTAGATAGGCTATATTCTAAACTCTATTTTTCAATCCTAAAGAGTATCCCAAAGGATACCAAGCAAGGGCAGGAGACAAGAGAACAACTAAAATATTTTAATAAATCCGTTATGCAGCATAGAAATATATGGAGTTGCTATTTTGTTGCACCACTTAAGGCAAGACAACAAGAAAACTTTGAACAACATTATCTCAATTATTGCATAAAACAAACTTATTTAGAAGCTATTGCTACTCTAGGGTTTAAAATGATAGATACAGAAGCCAACAGAGAAAAATGGGGCTTTAATGAAAAAATGGAAGATTTTATTGTCCCAATTATAAATGTTAATGGAGTCTATGATGTGGCAGATATAGAGTTTTTGCCTAGTTATAATCTATTTAGTAATTTTTTTGAAAACACTACCAAGGACATTATTATAGATTTTATGGCTTACAGCATTATGCAGTGGAATTACTTTCTTGTAGATGTTCGGATTAATGAGGCAAATGAGGATGTTTTTGATGAGGCAGTGGAAAAATACAAAATATACTATGACAAGCTATATCAAGCTTTTACAAAAGATAAAAAACTTAATGCATTATTAGGAAACTAAATGTCAATTAAGACAACAAATTTAAGCTATGAGGAATTTAAAAGCCTACAAAAAAGGAGTTGATATGAAAAAACTAATTGCGTGTTTGTTTTGCATTTCACTTATAAATGCCAACGAGCTTTTGGAAAAATTTGATGAATATCCTGCGACAATATATCAAGGGGAGCATAAAATCCCAAAAGATTATCAATGCAGCAATGGAGAGTGTAGAGATATAAATAACAAACTAGTTGATTTGAGCATTAATTTTGCGGGCAAATATTCCATAATTGCTCATAGTTGCGGAACAGGCTGTAGATTCTATTCGATGTTAAATGTGGAAAATGGAGAGGATAACCTCAAGATTTTAAGTTCATTTAATACAATCCCAGATGTAAATGGCAAAGAGACAATAAATGATTTATTCAGTAAAAATGATAGCCGACTTTTGGTTGTGAAAACTATCGGTGATACAGGTTGCAAACAAGAAACTTTTTTGTTTGATGGCAATTCTTTAGAACTACTTTCACAATTAGAATCTTGCATTGAACAATGAATAGATTGCAGAATCTTTGCGATTATTAAAAAATAAATGAAGGAGTTAGGTATGAAACATACAATATTTTTTCTTGTTTTTTTATTGTTTGGGTATGCTAGGGCTGATTCTATTGATACACCTACACAGCAAACTCACAAAATCCAATCGAGCCTGTATAAAAAATGGGAGAAACAATGGGGGAATTATCAGTGGAACAATAACGCCATAGGCAATAAATCCTATGCCTTTGAGACTGCTTATATTATCATAGAGATGATTGATAAGAGTGATATAGATGGACTAAGCTATTTGTATCAAGCTTTGCAAAAAGATAAGGAGCATAATATGGCATTTCTAAATGGCATAATTGGTGAGCCAACATTTGAGAAAAAGGCAATAGACAAAGCCAACTTTGAGGCTTTGGAATTTTTGCTTAAAAATGATGTTATAGATATTAATGCAACAATAAGCGATGATGCTTTGCAAGAATATTCTCTACCAACCTATGCCACCCAAAAACTCCAAGAAGCTAAAGCTAAGGGAGATTCTAAGGCAATACAAAATTATGAAAAAATCATAAAATTTTTGCAAGAGTATGAGACAAAATAGATACATGAGTGCAATACCAAAATTACAATGCAACAACACAGATTCTATCTTTGAAGCAAGGATAAACAACACACAAAGGCTAATAAGAAAAAAGATACCACTCTGGAGTGTAAAGCTATATATCCCAAAAGACATGAAAGAAGGACGAGAAACAAGAAATCAAATGTAAAAATTCGCTAAAATTTTATGGATTACAGGAATAATATGCGTTGTTTTATTAGCAGATTAAGATAACATATTGAAGTTATAAGGAGTTTTTATGCAAAAGATTTTAGTAGTTTTAGGATTTTTCTTAATGCTAAGTATTAGTATTAATGCACAATCCCCAAAAGAAGCAAAACCTAGCTTTGATTGCGCTAAAGTTAGCACAAAAGCAGAAAAGATAATATGTAATGATGAAAGTGGGGAGTTAAAAAATTTAGATCGCTATATGGCTGAAATCTATACACAATTAAGAAAAGAATTAAAAATCTCTAAGTTTCCTGATAAAGAAAAAAGATTAAAAGATCTTTTAGATTCACAAAGAGCTTTTATT
Organism: Helicobacter sp. TUL; assembly: GCF_002287135.1. Lineage (GTDB taxonomy): Bacteria > Campylobacterota > Campylobacteria > Campylobacterales > Helicobacteraceae > Helicobacter_F. The sequence continues at coordinate 14,738 of NZ_NESU01000010.1, forward strand.
AAAAATTTGGATAAGGTTAATTCTATAACAGGTGCTTATGAAAAACGCATTACACAACTACTTAAGCTTCTAGGAGAAGTGCTAGATTCTAACAACAAAGAATTATGTGAATATGCAAGAAAAGATCGATTTAATGAGAATAAATGGCAAGAAGTTCCCCCCTCTGTCAATCCTCCCTTTAGTATAGGTTTTTGTGCTTTTGGAGCAAATAATAAATATGGCGTTTTTTATCATTATTGCACAGAAAAAAGAGAGATTATAAAAGAAGAAATAGCAAAAGCTATCAAAGAAGAAAGTTCTTATATCAGTCCTCCTAGAGTCTATAAAAGAAAAATTGATATTGATAATGATGGAGTGTTAGATAATGTAATTCTTTCAGATGGGGAATATTTTAGTGCACTTTGGATATATAAAAATGGTAAGTTAGATGCAAAAGCAAGTGATAAACTCTATGGAGATGATTTGCATTTTCATGGAGAAAAAACTAGTTATCAAGTTGTAATGTTTAACGAAGTGCCTCACATAGCATTTACTACATATGCCCTGCCAAGCAATAAAATTTCAGGAATATCAGAACAAGCAGAATTTAACTCTGAAATTCCTATACTAAGCTATTTATCCTATAATGCTATGGAGTTTAAAGGAAAAAATTATATTACCCTATGGAATAAGAGATTTATTCATGATGAGAATTCTACCTATCCAGAAACACGCATTTATCTTTTAGAAGGTAATGAAAGAGAGTTAAAATGTACTTATACAAGAGGAAATGATTGATGTTTGAAACAACAAAAAATACGGAGTATTTAGAAGATCTCTTTAAATTTCTTAAAGTTGTTGAGGGTTTTGGTGCATTGCCTTTTCTTAATACCCTAAGTCTTTATTTATTAAATAGTGTCAAACATACAAAAGGATTTATTAATTTTTGTTTTATTTTGGGTGAGTTTGTTGGTGGTTTTATTATTTCTATTTATTTGTATATGGGTTATTTTGTTTGCAATATGGTGTGGTATATGAAAGATTTATTGATTATGAAAAATATATTTTACAAGAGAAAAGGCACGCCATTACATATCATCGGTAGATATTGCAGACAATTATAGATTTATACTGAAGTTTGAGAATCTATAAGGGCATTGACTTTAGAGAGGATATGCTCATCACTGCTAGGATCAAAAAACTTAAATTCATTGCCACTTTGTTTTGTGCCACTTAGTAAATCCCCACTATTACGATTTTTTAGATCTAGTTGGGCAATCTCAAAGCCGTTGAGTGTTTTGGCAAAAGATTCTAAGCGCGCAGTATCTTTTGTGTTTGTATACAAAAAGCAGTAGCCTTTTAGCCCATTGCGACTTACTCTGCCTCGTAATTGATGTAGCGTTGCTAGTCCTAGTCGTTCAGGTGCGACTATGATAATCGTGCTAAGCTTGGGGAGTGAGATTCCTACTTCTACAACCGTGGTAGCAAGAAGTAAATTGCCTTTTTGGGCAAATTCCTCTAATACTTCTTCTTTTTGTTTGTCCTTGCCTGAAGTTACATATACGCCCTCAAAATGTTTGAGCCAAAATTCTTGTCCTTGCGAAAGTGAGAGATACTCAATGTGTTGGCTTTCTTCTACTAGCGGATAAATGATGATTGCTTGATGTCCTTTTGTAAATTCATTTTGTAAATGCACAAGGAGTTTTGGAAAGTCTCTTTTTCCTATAATGCTTGTTTGTATGTCTTTTTTGAATGGTAGATCTTTGATGATAGTGTGTTGTATGTAGTGTGTTTGTATCATGGCAAATGTGCGCGGGATTGGCGTGGCAGAAAATTGCAATACATGAGGCTTGGTGCGTGTGGTGGTAGAAAACATTTTTTCTAGTTTGTGTCGTTGGTTAGTGCCAAATCTATGTTGCTCATCACTCATCACAAGTGCAAATTTGGTGTAATCAAAATCTCTATACAAAATTGCTTGAGTGCCTATGATAAAATCCGCATCAAACATATCTGTGTCGTGTGCAGTATCCGAATGTGTGGTTTGTGCAAAAAGCCTAGATTGTGTGTGTTTTGGCGTGTGCGATATATCTTTGGTTTGGGCGGTGATAAGTTGGATTTTTATATATGGTGGGAGAAATTTTTTTGCTTCCTCATAGAGTTGTTTAGCCAAAATACTTGTAGGCGCCATTAGGATAGATTTGTGTGGATATGTCATCATCACTGCGCTTAAGATGACTATGGTTTTGCCACAACCCACATCACCCATAATAAGTCTTCGCGTTGCAGTGTGCGATGAGAGATCTTTGGCAATAGATTCTATAGCTTCGTGCTGACCTTGTGTAAGTGTAAATGGTAGTGAATCTATAAAGGCTTTGGTATCCCCATTGCAGATGAAACTTGCTTGGAAATGGAGATTTTTGGTGCGTAAGCGAAGGATATGATGCCATATCTCGACAAATTTTAGGGCTTCTTGATACACGCCAAAATATCCATTGTGATGTGCAAATGCACGCACAAATTCTTGTGCGGGGTGAAAAATTTCATATATTGCGCTTACATAGGGTTCTATAATGCCGCATTGTCGCAAAGTATCGTGCGTGATAAGCGCACAGAGGGCATTAAGGATTTTATTTTTGGCGGGAGTGGTTTTAAACTCTAGTGTGATAGCACCAAAATCATGTATGATTTTTGGTTGCGTGATTGTCCAAATAGCACCTTTTTGCTCAAGTTTTCCATACACCACGCATTGTGTGCCTTCTGCAAAGTTTTTATACATAAATGGTTTTGGGTGAAAAAGCGTCATATGAAGAGTTTGGGTGAAGTCTAGGCAGTGTGCAAGGATTTTAAGATATGTTTTTTTGCCAAACCCTGCCTTTGCGCTTTGTGTAATCTCTACACGCACAGCGCCAATAGCATTATGCGTGAGTGTCGGAAGTAGAGTCTTGTTTTGGTAATTTTTGGGTGGATTTAGTATAAGATCAAAAAGCGTGTGTATGTCTGTAAGTTTGCTAAAGTCTATATTTGGAATCTGGGAGATTTGGGTATGCGCGGATTTGCTAGAAGCAAGAAAAGAGAGGATATGCTGAAGTTTGGCTTGTTGCAAAAAATCCAAGCTAGATCCTTGCTTAGTTTGTAATGTATCGTGCCATATCTAAGATTCTGTTTGCATAGCCACATTCATTATCATACCAAGCCATAATTTTTGCCATACCACCTTCAAGCACAAATGTAAGATCCTTTGCCACAATCGCGCTATATGTATTGCCAATAAAATCGCTACTTACCCTAAAATGTTCATCGATAGCTAAAATCCCTGATAATTCGTTGTTTGAAGCCTCTATGAGCGCTTGATTGATAGAATCTGCGCTTGGGTTTTGGCGGAGTTTGACACTAAAATCTACCATAGATACATCTGCCACAGGCACACGCACACTATGTCCGTGGAGTTTGTTTTTGAGTTGAGGAAGGACTTTGTAAAGAGCTTTTGCTGCACCCGTGCTTGTGGGTATGATATTTTGGGCAGCAGCGCGTGCGCGGCGTTTGTCGGTTTTGTGGGCATTATCAAGGAGATTTTGATCATATGTGTAGCTATGAATTGTGCTTAAGATTCCAGATTCTATGCCAAATATAGAATCTAGCACTTTTGCAATGGGCGCTAACGCATTGCTTGTGCAAGAAGCATTGGAGATGATAGATTCACCTTGATAGAGTGCGTGATTGACACCAAGCACAAATGTTGGGGTATCATCAATTGCGGGAGCGGAAATAATCACCTTTTTGACACCTTTTTGTATATGTGTCTGCATACTCGCACTATCAAGAAATTTTCCACTAGATTCTATCACCACATCAGCAGCACTAAAGTCCAAGTCTTCCCTTGCTACATTGGTTATAAGCGTTGTGTTGTAGGTTTTTGTGCCATATTCGAAAGATATGATTCCTGTGGTATCGCTTGTTTGTGTGTAAGTAACATTTCGCAAAGGGCTTGTATGCACGCTATCGTATTCTAATAGATGAGCTATCATAGCACCTTGCGCGATGTCGTGTGTGAGAATAATTTCTATATCATCACGCATAACTCCAGCACGAAAGATACTTCTACCTAGTCGCCCAAGCCCATTTATAGCTATTTTTGTCATTGCTCCCTCGCTTTTTGTTGTGGGTGGAATTTTAGCACATTACTTTTCAAAATCATCCATTACATTTGCGGCTTCTAAAAGTCGTTGCTTATCAAAGTGCGTGTAGATTCTGCTCGTATTTAAACTAGCGTGTCCTAGCGCTTCTTGGACAAGCACAAGATCGTGTTTTTTGCTATATAGCATTGTAGCAAATGTGTGTCTAAGCATGTGTGCGCCCATTTTCTCTTTTTTGATTCCAGCATATTTTAGAATCTCTCCCAAAACTTGATATACTCGTGCTTGTGTGAGTTTCCCACCTTTGTTGTTGCAAAAAATAAGGTTATCTTCTATGTTTGTATGTAGAGCAATTTCACTGCGTGTTTGCATCCAAAGGTGCATAAGAGAATCTATTTTCTCTTTTTTTATCATTGCTACACGCATTTTGTTGCCTTTGCCTCGTATCTGAAACATCCAAATGTCGTGCTGTGGAATAAGGTCTTTGGTGCGTAGGCTAAGTGCTTCGCTTACGCGCATACCTGTGTAGATAATCACTTTGATAATAAGCCTATCTCGTGCCATACGATGTATAGGAAGTGGCGTTGTATCAATAGCTTCCAAAAACCGCTCTAATTCGTTTTCATCAAGATATGTGGGGAGCTTTTGCCCGCTAGCTTGACTGACAATGTGTCGGATAGCAAGCTTTATCCCAAATACAAACGATCCTTGATTGTAGGTATTGTGTTTATCGATGTAGCCAAAAAATCCAATAAGCACAATGCGATAATTTTTTTTACTCGCATCGCTAAGTTTAGAGGTATACACACTCAAAAAATCAACAAGCAATTCTTCATCAATGCGCGTGAGTGAATCTAATTGCAATGAGGTGAGATATTCATAAAGTTTATGTAATGGAGTGCTAAAGAGGTTTATCCCTACTAATCCGGCATTTCGTGCTTTTTTGCATAAAAAGAGGAGTTCTTGGATAGTGTGTGGGGCAGTGTGAAGGGATTTGAGGCATTGTAGGATTGCTTCTTTATCGCGCACTTGATGATTGGAGAGCGTGTTTATTTTCCAGCGCACAAAGCGTCCCATCCAGCAAAGTAAATTTTGTTCAAAAGTGGAATATGATTCTAAAGGATATTGCATAAAATGTTGCCTATTGTGTTTGGTTTGCTTGGGAGATTCTAGCATATTTGATACCACAATTTAGCCACATCTTGATATAATCACATTTTTATCACATTTTAGGGTTATGTATGCAAGAGGTATTACAAGAATTTGAGCAATTTTTTGCAAAATTATGTGAGCATATAGGCGAAGATACAAATCGCGAGGGCTTAAAAAACACACCAAAGCGGATTTTAGAATCTTTTCAGACACTTTTTAGTGGTTACTCACAAAACCCCCAAGAGCTTTTGGGTGCGACTTTTAAAGAGGGATTGTGTGATGAAATGGTGATTGCAAAGGATATTGAATTTTATTCGATGTGTGAGCACCATTTGCTACCATTTTTTGGACATATTAGCATTGGTTACATACCTGATAAGTATCTTGCTGGGATTAGCTCATTGGCGCGTTTGGTGGAGAGTTTTGCGCGTAGATTGCAGATTCAAGAGCGACTAACAGAGCAAATCGCGCAATGCCTTGTAGAAACCCTGCAACCAAAGGGCGTGATAGTGGTATGCCAAGCGCAGCATTTATGTATGAGTATGCGTGGCGTGCATAAGAATCCACAAATCATCACAAGTGCGTTGCGAGGATTATTTAAGCGAGATTCTAAAACGCGCACGGAATTTATGCAGCTTATTAAATAATATTTTGATAATACTTTTCTTACATTTATAAGGTTTTTGGAGGCAATAATGATGATGAGAAAAAATGTTGATATGGGCAAAGATTCCCTGTATCGTTTATTTTTTTATTTTTTTATACCAAATTTATGTGCAATGATCGCACTTTCGACATATTCTGTTGTTGATGGTGCATTTGTAGGCAAGGCATTGGGACAAGAAGCATTAGCTGCTATTGGCGTGTGTTGGCCTGTATTTCCGGTGCTAATTGCTTTTGAGTTACTTTTTGGTATGGGAGCGGCAAGTATCGCGTCTTTTTATTTAGGTAGAGGGCAAGAGCATCGTGCGCGGATTATGTTTAGTTCGGTGTGTTATTTTGCTGGAGCAAGTAGCATTATTCTTGGTGGAATCTTGTTTTTTTCTACAGAATCTCTAGCCTATGCTTTAGGGGCAAATGAAGAGATTCATAGCTATGTAGTGGAATATTTGCATGTAACATTTTTAGGTGCGTGTATCATCGTTTTACATCCCTTGCTTGATGTATTTGCTATCAATGATAAACGCCCTATACTTGCAATGGTAGCGATGATTGTAGGTGCGGCAAGTAATATCGTGCTTAATTATCTTTTTTTGTTTGTTTTTAAGCTTGGAATCACAGGATCAGCGTTGGCTACGATACTTGGGCATGGCATTGGTATGTGTATTTTGTTGAGTCATTTTATCTTAAAGCAAGGCAAGATTTATTTTATCAAAATCTTTAAGATAAAATCCATCTTTGCTTCGATGCGCAATGGGCTACCACAAAGCTTTGCAGAGCTTAGCGTGAGTGCTGTGATGTTACTATTTAATCGCACGCTTAAAACACTAGGTGGGACAGACGCACTCTCAATCTATAGCATTTTGATGTATAGCGGTATTGTGGTTTTTACGGTGATTCTTTCTTGTGCGCAAGGCGTGCAACCTATAGCGAGTTTTAATTATGGTGCTAGAGAGTATGGGCGTGTGAAAAAAATTTATTTTTTTGTGCTTGTGTTTGCGACGCTAAGCGGACTTGTGTTGTATGTGTTTTCAAGATTTTTTGATACCTTGCTTATAGGGTTATTTTTGCGTGATGATAGTTTGCATCTTTTGGATTCTGCGGTTTATGCGTTGCATATTTATTTTATTAGCTTTATCTTTTTGGGCTTTAACCTTGTGAGCTCAATCTTTTTGCAATCTATCCAAAGACCGCTAAGCTCTTTTGTTGTAACCATAGCCACTAATCTTGTGTTTGTCGTGATTTTGCTTGAGATTTTTAGCAGAATCTGGGGCTTAGATGGCGTGTGGTGGAGCTATCCTCTATCGTTTGTGTGTGCGAGTTTTGTAACGCTTGGCGTGATGATTTTTGAGTTTAGGCGTGGGAGTTTGGGCAAGGCTACAATCGCACACCACCATAAGGAAGCATAATGAAGCAAGTAATCATACTTTTTGATCTTGATGGGACATTAATAGATTCTACAAAGGCAATTTATGCGAGTTTTTGTGAAGCAATGTCTGCATTTGGATATCCGACTCCAAGCTTGGATTCACTAAAGGCTACTATCGGACATACGCTAGAGGATATGTTTTTGGCTTTTGGGATACCTAAGGCACAAGTTGGGGATTTTGTGCAAGCTTATAGAATCTCTTATCGTGCTAAAATGGAGGCAGGCACGACATTACTTCCAAATGCCAAAGAGGCAATTGTGTTTGCTAAGAGTTTTGCGGATTTGGGTGTGGTAACTACAAAGCGTGGGGATTTTAGTGCAAAATTGCTTGATTGTCTTGGTGTGGGCGAATATTTTAGATGTGTGATAGGTATAGAATCTGTGTCTAAGCCTAAGCCAGATTCTGAACCAATCCTCAAGGCTTTGGAGCATTTTCCAAATGCATCATCTGCACACAAGTATATGATAGGGGATACCACACTTGATTTAGAATCTGCTAAAGGCGCAGGAATATCTGCTGTAGGTGTGTTGTGCGGATATGGCAAGCAAGAAGCACTTGGGGCGTATAATGTGCCATTATGCGCAGATAGCTTAATGGCAGTGCGTGAGATCCATAGAAGTTTGGGGATTTAATGGCAGTTTTAGGCTATTTTGTTATGATTGTGGAAAAAATTTGGAGTATTGCATAATGACACAAGAACCAATGACAGAATATGGCTACCAAAAGCTTCGCGCAGAACTCAAGGATCTTCAAGAAGTGCAACGCCCACATATTGTCAAAGAAATTGATATAGCACGATCGCACGGGGATTTGAAAGAAAATGCTGAATACCACGCAGCCAAAGAACAACAAGCCTTTATAGAATCTCGTATTGCCGAGCTTAGCAAAATGCTTGCTAACGCACAAGTAATAGATCCTAGCACATTGGAGCATAAAAAGGTGAGTTTTGGCTCTTATGTAAGGATTGTGGATCTTGAGACAGATAAAGAGTTTGCTTACACACTTGTAGGCACGATAGAGAGTGATCCGCAAAATGGCTTTATTTCTGTTTTTTCTCCTGTAGGTCGCGCCCTCATAGGAAAGGAAGTTGGTGATGAGGTAACAATTATGTTGCCAAAGGGCGAGAGTGAGTTTGAAATTTTAGAGGTGTGTTATAAACCTTTTAGTTTGCAAGATTAAGGCGTTTGTATGTATATCAAGATAAAAAAGCTTCACCCAAATGCGATCATTCCTCAATATCAGACAACACATAGTGCAGGATTTGATTTACATAGCTTAGATTCACATATTCTAAAGGCTGGTGATCGTGCCTTAATCCCTACAGGCTTGGCATTTGAGATAGAATCTCATTATGAGGTGCAAGTGCGTCCTAGAAGTGGCTTGGCTCTAAAAAATGGCATAAGCGTGCTAAATACTCCAGGCACAGTGGACAGCGACTATCGGGGAGAGATTAAGGTTTTGCTTATTAATTATTCTAATGAGGATTTTGTCATACAAGCAGGAGATAGAATCGCGCAAGGTGTGGTATGCAAGGTATATCAAGCGGAGTTTGAAGAAACACAATCACTCACACAAACACAGCGTGGAGAAGGGGGCTTTGGCTCTAGTGGTGTGGGACAAAAGGGAACATATCAGCAATAATTTGATACAAAAGGATATAGTATGAGTGTTAAGAACGATTTGGCGCATATCAAAGATGAATTCAATAAAGATGGGCAGATTCTAGAAAATGCCTTTAGATTCGAGATTTTTTTACGACGATATAAAAAAACTCTTATTACGCTTTTGGTGCTTATAATTGCTTGGGCGGTGTATCTTGGGGTAGATAGCTATCTCACACAACAACGACATATCCAAGCAAATGAGGCATATGCAGAGCTTTTGAGTGGTGAACAAACACCTGAACTTTTAGAAAAATTAGAAAAAAATTCTCCAATTCTGTATGATTTTTATGTCTATACGCACAATCCGAGCCAAGAGGCATTAAAAAAACTTATGGATTCTGATAATGAACTTATCGCACAAATTGCGACATACCGAGACATTACACACACACTAGATTCTCTGTTAGAAGAATCTAATCAGGATACTATCAATGAAGTGCTTGCGAACTTGCCACCACTCAAAGATAAAACTTTGCAGCAGTGGCTTATTCTCCAAGAAGCCGCAATACTGCTCCAAAAGGGATATACACAAGAAGCCAAAGATAAACTTATGCTTTTAGATGAAAATTCAGAATTTGCGCGTATAGGCGAGAGTTTGCGCCATTATAAATAATAGGGGTTGGTGTTATGAGAATTTTGCTTGTTGTATGTGTGGCGGTGTGCATTGGTATTTTTGGAGGTTGTAGCCAAAAACAATACTTTGAGCCAAAAGATATAAGCCTCAAGGCAGAATTTTCTCATAAACTCCCTTCCCCTATCATATCTACCTCTAGAGTTGGGGCATTATTACAGAATCTCGAGGTGCTAGACACATTTGGCAATATCGATATAGAGCTTACACAAAATCAACGCTTTTTGGGTAGAGAAGGCACATATTATCTTGTTCAAGATGGTTGTGGGGCGTTGTTGTTTATTGATGCTAGCACCAAAACCCAAAGTGAGTTTGCATTTGAGAAATGTATCGTAAGTGCTAAAATATCGCCACAAGGGAGTGCAAATACACTAATAGCCTTGGTGAGTGCGGATAATAGCGTGATTGTGTATGATGTTAATACGAAGCGTGAGGTATTTTCACAAAAACTTGCCAATATTACGGCAATCAATACCCTTGCGGCAACACCTGTGTTTGAAAAAGATAAAATCATCTTCCCTACACTTGATGGTAAGCTTGTGATTTTTGATATACCAAGCAATACGCTTGTGCGTGATATTTTGATTCAGAGTGATAAATTTTTTAATAACATCATTTATCTTGTGGTAAAAAATGACCTTATGATTGCAGCCACGACAAAGCGTATTAGCGCAATTATAGACAATAGCAAGACATTTAATTATGATGGAGATTTTAGGGATTTGTTGTTATATAAAGACAAATTGTATGTGCTAAATAATGACGGCAAGATTTTAGAGCTTGATCACACTTTAAAGCTTTTGCGTGAAGTGAATCTAGAATATGCGCGTTTGCATGGGATCGTGATACGCAACAACACTCTATATACACTAGAGAGAAATAAATATCTCATAGAGCTTAGCTTAGAGAGTTTTTTACCTGTAGTCTATAAGATCGATCTTCCAAGCAAAAAGCCTATTTTTTACACAGATGATACTTTGTTTTATGATAGATTCTATAAGAGGTTTTGATGGTTTTTTGCGATATAGGCAATACATTTTTGCACTTTTTTTATAAGGGTAGGATTTGGAAAGAGCGTCCAAATAAGCTTTCACCCAAAAGGCAAGATGTCAAAATTTTTTATATCAGTGTGAATCCAAAATCAGAAAAAAAACTTCTTGCTTCTCATAGTTCATGCGTGAATCTCGCCCCTTACTTCACGCTAAATACTGGCTATCGTGGTATGGGGATTGATAGAGTAGCGGCGTGCGTAGGTGTCAGAGATGGTATTATTGTGGATGCTGGAAGTGCTATCACCGTGGATGTTATGCAATGTGGTGTGCATTTGGGTGGTTATATTTTACCGGGGTTAAGCACATTTAGGGGGCTTTATAAGGGTATTCCGGTGCTAGATCAGGATTTTGATCTTGCCGTAGATGTTGATAGGCTTCCACAAAATACCAAGGCAGCCATTAGCTATGGTGTCATCAAAAGTATTTTATTAATGATTGTTGATACTGCCAAGGGAAAACAAATTGTTTTTACAGGCGGTGATGGGAAGTTTTTTAGTAGATTTTTATCTCAAGAGCATAGTTGTATGTTTGATGAGACAATTGTCTTTAAGGGTATGCAACAAGCTTATGAAAATTATATTTTGGCACACAAAGGACAAAAATGATAACAATTGCACTACCAAAAGGGCGTATTGCCAAGGAAAGTTTAGAATTATTTTCTAAGATGTTTGGGGAGGCTTTTGCCTTTGAAGATCGTAAGCTTATCTTAGAGCAGGGGGGCTTTAGATTTTTGCTTGTGCGTAGCCAAGATGTGCTTACATATGTGCATTACCAAGCTGCCGATGTGGGAGTTGTGGGGCTTGATGTGATTGAGGAATATCAGCTTAATGACGCCATAAAGCTTCTAAACCTCCATATAGGTAAATGCAAAGTTGTCATAGGATCAGAAGTTGGCAAAGAGATAGATTATCAAAAGCCACAGATAAAAATTGCTACTAAAATGCCTACGATTACCTATAAGCATTTTTCCAAAAAAGCTATTCCTATTGAGATTATTAAACTATATGGAAGTATTGAACTTGCTCCTTTGGTGGGATTGTGTGATGGGATTGTGGATATTGTAGAGACTGGCACGACTATGCAACAAAACAACCTCAAAGTTGATGAAGTGATTATGGAATCTTCAGCGTATCTTATCGCTAATGCTTTGAGTTTTTATCAAAAGCAAAAAGAGATTTTAGATTTAACAAAAAAATGTAGCGCATTAGGGTTGCAATAGTGAAACGATTGTTACTTTTTTGGCAATTTTGCATAGGATTAGGATTTGCTGAATGGGTGATGTTTAGCGATGGAGGAGATACATATATTTATAATAATCAAAGCGGAGAGATTTTTATCCGTCATCATGTAGGAAAGCAAAATTACGAAGATGTCTTTGTCAAAATGTCTCGTGGCGTGTTTCCTAATGAATTAAAAACTCTCCAATCCACCCAAAAATCGCCAAACCCACTTCCAAACCCTCAAGGTGTCGATGAGAATCTAGAGCAACGCAAACTTGATGCGCTCAAAAAATCTCAAGAGGTTTTAAATAATGCGCTTGAGTTTTAGGCACATCTTGTGTGTTGTGTTGCTTGGTAGTATTAATGCACAAGATAGTATAGAAGATCTTATACTTTTAGAAGACACACACCAAGAAATTTCCCAAAATTATAATAATACACATACAATGTCTTTATATCCCAATGCCTCTCTTATCATACAGGGAGATTTGAGTAATAGTGGCACTATACGCTTAGAATCTGGTGCGTCTATCAATGTCAATGGTAGCTTTACACATACTGGCAAGATGGAGTTTGTTGGCACAAACAATCATCAATTTGGATTTCTTAGTGCAGAATCTATCACGCTAGATTCTGGCTCATCTATTTCGCTTAATCCTCGTATGGTGCTTTTTGGTGAGTATGAATATACGCTGCTTTCTAGCACCACAAATCCTATCATCGATAATGGTGTAAATATAGAGCTAGAAACTTTATCCCCATATGCTCCATACATTGCCTTAACACATGGATTTAGCGATGATAGAAAATCAATGTTTGTTTCCTTTGAGCTTACAGAAGCTGCAAAAAACACGGATCTTAGCACACTAAATAACGCTACATTTGCCACGCTTTCTTCTTATAATCAAGCATTGCTTAGTTATCTCAAAAATCATAATCAAGCGTTTGGGGTGGGCGTGGTGAGCGCATTTCTTTCTGATGAAGCGCCACAAAATGTCGCTGAACTCACTCAAGCTTTGCATAAAACACAAAATGAAACCTATGATCAAGCCCTGTATGACGCAATGAATATGAGCTGGATTGGGAGTAATGCACAAGTGGCATTGCGTCTTAATCAACGCGCAGATACCTCGCAATCAAGCGATGCGGATATATGGGTGGATTTGTCTGTGGGTGCTTCTTCTTTTGGGACACGCATGCAGAATCTTTTTGGTTTTCATGGTGGGGTAGATAAACGCTTTGGGGATCATGTCCTATTGGGTGTGGCATTGGGTTATATGCGTGGGGCAAGTGATATCACACAAGCCTTTAATTATAATGCGCAATATCTTTTTACAAATTTGTATGGTAGGATTTTTGATACGCATCACGAACTTGATATGAGTATGTATGGTATGGTGCATTTTTCGCAGATGAGTAGGCATTTTGGATTATGGGGGTTTGATAGTGTGCAACAAAGTGCGTATAACCCACATGCCTTGGGTGCTAGGTTTTCTTATGGGTATGTGTTTCATCTCTCTCACGCTCCTAAGCCTATGCATTTTATAAAGCCTATTGTTGGGTTTAACGCGTATTATTCTCATCAACCTACTTTTAAAGAGAGTGGCACATTACCGGTGCATACGAGTGCTGTAGATCTCTTTTATCAGACACTAGAATTTGGTATGGAGTATAGGTTTAAGGGTGTTGGAGGGAATTATTTGTATATCCGTCCTTCTTATGAGGCTTTGGTATCTTCTTCTCAAAATACTGCTTATACCCAGATCGTAGATTCAGCGCTGCCTATAGCACAACATGCTTTTGTGTTGCCACGAGGTTTTGTGAATCTTGTAGTTGGTGGTGAGATTGCTTATAAAGAGAATTTACATTTTTCACTTAATGCCTCTTATAAACAAGCTATGGACGCCAAAGATGGATATCAAAATGCTGTGCGTATGAATATGGTTAGTTTTTGGGGTGGGGTAAGGTTTGGGTTTTAAAGCGTGGCTTGTATGGTGTTGATGACTTGTGTTGGCGTGATTTTGTTTATATCAAGCCTACTTGTTTCTTGTAAAAAGTTTGAGATAATGCCATAAGCGGCTAAATTTTTGTCGATAGTTGGGTGGTATATGCTATAGTATTTACTCCCTATCCCTTGTGGATAGGGAGTAAATCTATACAGATGATTGCCATTAGACACGACATAAATATTTATGTCGTGTCTAATGGCGCATGCAATGTGCACACAAGATGTTTCATTGCTTAGGAGATGATTGCCATTATACACGACTCGCGCTAACGCGCCTAGAGAGGTTTTACCACACAAATTTATAGCTTTAGAATCTAATTCTTGTGTTATATTATCTAATTGATTGAGATTATACGCAAGACTCTCACCATTTTCATAATCCTCCTTGCCACCACAAATAACTACACTAAAACCTTGATTGATATGCCATTTTCCTACTTCATAAAAATGTTCTAAACTCCATTTGCGGAACGCTGAACTTGCACCTATGAAAAAAACCGCGTAGCGTTTTGGTAGCATAAATTCTTGGATATTGGTATGATCGAGTGCAAGCGTGTATGAAGGGATCGATATAGTAGGCATTAATCCTTTTATAAATTCTGCATTTCGATAGAATTCAAAAAGAATACGAGAATCTGCTGATATAAGAGTATTATATATTGTGTCAAAGTGTAGTTTTAAGCGATAAGATATATTACTTGTATCGCCAACAGAGGCAATTTTTTGTTTTGCACAAATAAATTTAGCAAGACTTTCACTAAGGTAATCGCGACTAAAGATCGGATTTATAAGTGTTTCAAAGTCAAAAGTGTGTAAATACTTGAGAGTTTTTATGCGGTAAAAAATATTTTTTTGAAATTTTGTCGTATGAATAGGGATAAATTCTATGATATGTGGGCTATCAAATTCCGTTATAAGATCTTTATATGCGATATTACCAACAAGGGTAACCTTACCATAATGTGTAGTAAAGAGGGGTAAAAAGTTTCTAAAAAGCAAATAATCACCAATAGCATCTGTTCGGATTATGGCAAGTTTTCTTTGTTTTGTGGGTTTGGTAGTTAATTTTATGCCAGAATCTATGCAACGATACACAAGGTGCTTGCAGAATCTAGCGATTTTTCTTAGAAAAGAAGTATATGAAGCTCCCATAAAATATGGGATTTGTTCAGATATTGCCATTTGCGCTTGTAGAGAATCTGGGAGGTAAATAAAATCATATTTTTGTGCGGAATTAGTGGCGTGTATTTGTGGAAATTTGTCAAATGTATAAGGACTAAAGAGTGTATAAGGTTGTGTATTGGGTGCAATAGCATGAAGTGTATTAAGAAGTGTTTCTATATCTTTGGCTTTGCAACGATTGCCCAATAAAATATTAAGCACAATGCACTTCCAAGGCAAGAGGAGATATAGAGATTTTGGTGTCGTGAGCGCGAGTAGTGTAATGTAATCTTGTAGGTAAATATGTTTGTTTGAGTTTTTCCCGAGGAAGATACAGAGAAAGAAGCTTTACATTATCCCCCCCCCCTATTAGAGATGTATAGGTTTTGATATATTGTTTGCTTACAAGATCTTGTGCAAATGTATGTACTACGCTTTTATGTGCATTGTAGCTAATAGAGGCGTAGTCATTGGGTTTTAAGTTTAATATCCATTCTATTCCTTGTGCGAGATCCTTGCTATCATGAGATCTTGCAAGATAACCATTAGATTTATGATGTATCATATCACCATTGCCGCCGATATCAAATGCTACAACTGGCGTGCCACAAGCAAGGGATTCCATAATGGCATTACTAAGATTTTCAGCTAAGGAAGGAGTGATAAACACATCACACGCGTTATACGCAAGGTTTAATGTCGTATCATCATGCAACATACCTAAAAAATGTGTTTTGATACCGGTAATCTCTTTTTCTTGCGAGGATTTGCCAAATATAATAATTTGTATGTTTGTTTTGAGTGTTTCTGGAAGTATAGATAAAGCTTCTTTGAGATAGGTAAAACCTTTGCGTTCTACTGCATCGCCACCGATTGCACCAAACCCTATAATATAAGAATGCTTGGTAGCAAAGAGTAGTTTTGCAATATGGGTATCTATTACCCCCCCCCCTAGTAGTCTTTGGTAGGCTTGTGCATAATCTTTGGCGATTTTTGGTGCATCAAATTTTTGCACGACACTAGTTCTAGCATTTTGTGCAATTTGTGTATAACTTGCAGAATCTAAGTCTAAAACCCATTGAATCCCATTTTTGAGATCCTCTGTATCAAAGGCTTTTGCGAGATACCCATTGTGTTTGTGTGTGATAATATCTTTTAGTCCTGTGGTATCAAATGCTACAACTGGTGTGCCACATGCAAGAGATTCACTTGCGGTTTGTCCAAAGGATTCTGCATGGCTTGGAACAACCATTACATCACAAGCACTATAGAGAAGGCGCAATGATATGTCATCGTGTAAAAATCCTACAAAATGTGTTTCTATTCCTGCTATTTCTTCCCCTTCACTTGCTCCAAAGACAAGTAAAACAAGGGAATGTTTATTTGGCATAGAATCTAGAGCGCTTTTAAGTTCATTATAGCCCTTTCGGGGTGTAGATGTAGCGCCAATGGCACCAAAGGCAATAAACTTTTTAGGTTTTTGTAGATGTAGTAGGTCTCGAGCAAGAGGCTTTGCGATAGGTGTATAGATATTGGTATCAATAGGGTTTGGTAGATTAATAACAGGTTTGTCACCCAAAAGCACACTTTGTTTGGCACAATCAGCAATCCAGCGACTAAGCCCATTGATTGTTAAGTTTTGAATTTTTTTGTATGCGTTATGTTTATGTTTAAAGGTAAAAAAACTAAGATCATAGGGATTTTTTGCGTGTAAAAGTGGGCATTTTTTGCAATGAGTGCTAACCCCTATACAGGTGGCTGCCACGTAGTGGCAGCCACCTGTATAGGGGTTAGCATCATGCAAGCTCCATATCATTGGGATATTAAGCTTAGAGATAGCAAGTAAATCACTAGCATTAATAAAACCAGATTCTATCCAATGCAGATGAATAACATCGGGTTTTAGCTCCATGATAGTTTTTAATAATAGTCTATTGCGTGGTGGGAAACAAGCGATATTTGGTGAAAAAATATCTTTGTGGCGTTTGGGATACAACATAAGTGGCAATGACGCAAGAGCAGGTCGAAGTTTCTCAATAATCTTTTGAAATTTACTTTTAGCTAAGCGTAGAGTTTGCACACAATCACTTGTTTTATTTTGCACAAGCAAAATAGAATCTACCCCATTTTGTAGCAACGCAGTGTGCAAACGCACACACGCTCTCCCAGCACCACCATCATCGCTTGTGCTAAGGTGCAAAACTCTCAATGCCATGTCATTCCTAATCTAAGATTTTATATAAAGGTTGCAATTATAAGCTAAATGCTTTAAAGGAATGTTAAAGTCCCAATGCCAACGCTATGAAATATCCTATAAACGCGCACACATACGCCACAATGCTTGTAAAAACAAAAAGCATTGCGCTATAGCGCCACCCTCCGGCTTCCTTGGTAAAGACAATAGTCGCGGCAAGACATGGATTATAAAACATCACAAACAAAATAAAGGCTATCGCGCTAGGAAAGCTTACATTTGCCCTAATGGCTTCTTGCAGGCTTACGCTCTCTTCATCAAGTCCTTCTCCCAATGCATAGAGCACACCCATAGATGACACAACAACTTCTTTTGCCGCCAAACCATTTAGGAGACTAACGCATAACCGCCAATCAAAATTCATAGGTGCAAAAATAGGCGTAATTGCTTCACCAATTTTTCCCAAAAAGCTTTGCTCCAAAAGCTTAGATTCGAGTTCTTTTTGTAGTAAATCTTGCGTTTCTTGTGAATGTGTAAGTGCGATTTGTGTTTCATACGAATCTATGAGTGTAGAATCTTTTGGATAGTTAGTCCCAAACCAAATCAGTATCGATGCAACCAAGATAAATCCACCAGCTTTTTTTAGATACATTTTTGCTTTGTTTAGGACACTAAGTGCTACGAGTTTAAAGCTTGGGAGTCGGTATTTTGGGATTTCCATGACAAATGGCTCACTTTTGCCTTTAAAAATACTAAGACGCAAGACTTTAGCACTCACAAGCCCTATAATTGCCCCTAAAATATAGATTCCAAATAACACGCTCCCAGCGACATTGGCGCTAAAAAATATCCCAACAAAGAGCGTATAAATAGGCAATCTTGCGCTACAGCTCATAAAATTGATGATAAAAAGTGTGAGTAGTTTATCTATGGGGTTTTTTAGTGTGCGAGTTGCCATAAATGCTGGGACCGAACAGCCAAAGCCACTCACAAGGGGTATGAAGCTTTTACCATGCAAGCCAAAGTGTCGCAAGATTCCATCAAGGAGATAGGACACGCGCGCCATATAACCCGTGCCCTCCAAAAACACAATGCCCAAAAAAAGTATAAGGATATGTGGTAAAAAGCTTAGCACCGCACCTACTCCCGAAAGTATCCCATCGCCAAGTAATGATCCAAGTTCAGGATAAGGAATATAATCTTTAAGAGTTTGTGCGAGAAAATCCATGCTAGATTCAATCCATGTTTTTGGATATTCACCAAGGCTAAATGTTAGCTGAAAAATACACCACATAAACACCAAAAAAATAGGCAACCCCAAGACTTTATGAAGCAAAAGAGAATCTAATTTTTGGGTGAAGTTTGTGGCAGTATTTTGTGTAATGCAAGCTTTTGCTAAAGTTAAGGCTTGAGTGCTTGCATGATGAGAATCTAATGTGGCAAATGCGCGTTGTGCGTCGCTAGGTTGGTTATGCGTAAGAGTGCGGATAATGCTTTCTAAAAGTTCGGTGATATTGTATTTGTGTTTGGCGCTTATTGTGATACATTCTATGCCAAGTTTTTGGCTTAGGAGTTGTGTATCTAGTGTGAGATTTTCCTTTTGTGCTTCATCGCTCATATTAAGGGCAAGTAGCATTTTGTGATTGAGTGTTAGCAGTTGGAGGCTTAGGGCGAGGTTGCGCGCAAGATTTGTAGAATCTAGCACATTCACGATAAGATCATAATGGCTATTATGCAAAAAATTGGTTGTGATAGATTCTTCAAGAGAATAGTCATTAAGGCTATAAAGTCCAGGTAAATCAATGAAATGTAGCGTGTAGCCTTTGTATGTGATAGTCGTTTGTGTCTTTTCTATGGTTACTCCACTAAAGTTCCCTACTTTGAGGTTAGCACCTGATATGGCATTAATGAGTGAGCTTTTGCCGACATTTGGTTGTCCCACAAGCGCAATAGTAAGTGTTTGCATACCTTTCCTTACAAAATTTGTGAGGGGATTATAGCACACAAAGATAATATAGGAATTATTATTATTTTAATTTTTGGGAGGTTGTTTGTGTTTTTAAGCTAAGTCGTGTAAAAATACTCTACAATTTTGCAATGACACAAGGTTTTTTACTTTAAAAAGTCTTAACTCTACAGAATTTTGCTAGAATAAATCTAGTTTTATATGTAAGGAAATACAATGAAAACACAAATTATTCGTATGTTGTGGCTTTTGTGTAGCATATGTGTGATTATGCTTGGTGTGATATGTATGATTTTTCCTGATAGGACAATGCTTACGCTAAGTTATTTTGCCGCGCTTTTGATGTGTGCAATGGGGATTGTGTCTATTTATTATTTTTTTCAGAGCCTTTATAGACCGCGTTGGGTGCTTTTTGATGGGATTGTATCTATTGTTTTGGCGCTTATTTTACTTTTTAGCAATGAACAAATAGGGGAGAGTTTTATTCCTTTGGTAATTGCATTTTGGGTGCTTTTTAAGGGTGTAATATGGATTATTCTTGCATTTACGATGCGCGCGATGAGTCATAATGCCTTTAGCTCTGTGATGGTTTTGGGTGTGATTTGTGTGATTTTGGGACTTATATTTATACGTTTCCCAGAAATTCTAGCCTTTTTATTGAGTTTTGCTGTGGGATTGACACTCATTGTGTGTGGTGTAGTAAGCGTGGTATTTTGGAAAGGCTTTAGGTAGGGCAAACCAACATGAGAGAAATTGTGCTTGTGGGGACTCGTCCTAGCAAAGAAGTAAAGAGCTTAATTGTAAGTGGGATTCGCTTTGGGGAGATTCCTAGTGATGTGTTAGAGGGGAGAGATAGCCTTATTTTTACCTCTCGCTACGCAATTGCAGCCCTTGCACAATGCGCTCAAGATAATCCAGCCCTTGCACAATGGCAAGAAATACCAAGTTATGTAATAGGTGGTAGTAGCGCAAAGCAATTGCAAAAATATGGTGCAAATATCGCATTTATCGGAAGTGATGCGCATGGATCAAATTTTGCAAAAGATCTTGTGCAGCTTTTAAAGGGCAAAGCACCACTTTATATGCGCGCACGACATATTGTTTCAAAACTGAATGAAACATTATTAGAAGCACACATTGACCTTAAAGAGTGTATTGCGTATGCTAATGAACCACTACAACTTGATTCTACGCTTAAGCCAGAGAGCAATAGCATTTTAATATTTACAGCCCCAAGCTCGTTTATAGCATTTAAGCAAAATTTTGGTTGGGATCCAAATTATGTAGCAGTAGCCATTGGTATGACTACTTTTAGTGCATTTGATCCTGAAATTATGGCATTTGTAAGTCCCACACAGAGTATTGATGGTTGTATAGAGCTTGCTAGAGATTTGGCACAAAAAATACCATAATCCTAGAATGCGAGTTTTACGCCTAGATTCACTGCTGTTGTATGTGGATAATACACCATATCTCCGCCGTGTGTATTTAGGACATTAAGCAAGAGTGAAGAGTGTTCGCTCGTGCCAAATTCTAATAAGAAATTTACTTCATTGACACGATCATAAACTCCTTGGATTCTGCTAAATGAAGCCATTGAATAGGGATTATGGAATCTTGTGCTACCATACACAAGCGCTAGAGAGATTCTATCAATGCTAAAGTTTATTTTTCCAAACGCAAGTGCGACATCACTACCTAGCAAAAATGCCTTACCACCCCACATAAAAAATGGACTGACATTATTACCAATGATATTAAGACTGCCTATGCCATTTGTGCCACTCATTATGTAGCCCCCGCTTATTTCTAAGCCATTGCGCATATTTTGGATAAAATCCTTGACACCAACAAAGGCTCGTATGTCAAACACAAATCCATTACCTGTCGTGTTATTTACCAAGCTCCTTGATCCCTCAAAGCTTGTTGTAAAGTTTGTGCTTGCCCCCATATAGGAATTAGAAACCTCATATTTGAGTGCGGCTTTGAATCCAACTGCATTGAATATGGAGGGCGTAAAGATTCCATACACTTTAAGAGATAAAAGATCCCAAAGTGTGTGCTGAATGCTCACATTTGTGAGACCTGTATTAGTATATGGATTTATGGCATACATACCTGTCATTTTGTTGTATTGCACATAACCGCTTGATTTTGCCCAAAACGCTTCAATAAGGGTATTTTCTAGGGATTTGTTGCGGATATATACTCCATCAATAAGGCGATCTGCCCATTCGCTTTTGGCAAAGATTCTCCCTGTCCGCACACTTGTATCACCATCAAAATATTCTAAATATGATTGCCCAAGCATAGCGCGATAGTTGGAATAAAAATCTTTTGACGCATCACCTACAGATCCTGTCCGATTTGGCGAATTGCTATCATTAAGCCATACAGAATTTTCATTTGCTTCAAAAAAAGCTTGTGCAGCACGAAAGCTAACCATAAAACGCCAAGTTTTATAGAATCCTGATCGATATGCTAAACCTATACTACCTGCTACATAGCCGTTGTTGCTAAGATCACTTCCAGTATTTGGCACAAGTCCTGCGCCACTTATATTAGTGTTAGAGCCATATAGCACGACATCACCATTTGAGATACCATTTTGGAGAGCTTCATCGATTGTGTCATATGCTAGAGTAGAGCCTATACATATTAGAGAGCAAAAAAATTTTTTTATCATTTATGTCCTTAGATTCTCTTCCGATTTATCCGTGTATAAAATCGGTTTTTACATAAAAAGCTAAATAACTATTATACAGCAGGAGTGTATTTATGATTCATATTGTGCTTGTTGAGCCACAAATTCCACAAAATACAGGCAATATCGGGCGTTTGTGTGTCGCTACTGCATCTATGTTGCATCTTATAAAACCTTTAGGTTTTCGCACAACACAAAAAGAGCTCAAGCGTGCAGGACTTGATTATTGGCAGCATTTGGAAGTCAGAGAATGGGAGAATCTCACGCATTTTTGGGATACTTATCCAGTGGATTTAGCACATCATTTTTTCTTTAGCACCAAAGCCAAGCAGATTCATTATGAGGCAAACTTTGAGGGTGATTGTTATTTGTATTTTGGGCGTGAAGACGCTGGATTAGATGAGCATATCTTGCATTCTTTTTCTTCACAAACTTATAGATTGCCTATGGCGCCTATAGCTCGTAGTCTGAATCTCGCTACTTGTGTTGGCGCGGTGTTGTATGAGGCATTGCGACAGACTAAGGGTTTTGAGGCATTGTGCTAGATTTTTGCTTTACGCGCGATACTTAGCACGATCCCTAGACTAAGACAACTTGCAAGTAATGAGCTACCACCATAGCTCAAAAATGGCACAGCAATACCTTTGATAGGCGTAATTCCAGCTATACCAAAGGCATTGATGATAAAAGAAAATGCCAAAAGCAACCCAACTCCCACACAAAAGAGATAATACATCGTGTTTTGGATTCTATTAGCTATTTTAAAAATCCAAAAAATCATTGCGCTAAAAGCTAAAACGATACAAAATAATCCTACAAAGCCCAATTCCTCAACAATACCAGCTAAAACCATATCGGTATGCACTTCACTTAAAAATCCTAGCTTAATAAGTCCATTGCCTAAGCCATTGCCTATAAAACCTCCATTATACATTGCGTTGGTGGCATTATAGATTTGATATGGTTCGGGGAGATTCTCAATACGCAAGGATTGCGCCCAAGTTTGTGGGAGCAAACCCAAGATAGAATCTTGTGCGTTTGCCCACCAAAGCTTAACGCGCATAATGCGGTGAGGGCTTGTAATAATCGCTATAAGTCCTACACTGATTGTAATAAGAAACAATAACCCCAAAAATCGCAAGCTACCCCCAGCAAAAAGTAGCATAAAGCCAAGTGTTAGCGCAAGGACAATCACTTGCCCCAAATCATTTTGCAATACAGCAATAAGCACCACCGCTACCAAAAACAAAAAGAAATAAGGAATAAAGAGTTTAATCTCATCTTTGAGGCTAAGAGGCGTGTGCATACCAAATTTGCGAGAAAAGCTCCATGCCAAAAAATACACAAAGCCAATTTTAAAGAATTCCGATGGGGCAAGTGAAAAGCTAGGAAGTTTTATCCATCGTTTTGCTCCTCCTGCGGAGCTTACCAAAGAGCTTGGTAAAAAATGCATACCAATCATAAGCACAAGAGACGCAAAGAATAAAAACCAACCAATTTTTTTAAAACTAGAATCTGGATTGAGTTGAGCAATAGCCCACATAAGCAGGATTCCTACACATGCAACAAAAAATTGCCGTATGAAAAAATGAAATTCCCCATAGCCAAAAAATTCAACCGGATATACGGATAATGAATAGCACACTACCACGCCTATGCTAGAGAGCAACACAACGATAAAAAAAAGTCGTAAGTGAATCAAGAATATCCTTAAATATGTGATCGTAGCTTTAAGGCGTAATTGTAGCTAAATTCTCTAGTTTTTGTAAGATTCTCTGTCTTGTATGGGAGAGAAGATTTACAGAGAATCTAAAAACGGATAAGCATTTTGCACAGCTTGATAAAATCTAATCCAAAAAGCTTTTGCTTAAATGGCGGATATCGTAGGGGAAACTCAAAGTGATTTTCTATCACACTTTTTTGGTGCGTAAATGTCAAAAAGCTTTGTGTGCCATGATAGCTTCCCATACCGCTATTGCCGATACCCCCAAATGGTAGGTGTGGATTTGCCACTTGTGTAATGCAATCATTTATGCAGCCATTGCCAAAGCTAAAGTTTTGTAGAAAAAATGTCTTTTCTTGTGAATTTTTGGTAAAGATATAACTTGCCAATGGTTTAGGAAACTGCGAGCTAAACGCGAGACATTCACAAAGTTTTTTAAAAGGTATGATAGGCAAGATAGGCGCAAAGATTTCTTCTTGCATTAATGGGTGTTCTTTGGTGGGTTGTATGATGCATATCGTTGGAGCGACATATAAGGATTGTGAATCTAGCTCGCCACCAAGGATCTTGTGTTGTGTAGCACTAGATTGCATACTTTGTTGCATAAGAGCTTGTATCCGAGCAAAATGCCTTGGGCTAATGATACGCCCAAAATTTGGGCTTTGTTTGGGATCTGCGCCAAAAAATTTGATTGTCCATTGTTTTAATGCCTGTATGTATTCCTCCAAGATATTTTCTTGCACAAAAAGATAATCTGGAGCTATGCAAGTTTGTCCTGCATTGAGGAATTTTCCCCACGCTACTCTTTTTGCCGCAGTGTCAATATCTGCGTGTTGTGTGATGATACAAGGATTTTTGCCTCCTAACTCAAGCACCACAGGCGTAAGATTCTTGGCAGCAGATTGCATTACGATACGCCCTACATTCACACTGCCGGTAAAAAATATTAAATCAAATGTTTCTTGGAGTAATGCTTCACCTATTTTGTTATCTCCTAGCACAACTTGAACAAGATTTGGTGCTAGAGATTCTTCTATGATACGCACAAGCAATGCCGAAGTATGCGTGCTGTATTCAGATGGCTTTAGCACGACACAATTTCCACCAGCGATAGCTCCTATAAGCGGAATAAGTGAGAGATTTAGCGGATAATTCCATGGCGAAATGATAAGGACTACTCCATAGCTTTGTGCATATATCCTACTTGTTGAGCCAAAATGTGTCAGTGGTGTTTTGGCTTTTTTGGGACGCATAAGCTTTGGTAGATTTGTGATCATAAATTCTAATTCTTCATAGACTTGAAAAAGTTCTGTAAGAAACGCTTCAGTCGGATGTTTGTGGAGATCCTTGTATAATGCTTCTAAAATCTGAGATTCGTATTTTTGGAGTGTGCGCTTTAAGCTTTGGAGCGCATTTAAGCGCTCCTGCAATGGCTTGTAGATTCTGCTATTTTCACGCAGAGTTTGAATATTATTTGCCCACATACACTTGTCGCGGTCGTGTGATACGCGTAGTAGGATCTTTGACATGTTCAATGAGTTGCGCACACCAACCTGGCATTCTACCTATAACAAAAATAGGCGTGAAAAGAGATACAGGAATTTTAAGCGCTGTAAGGATAATACCACTATAAAAATCCACATTTGGATACAAACCTCTAGCCTTAAAGTAATCATCACTTAGTGCCACTTCCTCAAGTTTTTCGGCTATGTCGCTTAAGCGATGATCCATTTTGATACCTTTTTTATCTAGTTCGTTTTTGAGATTTTTGATAGTTTTTGCGCGTGGATCGTAGCTTTTATAGACCCTATGTCCAAAGCCCATAAGTCTAAATGGATCATTTTTGTCTTTAGCTCTCTCTACGAATTTTGCCACATTTTTGACATCTCCTATTTCATTGAGCTGGATAAGCACTTTTTCATTCGCACCTCCGTGTGCTGCTCCCCATAGTGCGTTTATTCCTGCTGAAATTGCCGCATATGGGTGCGCACCTGTTGAGGCAACATTACGCACAGTGGTTGTAGAGGCATTTTGTCCGTGATCTGCATGCAGACTAAAGATTTTATCAAGTGCTTCAATTTCTAATGGCGTGATTTCTTGCTCACCTTTTAGTGTGTGCTTAAGTTTGCCATGTGGATATGCGCGAAGCATATAGAGGAAATTCTCAACATATGAGCGATTGATGTCTGGATAAATAAAAGGTGCGCCGATTGAATTACGATAAGAAAATGCTACAAGCGTTGTGATTTTGGCAATGATACGGCGTGCCATTATTTGATAATCTTCTTCTTTGTGCATATCTCTATGCTCAAAATAAAAAGTTGATAGTGCGGCGACTGCGGAGCTTAGGTTTGCCATAGGATGTGCATTATCTGGGAAAGCTTGGAATATATTCACAAGTCCTTCGTGTAAAAATCCTCTATGGCGTAATTCTAAGTCAAATTCATCAGATTCTGTTTTGTCTTTTGGTAGTGAATCTGTCAGAAGCAGTTTGCACACATCAGTGAAGCGGTATTTTTCTACAATATCTTCGATAGGGATACCTTTGTAAAGCAATTGGCTATTTTTGCCATCAATATAGCTTATCGTGCTTTTGCATCCTGCTGTGCTACCATAACCAGGGTCGTAGCTAAAAATATTTGTGCGCTCAAAAAGCTTAGAAAAATCTACTGCTTGGGGTCCGCGATTACAATCAATAAGCTCAAATTCAAAACTTTCGTTTGTTTGGTTGTTAGTGAGAGTGATTGTTCCCATAATTGCCTCCTTAGGTGATTTTAAGTGTAACATTATCTAGTCTTACATATTTTTCTAAATAGAAGTTAAAATATTTTTAAACTTCTATGTAACATTTTCAAAAAGTAAAGCTTTGGTCTTTAGTGTGTTATAATTGTAAGCATTATAGCATTATTGAGATTGTAAGGATAATGATGAAAAAAATCTTTTTGTTGGTTGCGTGTTGTGTTATACATCTAGTGGCATCAGATTCACTAAAGATTGTTATGGTTGGTGATGCGCTTTTGCATAAGAGTGTGTATGATGATGCCTTTACGCAAGATCGTTATGATTTTGCCCCAATGATAGAATCTATCGCACCATTGGTAGAATCTTATGATGTGAGATTCTATAATCAAGAAACAATTTTAGGTGGCACGCAACTTGGGCTTAGCACCTATCCAAATTTTAATTCCCCACAAGAATTTGGCGATGCAATGTTGGCTTTGGGGTTTAATCTTGTAAGTCTTGCAAATAATCATACGCTTGATCGAGGCGAAAAAGGTGTGCGTGCTATGCTAGAGTATTGGCGGACAAAAGAGCATAACATTAGTGATTTGCTTACCGCAGGAAGTTATGAAAGCAAACAATCACGCGCTACACCACGCATAATGCGCAAAAATGGTATCACATATACTATGCTTGCATATACCTATGGGACAAATGGTATTCCCCTGCCAGAGGGTAAGGAATATCTTGTCAATGTTTATACTAAACAAATGCTTCTTGAGGATATTAAAGCAGTGCGTGATAAGGTAGATGTGCTTATTGTGTCTATGCATTGGGGGATAGAGTATGAGACAACTCCTAGCAAAGAGCAACGCGAGTTTGCGCGCTTACTTGCCAATAATGGTGTGGATATTATCATCGGCAATCACCCTCATGTCATTCAGCCTATCGAAATTATTGATAATACATTTGTTGCATATAGTTTAGGGAATTTTATTTCCGGACAAAAGGGCTTGGCAAAAAATATTGGAGCTCTCATTGGGCTTAGTCTGCATAAAACTAAAGAAGGTAAGATCATTTTTGACAATATAGAATCTGAACTCATCTACACGCATTCTACACAAGGCAAAAATGTCCGCCTATATCCATTTAGCAAACTCAATGAGACACTTTTGCCAAATTATAAAGCAATCCAAAAAGAGTATAATGCGATTTTGTTTTCAGAGTTTAAGCCCAAAAGCAAATCTCACAAATAGTGAATCTAAAAGGAGTTTGTATGTCTGATATACGCCACTTAATCCGCACGAGCGATTTTAGCACACAAGAGATTATCACGCTTTTTCATAATGCCTTACATTATAAGCAACTCCTTATGTCAAAAACTCCCACACACCAACCATTAAAACACAAAAATGTGATCACCATTTTTTTTGAAAACTCCACGCGCACTCTCTCAAGCTTTGAATTAGCAGTAAAAAATCTTGGCGGTGATATTTTACGCCTTGATGTGTCGCGTAGCTCTACCTCCAAAGGTGAGACGATTTCAGATACCGCAGCCAATCTCAATGCAATGAATCCAGATGCGATTATCATACGCCACAGAAATGCAGGAGCAGGATATTATCTTAGTGCGCATGTAAATTGTCCTATTATCAATGGAGGTGATGGAGCGCATTCTCACCCAACCCAAGCGCTTTTGGATCTTTTGACTATTATTGAGCATTTTGGCTTAGAGGAATTACAAACTCTTAAAAACGCAGATACTATCGCTCCTTTTGCGCCACTAGATTCTATAAAAGGCAAAAAAATAGCGATTGTGGGTGATGTGGTAAATTCTCGCGTAGCAAATAGCAATATCGAGTTACTGACGCGTTTTGGTATGGAAGTAATTCTTGTAGCACCACCACATTTTTTGCCTCAAACTTCATTACGCACAAGTGATAATCTCAAAGCCATAGCGCAAGAAGTTGATGTGATTATGAGCTTACGCACCCAAACAGAGCGTCACGATCAGGTGATTTATGGGTCGCTAAAAGATTATGCGTCACGCTTTTGCGTTACCAAAGAGATTGTGGGTAACAATCCTTGTATCATTCTCCACCCTGGACCTGTGCATCGTAATATTGATATTGATGATGAGGTGCTTAAAGATTCTCGATCTAAGGTGCTTGAGCAAGTAACAAATGGTGTATGTGTGCGTATGGCAGCACTTGATTTTTTGATCGCATAGTCACAATCTTGCCACGCCATATCTACAAATCCTCATATCTGTAAATAGAATCTACATTTCACGAGGGTTTGTGCTATAATGAAACTTCCCTAAATTTTTACAACAACAATTATAAGAGGAGGGTGCAGATGAAAAAAAGTTTGCTTAGTTTGGCGTTGGTATGTGCAAGTGCACAGGCTTTTGATTACACAATAAGTGGGTCAGCAGAGACTTTTACAAAATGGGGTTTTAATAATGTTACTCCAGATGTAGCTACAGGTCGAGCTCCTACAGATAGCTTCACGACATTATTTTCTCAACTCAATCTTAAGGCAGATCTTGGGGCTGGATTTGCGTTTGGCTTAGGTGGAAGTTTGGCAGGTTTAGCATTTGATTCTACACAAGGATTTACAGCTAGTGGTTATAGCTTTAATGCTTCTCCAGTGCAGGCTTCGTATTTTGGGTATAGTTGGGATAAAGGAAAAGTGCAAAACTATATGATCCAAAATGCTTACCTAAGCTATGAAGGCACACATCTTTACCTCAAGGCAGGTCGTTATCAGTCTGGTAAGGTAGGTGAATGGTTTAGTGGATATAATCAAGGTGCCGAGGGCTATATCCAATCAGGCGCATTTAAGCTATGGGGTTTTTGGTCTAATAGGAGGGCATTTGCATATAATCAATGGTTTTTAGACTTTTATCGTGTGCATGGACTAAAAAAAGATATTTTTGCCGCAGGGGTTGATCTTACCTTTGGTGGATTTAAAACCTCGGTATTTTCATATTATGTTGATAGCAAAGTAACTGCACCGGGCGTTAGCTTCACATACGATACAAATACAGATTTTCAGCTTTCTGGTTTTAGATCATTAACGCGTGTGCGCACACTTTTCCCACAGGCATTAAGTAGTTTTGATGGTCTTGATACAAGTGCTGATCCTAAAAATCCTAAGGATCCTGATGGCATAGGTAGTGGTCAAAGAGATTGGGGAGTGATTAATTCAAGCTCAGCGACACTTTGGATTGATCAACGCTTTGATGTAAATAACTTCAATTTTGGTGTAGGGATTTACAAAAACTTTGGCAATGCCAATGAGCTTATCGGACGCTATGGTAACCCTGTGCTTTCAGTCGTAGATTTTTGGACAGCTGGAGCATATGATATAGGACAAAGCCTTTCAGATATGGTTGGTAAAGATGCTTTCACAGGCTATGGCTATATGGGTGCGACTTATGGTGCATTTAATTGGCAAGTGTTGGCACGAGGGACAAATTCTCCTAGAAGTGCAGAGCAGAGCGTAGCGCTAAATTTGGGCTATAAAATCCGCGAAGACTTTAAAATCGGTGGTAAGCTTGAGTGGTTTAGCGATACAACAAAAGCAGGATATAATCCATTTCAAGGGGTAATCGTTGGGCAAAAGCTTACTGCAAACCGCACCGATGATCGTAGCCATATATTCTTCTATATGACACATACATTTTAATGTGCATATGCGCTAGACTTTTTAACAATAGATTCACTATGGTGAATCTATTGCTTATATATGTTTCTTAACTTCTATTCTTTTCATACGAGCTTACAAAAAATACAATAAACTTATGTTAGAATCTAACATTATTTTGATATAAGGAATACATAATGTGTCTTGCTATACCTTCCAAAGTAGATTCAATAGATAGAGTTGCTAATGTCGCCATGGTCGATACGCTAGGTGTCAAGCGTGAGGCGCGATTGGATTTGTTTGACGGAGAATTAGCGATTGGAGATTGGGTGTTGTTGCATATTGGTTTTGTGATGAACAAAATAGATGAACAAGCCGCATATGAAAGTCTCAAACTTTATGAAGAGATTATAGAATCTATGGAAGAAGAAGAGCGAGAATTACAAGAAGCCAATCGCTAAGCAAAATTACATAATAAGAGCATATATGGTAAAAGTGTTTATTATTAATCTCAAGCGATCCAAGGATCGTTATAACACAATGCATTCAAGAATAGCTACACTGCTGGATACATATCCTTTTTTGCGTGAAGTGTTGGAGTTTGAATTTTTTGAGGCAATCGACGCAAAAGCCAAAGAACATAAACGATTTGAAAAGCACTACAATCATCGCTTGTGTATATTACTACGAGGTAAGGTGCTTAGCGAGGGTGAATTAGCGTGTTTTGCGTCTCATTATACGCTTTGGCAGAAATGCGCACAGGAAGATAAGCCCTGTATCATTTTAGAAGATGATGTATGCTTTAGCGAACATTTTGCACACGGTGTGCTAGAGATTGTGCAAAGTAATTATGAGTATGTGCGACTTATGGCGTTACGCACACTCAAATCTTATAAACCTACAAGTATGCCTCATATTATTTCAACGACACAAATTTGCTCTGGGACACAAGGGTATTATCTCACGCCTTCTGGGGCAAGGAAGTTTCTTGCGTATGCTGGGAAGTGGGTTTTTCCTGTAGATGATTATATGGATATGTTTTATATTCACAAAGTTTGGATTTTGGTAAGTATGCCCTATTTGTTAGCAGAAGATCAAACATCAACAGACATTTCTGATAGGGCTGAAATCAAAGCCAAGGGATTGACAAAAATCACGCGCGAAATTTCGCGTTTTGGGTTGCAAATTTATAAATTTCTCTTTTGTCTCACGCATTTTAAGAAGTTTTAGACAGAGGCTAAGTCTCAAAAAATATGCTTACTATATAGCCCCTTGTTTTTGCATTGGATAAAAAAGTCCTTGAGTGTGCTTACACTTGTGCTATCTCGGCTATTAAGTAAAAAGAGTGGCACATCTTTTTTTAGTCGTGCGAGATCCTCTCTCACACGCTCTATATCAAATCCAAACACCTCGCACAAATCCGCCTTAGAAACCACGACGACATCTGCACACAAAAACATACTTGGATATTTGAGAATCTTATCATCGCCCTCCGGTGTGGAGAGAAAGACCACATTAAGCGCTGCGCCCAAATCATAACTTGCTGGACACACGAGATTGCCGACATTTTCGATTACCAAAAAATCATATGTATGCAAATCACAACGCTTGGCAAGCTCTGCTAAACCCTGCTCCACCATTACCGCTTCGAGATGACACGCCTCGCCAGTGGTGATTTGATACGCGCTCACTCCTTTTTGCTCCAAGCGTTGCGCATCGCGATTTGTTTGCAAATCTCCCTCCAACACACAGAATCTAAAATCCTCACACGCACTTAGAGATTCTAAAAATGTCGTTTTGCCACTACCTGGAGAACTCATAAAATTTAGCACATAGAGATTATGCTCTTTATAAAACTCCCGCAATTCATTGGCTTTTTTATCATTTGCCGAAAGTATGCGTTTGGCTACCGCGACACTTTTTGGGTTAAGTGTAGGATTAGATTCTAAAGATTGTTGCATAGCATTTCCTTTCATAGTTTAGAAGCTAAACTGCCCACCCACACGCAATACCATATAGTTTGAGACATTAAAACCATAGAGTGTAACATTTTTGCCTAGTCCATATTGCACGCTCACATCAAGGAATCCAAAGAGATTCACACCAGTTGTAAGGATTGTGCCTTCTCCTGACTTGCTATAGAGATCGCGCATAGCACCGATACGAAAATCGATAAATGTAAAATCCGCGAGGATACCACCGCCAACCATTTGGCTTTTGGGATTGGCGATTGAGAGCGTGTCATTAGGCAATACATCGACATCAAGCGCTAGAGTTAGGAAGTTTAGCATTTCATAGCTGACACCTGCGCGCAATTGTTGGGTCAATCGCACATACCCATCACTTCCGCTTAGATTGATTTTTGGTGCATTGAGATTTTTAGCGACTAAGCCTATGTTGAGATTGGGCAAAAATGCAGGTGTATAGAGCAAACCCAAATCAAGCCCAAATGTTTGTGTCATTTGCATCGTGTTGGTATCAAATTTGATATTGGGTGTTTCAGAGAAACTAATAGGCGTGTTGTAGCGATAGGCAGAAGCAAGGATAAATTTGGGCGCAATCCCTATATTTATATCACCTGCGCGTGTATAAAAGGTATGTCCATAGGCTATAGGTATTTCTACAAGCCCTAACACAACGCCATAGGGTGTATGTTTACCTGTGAGAATAGAGCTACTAAGATATTCACTCTGACCATTACCAGTTCCACCATTTACCACATCTAAAGTAAGACCATCGCCACCCGGTTTAGCTTCTATAAAGGTGCAGTTATTTCCAGTTTTGATATCACATCCAGCACCGATACCCACGATGAGTCTGCGATGTTTTGAGTTGATTTCTGCTGAAATACTTGCAAAAACTTGGGGCAAGATACCTATAGCCACCGCACCGCGTCCATTATCACTTTCTTGCACGGTTACTTCACCTATGCCATCGGCTTCTATTTTTCTTGTGGGTTGTCTGCCACCGATTTGTAGCACTAAGCCATTTTGTGAGATGATACTTATTTCGTTGCTCTCTATCGCCTTTTGCATTGTTTCAAACGCAGAGAGAAGCTGATCGATATCTGAATCTGCACCTTTTGGTATGGTGATCCCTCCTACTGTGCTTATGATGTCTTGAAAATCAACCTTACCATTTTTGATAGAAGTTAGAAGTTCATCAAGCCCACTTGGATCAATGCTACCTAAGATTCCAGTGAGCAGTGGCGGTGCACCAGCAGCATTTGCGGCATCGATAAGTTTATTTTTGAGGTTTTCTGCTGCACCATTTTGATTACCTTGTATAGCAGTAGCTAGGTCTCCTAAGTTATTGCAACCGGTATTGCAAGTAACTCCTATATCTTGTGCAACTTTATCAATGGCACTTTGATCAATATTTGTTGACCCAAAGAGATTTTGTAGCGTATCACCAAACACCCCACCTACAGATTGTCCATTTATGGTAACTGCACCACCAGCTACCGCACCACCCAAAAGCTTATCGCCTAGTGTGCTACTAATCTTTGTGATTCCATCGATGTTGGTCGCGATTTCTAAGAGATTTTGTTCTTGAATCTGTGCACCAAAGCTATAGCCGATTTTCGTGCGTCTGTCTGCACCAAGAAGCGCGGGATTGTAGTAGATACCCCACGCGGAGTTTTTGAGTGCCACACCCGCACCGCCTATGGAGCTAGAAACTTGCCCCATAGAGCCAAACCCTAGAGCAAAGCTTGTGTGTATACAAGCAAGAAAGCAAAGATTCATATATATAAAGCGTGTTGTTATCCTAATGTGTGAGAATAATTGCATTATACCCTCCCCAATACATTGTGCTTTGTTGGTGGCGATTTTACTTTAGCGTGGATTAAATGAGGCTTAGAGATCTGCCAAAATATTGCCCACACCCTTGGCTATCATCGCATACACTGCTTCAAAGCCCTCCATATCTTTGTATGTATAAGGATCAGGCACATCAGCACCGCCTAATCCATAATCCCCTAATTTGCGGACTTTTGTTTGATCAAAGCCTAGTGCGAGAATGTCGCGATAATTTTGAGAATCTAGGGCGATGATGAGATCAAAGCAATCATCAGCATACACGCTTAGGCGTCTGCCACGTAAATCATCGATACTAAAGCCGTGTTTTTTGGCTACCAATCGCGATCCCTCGCAAGGTGGCTCATCGATATGCCACCCGCTTGTCCCAGCAGAATCTACTTTGATAGCGAGATTTTTTTGCTTAATCATTTCGCGTGCGATTCCCTCTGCGAGTGGCGATCGGCAGATATTGCCTAGACAAACAAATAAGATAGAGTGCATAGTATGCTCCTAAGGATTTTTTAGATAGAATTGTAGCTTTAATTTTGGTTTTGGGGTAGGTATGCGTATGCAAAAAATGCAAAATATTGTGAAAAATAAGATTTTTTCTTTTATGCCTCGTTATTATGAGGAAATTGTGCTTGTGTTGTTTGGTATAGGGCTTTGTTTGTATGGTTTTGGACTTGATTTAGGTGCGAATTTTAAAGCACAGGGCTTTTTTCAGATAGGCGGAGTTTTGTATATTATTTTTGCTTATAAGCATTTTGTGTTGAGAGATGATTTGCGTTTGTTGCGCATACCGCTTATAAGCTTTGGTGTGGTGATTGTTTTGGGGCTTCTTAGCTATTTTGATGAGATTATGCCTCGAAGTTTTGGCAAGGTCTTTGGGTCTGTAAATACGCATATTGTTAAGTATCTTGTATTGTTTGTGATAGTGTTTTTGTATGTCCGCTATGCAAAGCGACGTAATGTGCTAATTTTGTTTAGTATTTTTGGGTTGTTGTGTATGGTAAATGTTGTTGGAAGCTTGATAGAGTTTTGGCGATATGACTTTAAAACTCATCATGTGCCATTTGGTTTTAAGGCGGTCTTTACATACAATATTTGGCTTTTGGCTCCTATGGCGTTGTGCATTAGTGGAATGGTAGCTTGTAAGCATAAGGCTTTAAAGATATTGTGTGTGCTTGGAGTTGTCCTTACATTGGGAGCTATGTTTGCTAATGGTGAGCGGAGTTTTTTGGTTTCTTCATTTGTAATGGTGTTTGTGCCATTTGTGGTGTGGCGTTATAGGCATAAGGGCAAGATTTTACCTTTGGTTTTTGTTGCCGGAGTTTTGGCTCTAGGAGGAGTTTATACACAGACAAAAACACTTCCTGATCGGTATAATTTTGCACATATGATTGATAACTTTTGGGAAGTGATTCAAACACCTGTTGTGGAAATGGGTAAGTATGACAAGTGGTGTTTTAATGGGGCTCTATGCAATCCCCAAAGCACCAAAAATGGTAAAGCAGAGTTTTTTTGGGAGCATTCATCACTTTCGCGCATAGCAATGAGCAAATCTACTTTTGAAGCATTTTTAGATTCACCATTTATGCCACGCCTTGTGGGAGTGTTTCAAATAGGAGAATATCTCTGGCAATACTATGAAGCGCATACAGATAAACAAGCAAATAGAATGTATGTGTCTGTCGATAACCCCAAACACAATGGATACAATAGTCCTCATAACTTTGCTGTGAGTATGTTGTTTTGCTATGGAATCATAGGATTTATAGCGATTTTGTTTTTTTTGGGATTTGTTTTTTATATATGTTACAAACAATTAGCTAGTAATGCCAAAGATACCACAAGAGATTTTATAGCATTATGGGCTTTTGTATGTCTTGTAGGGATATGTACACAAAGTGTTTTTGATATATTGTACCCCAATATTTTAGAAGTATTGTTTATTTTTTTGGGTGCTGTTGTGGGGTTTTGTCGTGCCAAAGTGTCTGCCTATTCACATCGTGGAAATTCACAAAATATTTTTCAAAGTCCTCCTAGTGCACATTCTAGTATTTTGCTTACTATTGGTGATGTTAGTATTACCGGTGGTGCTGAACGCGTGGTGGTGAATCTCGCTAATTTATTTGTGCAATTAGGACATAGTGTAGAGATTGTGAGTTTTTTTCGAGCAAATCCTATTTTGCCTTATACGATAGATGAGAGGGTGCGTGTTAAGTTTTTTTATACACGAGATGAGAAGAATTCCAAAGATACAAACGCACTCAAGAGATTCTATATCAAAAATATTTTTAAGTTTATGCTTAGTGTGCGTGTGTGGTGGCGTTATCGTGTGGATTATGTGATTGCTAATGATTGGACATATACGCCGTTTTTAAAGCATCAAGATACTAAGTATATTAAGATTTTGCATTTAAATTTTACGAAATATAATAAGCGTAATAATTATTTTGATACACTCGTGCTACTCTCTTATGCTGAAATTGCTCTGTATCGTCCTTTTCATAAGCATATCAAGGTTATTCCTAATTTTCTTCCTACAACCTCCACGCAACGCACGGATTATTCGCAAAAAATTGTCCTAAGTGTGGGCAGAATGGATAATGGTGATCAAAAGGGATTTTTGCGTCTCATAGATATTTGGGAGCAAGTATCACAAATGGAGGGTGCAAGTGAGTGGAAGCTTCATATCGTTGGCGATGGTGTGATAAGAGAGCAAATACAAGCTAAAATTCAAGCCAAAAATTTAGAAGAGAGCATTATTGTATGTCCTTTTACAAAAGATATAGAATCTGTATATCTTAGTGCGAGTATTTATGTGATGAGTAGTCATTATGAAGGTTTTGGTATGGTGCTTATAGAATCTGGATCTTATGGGTTACCTGCCATAGCCTTTGATGTCGCTACTGGTCCTAGTGATATTATCGTGGATTCTCACACAGGCTATCTCGTAGCGGATAATGCTATACAAGATTACGCACATAAACTTCATAAGCTTATGTGTGATGAGAATTTGCGGAGCACATTTGGATTGCATGCCAAAAAGAGAGTGCAAGAACATTTTAGCAAGGAAGCTATCGCGCCTTTATGGGAAGAAATGCTAGGAGGCAAACAGCACACACAACCTATGCTAGAAAATACGCAACCATGTATCGGAATAGTCGTGCCTGTGTATAATGTGGAGTCATATCTCGCGCGATGTTTAGATTCTATTATTGCTCAAAGCTATGAAAATTTTGTGATTGTGCTTGTTAATGACGCAAGCACAGATTCTAGCCGTGACATATGCCTTGCATACCAATCAAAGGATAAAAGGATTGTTTTTGTAGATGCGCTTTTTAATGCTGGTCAGGCTAGTGTCCGCAACAAAGCACTTGATATTTTGGAGCGAGGCGGTGCTTTGGTAGAAGAAGTGCAAGTTACATTGCAAGATGTGATACATACACAACTTCTACATATTCCAGTGATAGATTATATAATGTTTGTAGATTCTGATGATTATATTTCGCCCAATGCTTTGGAGATAATTATCACAGATTTTAAGAAGAATGATGTAGATATATGTGTGTATAACAATCATTATGTTACACAAGAGTTTGCAGAGGCTACAATCCATGATTACAGGATTTTTTCACACATACGCGAATCTAGAGTATATATTCCAACCGAGCTTATACAAAATTTGAGAGGCTTTATAACAAGTGCTTGGGCGTTTGTATATAGAGCACCATTTTTATGCAAACATCGTTTGCGATTTATCGAGGGTATATTCTATGAAGATGTGCCATTTTGCACACAAAGCATACTTGTTGCACAAAATGTGTATGTGAGTTTTGTGCCGTGGTATTATTATTTTCTTTCACCTACTTCCACAATGCGAGGAGTAATGGACACACAAAAGAGGCGCAAAGCTTTTGAAAGCTGGATAAGGATCTTGCAATTTTTTGTTATGTATCTTGAAGAAAGTAAAAAGCAAGATACAACACACAATCATAATACACAAGATCTTGCCATTTTGCAAAAATTTTATGCACACAATATCACATGGTGCTTTAAGCGAATCTTTGAGCTTTTAAGTGTAAGTGGTGGGTATGGTAATGGTATTTCTAAACAAGAGCTTAAGCCTTATGTGCGATATATGCGAGGCAAGTATCATTTGTATTACCATATGCCTATACTACGAAGGTTTTTATAATTATCAACAATAATCCAAAAAGCCATCTTGTGGGAGGGTGAGTGTGATATTTTTTGGTAGAAATCCCAAGATTCGCTCCAAAAATATGCTTTGCCCAAACACATCTCCACACAATAAAACTTCAAGATTTTCCCCAAAGGCATAATTTGTTTGCACATCACGCACGAGCGTAGCAAGAAATTCACAAAAACTATCGATAAAACCATAGGCTAAGATAATATTTTCCATATCTGCACACTTAAAACTCATCGAAGATCGGAAGATTCTAGGATAATCTAGTGTGAGTGTATTATCTGTGTCGCGCAAGAGAATATAATCAATCCTTGGTCCTTTGGATCGCAAAAATTGATTAGCACACGCAAGGAGTGAATCATAGGCGTGAGGCAAAGTCTGCAACAATGTCTCTTCATTAAGATCAGTGTTTGGGTGCATACCTAAAAGCAGGGCAGCGATACCAAAAATATGTGTGAGGTTATCTGTGCGTATGGGGGTGGTTGTGAAGTTCGCAAAAAGTGGGGCATTGAGTTTTTTTGTAAAGTTTTCTACCAATTCTGCGCCACTTTTATAATTTGTGCGGATAGATTCTATAAGACATTGTGGGTTTGCCTCAAAAGTTGTATCCAAAAGTTGTTTAAAGCTTTCTCCAGTCCGAAGTAAGATCGCGCTTGGGTGTTTAGAGCTTATATAAAATACCACACTTGAGGTAGGTTTAGAATCATCGTGTGATTGGCGTATGTGGTGAGCAAGATTGGTATGTAAAAGGGTTTTAAAATCACATTGGGTTTGTGCTGTATCGACAAACAATCCGCTTTCACTCACACAAAGCGTGTGAGAATCTCTAGGTGTGTGTGAGAATACACGTGCAGGGGTCATATCTGTATCGTGTAAAAAAAAGTGTGTGATCTCTTCACGCAACAATAAAGCACTCATAAGCTGTAAAATCGCATCATAAGGCAAAGCAGTAAGCATAAGCCCATGAGAATCTAAGGGGAATTTATCTGCAAAAACCTCTTTTGGTGCTAGAGACACAAATGGCTTTTCAAATGAAGCGAGGATATCCACTTGCGCTGTGTGAATGCGGAAAAATGTTTTGAGGCTAGATATATCACACATTACACAAAGCGATTGTGTCGTGTCTTTAAATGGCGTAAGCGAGCATTCCTTAAAGCCTCTAGCTGTGTCAAGCACTACGCTTTGATTGGATTTGAGATTATGGAGTATGGTCGTGAGGTAGGAAGAAATGTCTTGCGTGTGCATGAGAGATTTGGCAAAGCTAAAAAGTTTAAAATCCCCAAAATGCTCATCAGAGAGAAAATCTTGCGTTTGGGTGGCGGTGTAAAAATGCGTTTGTGCTTCATATTCTGGGATTGTGATTGGTTGGAGTGATTGTAGTGAATCACATACTTGCAAATCAATAAATGAAAAGCCAAGTGAAAGTGGTAGGGTGGTAGCAAGAGATTCTGCAAAATCAAGGAGGGCTTGTGTTTGGTTGGTATGTATGATGAAATGCAATGTTGGCTTTTGGTCTTGTGTGAAATCTGGGTTTGCATAAAATCCATATGTATAGATTTTCTCACAAGATTGTGTAGTGTGTTCATCTGGGGATTGTGTATGGCTTGTATCTGTGAGATGTTGGCTAGCGATAATCTGCGCTTGTGTGGATAAAATTTGTGTAAAAAAGATTTGTGTAGGAGAAAACACAGGCGGTTGTAAAGAAAAAGAAAAATCATAATATTGTGTCATACATAAACCTTGCTAGAATGTTTTAGGGCTTAGAATCCGCGGAAAGAAAGGTTAGCGATTTCTTGGAGATCGCGGTCATTTGTTTTGGTGGCACATACTCCATTTTTTGCAAGATAAGCAATGGCTTGAGATTCCATAAGTTTAGCGCCCTCTTTGACATTGGGACTTAGATCAAAGGCGGTATCTTCACCTATGACTTCAGGCACAATACCAATGATATGAACAGGTGGCAAATCCCCATTGATTTCTACGAGGCGTAGTGTTTGGAGCATTTCCACTTCGTGTGCGCTTCCTGCCCAAGTGATGATATTTGGGACATCATCAAAGTCAAAGGCATAGACATCGCCAATTTCTGCGCCATCTACACTTACGCAATCAAGAATGAGGACTTTATCATATGAAGTAATAAGTGGAATAAGCATTTGCGCCAAAGTCCCACCATCGACAATTTCTACTTCTACTGGATTAGATGGATCGCTAGGGGTAAAGGTATAATTTACCTTTAGGTAGTTGGAGAGATGAACGCCAATGCCTTCATCTCCAAAGAGAATGTTACCAATGCCAAGTATGAGAATCTTCAAGTTTTCACACTTTTACATCATCGGTGTAACGCATACCACTCACAATCGCATCTACACCGCCATTTGGATATTTGATTGAATTCCAAACCGCCATATAAATATGGACAGGAATAAATATCATAAATGCCCAAGTAAGAATATGGTGGAGATTACGCACATTTGATAAGCCTCCACACATTTTCTCAAACCACATAAAAAGCACTTTACACACTGCACCCAATCCATCATCATAGGAGTTATAAAACAACACTATACCACTTAGTGATATGAGCAATACAAGGATTGCGAGTAAGAAATATGTAGCAAATTGCAAAGGATTGTATGCACCATC
Organism: Helicobacter sp. TUL; assembly: GCF_002287135.1. Classification (GTDB taxonomy): domain Bacteria; phylum Campylobacterota; class Campylobacteria; order Campylobacterales; family Helicobacteraceae; genus Helicobacter_F. The sequence continues at coordinate 55,443 of NZ_NESU01000010.1, forward strand.
AATATGAGGATGTTTACCGATAAAGAGATAAACTTTAATTTGGTCAATCCAACATTTTGGTGATATAGCCTGTCGGAATGATGTGCGTTCAGGCTTAGATTCTTTGTCAAAGAAAAACAAATACACCCTAAAAAACGAGATAGCAATCAAACAAAATCCCAAAATAATATGAAAACTTCGCATATAAGCATTGAGATAGCCTACAAACGCATTGACATTGTTTGATGCAATCTCTGGATTACCGACAGTAACCACTTCGTATGATCCTATTGCATGTAAAAACGGATATGCGATATAAAACCCAGTTGCAATAAGCAAAAATATGCTAAAGGCTCTAATCCAATGGAAGATTCTCGTAAGTCCCGAGAATTCCTTATGGACATGAAACTCTTTTTTTTCAAAAGGAATAGTATCTGGCATAATGTCTCCTTTCTAGCGCAATCCTGAAGCAGAAGGCTGAACTTTGTATTCGCTAAGTTTATTGCCTTTGGTATCCATAACATGCACCGCACACGCGATACATGGGTCAAATGAATGGATATGGCGAATAATTTCCAATGGCTGTGTGAGATCTTGAATCTTAGTGCCAATGAGACTCATCTCATAAGGTCCTTTCTTGCCATTTTGATCGATTGGTCCAGCATTCCAAGTGCTTGGGACTACCGCTTGATAGTTTTTGATCACGCCATTTTCTATTCTCACCCAGTGGCTTAACATACCGCGTGGAACATTGCCGATAAAATGCCCTTTGTAGCTTTTTTCTTTGTCAATGCTATAAGGCGCGCAAGTATTTTTATCGGTTTTTAGATTCTCAACAAGCGCATTAAATGCTTTTATACCATAATCCGCGATAACCTTGCACTCAATTGCTCTTGCCGCAGTGCGCCCTAATGTGCTAAAGAGATGAGCCGGAGTAAGTCCAGTTTTTGCTAGGAATTCATCAACAACAGCTGTAATGTAAGGATTTTTCTTTGCATATCCTACAACCACGCTTGCTAGAGGTCCTACTTCCATAGGTTCGCCATCATAGCGAGGAGATTTAATCCAAGAATATTTCCCATTTTCATTGATAAGTGGAGTTTTGACTTCTTTGCCATCAATTCCTATAGACACACCATCAACAAATCCTGTGTAATTTGGATTTGTTTCACCATCATATGGGTGTAATGGACCATTATCTTTATACCAAGAGTGTGTAGCATCTTCAGTAATTTTGTCAGTATTTACTTCATAAACCTTGCTAAGATCACCATTTTTAACAATACCACTACTTAGTAACCACTCATCAGGTCCTACTTGAATCTCTTGGAAGCTTAGGAAGTTTGTGAGACCACAACCTTTAAGCACAGAATCTTCACCTTTGTAGGCTTCTGCTGCCATAATGATGTCTGCCCAATATGCACGATTAACAAAATCCGCTACTTCTTTGTATTTTGTGAGCCATTCACCAAGTCTAGTTGGATCGGTAATATCCATAATACAAGTTACTCCACCAACGGTGAGGCTTTGTGGATGTGGATTTTTAGCACCAAAAATTGCCATCATTTGAGCGATGACGCGTTGGACCTCCAAAAGTCGCAAATAATGTGAAAGCACAATGAGGTTTTGCTCTGGTGTGAATCTATAAGTTTTATGTCCCCAATACGCATTCGCAAATGGTCCTAAGCTACCTTGTTTGACAAAATTGCTCACGCGCTCTTTTACGGCTTTTAGCTCATCTTCTCCAGTATAAATTGGGTTTTTTGTGTATTTAAAGGCAAGTTCTGAAGCCTTTTTTTCATTCGCTGTGAGAGCTGATGTAATGTCGCACCAATCTAATCCATGCAAGGTATAAAAATGCACGGCATGATCATGCAAAAAGAGTGCTATATTCATAAGTGTTCGTGTGAGGATAGCATTAAGTGGAGGTGTGATACCTAATGCTTTTTCTACCGCAACAATTCCAGCTTTATAATGTGAGAAAGTGCAAACTCCGCAGATTCTTTGCATTAAAAAACCAGCATCTCTTGGATCGCGATTTCTTACGATTGTTTCTAGCCCACGCCAAAGTGTCGAGCTAGAAAACGCATCTTTTATAACATTATTTTCATCGACAATGACTTCTATTCTCAAGTGCCCTTCGATTCTTGTGATTGGATCAACTACGATTCGTTTTGTCATCATTCTCTCCTAAGATTAATCTTGTTTTTTCTTTATGGCGCTAACTACAGCATGAGCAGCTATGCCTACAGCTGCCACACCAAGGATTACACCACCAACATTATTAGCTGTTTTGTCAGCTCCTAGCCCATCAAAACTCGTAGAATAGAGTCTATTACCGATAGGTTCTTCAAATGGGCGCATTGTATCCCAGAAATTTGGTTCACTACAACCTATGCAACCATGCCCCGCTTGAATAGGCCAACTTGTGTGTTGATTAAAGCGAAGTTTGGAGCAGTTATTGAATGTATAAGGACCTTTGCACCCCACTTTATACAAACAATAGCCTTTTTGAGCACCTTCATCGCCAAAAGATTCTACAAATTGTCCAGCGTCAAATCGTCCGCGTCTTTCACATAAGTCATGGATTCTAAGTCCATAAGCCCATGTTGGGCGATTGTATGCATCAAGGCTTGGGAGTGTGCCAAAGAGAATATAATGTAAGACATTACCCACGATATTTTTTTCACTCGGTGGGCAACCAGGGACATTAATCACAGGTTTATTTGTGATTTTTGAGAGCGGTTGGGCATTTGTAGGATTTGGATATGCGGCTTGCACACCACCAAAGCTAGAGCATGTGCCGATAGCAAAAATTGCTGCTGCATTTTGTGCTGCCTCTCTCGCTTCTTGGGCACCTGTTGTAGCTTGTGCTCCTATTGTGAGATAAAACTCACTTTTCCCTTCAGGTATACCACCTTCTACCATAAGAATGTAGCCACCCTTATGCACAGCATCATGCAATGATTTACTAGCTTGGTGTCCTGCTGCTGCCATAACGGTTTCGTGATAATCAAGACTAATATAATCAAAGATTAGAGAATCTATGCTTGGCGCATCGCTTCGCAAAAGGCTTTCGCTACAGCCAGTGCATTCTGCCATATGTAGCCATACCACAGGGATTCTGTTGGCAACTTCTGCGGCTTTTGCAGCTAGTGGCGTAAAGCTTGCTGGTAAAGAGAGAGCCGCGGTCATCATTCCCGCCCATTTCATAAAATCTCTTCTTGAGAATCCTTTGGATTCTAGCTCTTGGATAAGATTTCTGTCTTGGTTGTGAGCAGGGAGAGATTGTAGGTATTCAAGTCGTTCTTGTGCTTTTTGTAACAATTCATCGCTAACGATTTGTGCTTTCATTAGGGTATGTCCTTTCTTAAGATTTGTTGAGGGTTGTAGTCATCGACGATATAAGCTTGAATGGCTCAAAGCTTTGTGCCGACAATTATATAGTAATTTTTTTTAAAACTTCGCTAAAAATTTCGCAATTAAATAAAATAATATTACAAAAGGTTACTTTTATTTTTACTCTTGGTGTATATTGGCATTTCATAGTGTAGATTCTGAAAAAATTCTGTAGAATTGAGTGTAGCCTTTTGTTTTATCATAACATTGCTACAAGTTATAAAAAAAAGGGGTTATTTATTATGGATATAAAAACCATAAAACATATAGAAAAAGCTACACAAGGGAATATAAGAGATAGTTTAAAGATTGCAATTGTGCTTGTGTTTTTTATCGTTGTATGTATCATAGCAAGTGTTTTTGGTGCAACGCAACATATTATGCTTTTGGCGTTTGCGACGGTGATTGGGGCATATATGGCGATGAATATAGGCGCTAATGATGTGGCAAACAATGTCGGTCCCGCAGTTGGTTCTAATGCCATTACACTTTTGGGTGCGATACTTATTGCTGCTTTTTTTGAGGCATTTGGTGCTATTGTGGCTGGGGCAGATGTGGTAGATACGATTAAATCTGGCATTATTGATCCTGAAAGTGTGCGAGATTCTCAAGTGTTTGTAGCGCTTATGCTTGGTGCTTTGTTGTCTTCGGCGATATGGTTGCATTTGGCTACATTTTTAGGCGCACCTGTTTCTACTACACATTCTCTTGTAGGCGGTGTGCTAGGGGCTGGAATTGTGGCAGGTGGTATGGAAGTAGTCAAATGGATGGAATTAGCCAAAATTGTTTCAAGTTGGATTATCTCACCTGTAATGGGCGGGCTTTTTGCTGTGATTTTTCTTGCAGTGATTAAACGCACTATCACATACAAAGAAAACAAAAACGCTGCCGCAAAAATCGTTGTGCCATTTTTGGTTTTTTTGATGTCATGGGCATTTACGCTATATCTCATCATCAAAGGGCTAAAACGCATTGTTCCTATGCATTTTAGTGTTGCTTGTATTGTCTCACTTCTTATAGCAGCAGTGATATTTTTTGTTACTCGCCCACTCATCGTGCGTAAGGCACAAAGCCTTGCTAATACCAAAGAAGACATAGGCACACTTTTTACAATTCCTCTTATTTTTGCTGCCGCAATGCTAAGTTTTGCACATGGAGCAAATGATGTCTCTAACGCCGTGGGACCATTGGCAGCTATTAATCAGACTTTGGCGAGTATGAGCGATCAAGTGCTTAGTAATAAAGCAGGTGTCCCATTTTGGATTTTGCTTATTGGTGGGCTTGGAATCTCCATTGGTTTGGCGTTGTATGGACCTAGATTAATTCGCACCGTGGGCAATGAAATTACAGATTTAGATAAAATACGCGCATTTTGTGTGGCAATGAGTGCAGCAATAACCGTGCTTGTAGCCTCGCAATTAGGACTTCCTGTAAGCTCTACGCATGTAACCATAGGCGCGATTTTTGGTGTAGGATTTTTGCGAGAGTATCTCAAACGACGCTATTATGAAATGCAACAAACAATCATTCAAGCGCACAGAGGAAAAGATTCTGTAGAAGTAGAGAGATTTTTGGAGCAGTTTAACAAAGCAAGCATAAAGCGCAAAGGGCAGATTCTAGAATCTCTTAAGCGAAATGAGATTAAAGATAATATCAATTTCAGCAAAAAAGAGAAAAAGACACTTAAAAAGGCTTATAAAAATGAACTTGTCAAGCGGAGTGCAATAAATCGTATTATTGCTTCGTGGATTATTACCGTGCCTGCATCTGCATTGCTTGGGGCGTTTTCGTATTCTGCGATTATGTGGATAGGGTTTGAGCTTTAGGAATTTTTAAACAAGCCCTGCTACAATATAAAATAATTTAAAAGTTAAAGGAGTGTTTTTGGATCCTTATCACTCGGGTTTTTTCTTTCTCTTGGCGTTAGTTTTGGTGTTTTTGAATGCTTTTTTTGTGGTTAGTGAATTTGCGATTGTTAAGGTGAGGAGAACAAAACTCGAAGAGCTCTCCAAAAACGGCGTCAAAAACGCGGATCTCGCACTAAAAATCACGCAATCTCTTGATACATATTTAAGCGCTACACAACTTGGGATTACACTTGCTTCTCTTGCTCTTGGTTGGGTTTCTCAAGATGGTATTGGGCATTTGATTTTATATGCATTTGAATCTATTTTTGGCAATCAATACACGCTTGTATCTATTATTTCTACAATCATTGCTTTTGTCGTGGTAACGCTTTTGCATGTGGTTTTAGGTGAGCTTGTGCCAAAATCTGTGGCAATAGCCAAAACAGAAACTATGGTGCTTGCAGTCGCTAAACCATTGCATTACTTTTGGCTTACTTTTTATCCTTTTATTCATCTTTTTGATTTACTCGCAGCATTTTTTTTACGATTAATCAAGATTCAACTTGCAAAAGAAAGTGAATTAGCACACTCTGATGAGGAATTAAAGATTATTGTAGGAGAGAGTCTTAAGGAAGGCTATATAGATTCTATAGAGGGTGAGATTATCAAAAATGCGGTGGATTTTTCTGACATCTTGGCAAAAGAGATTATGACTCCACGAAAAGATATGGTGTGTTTGTGTGCGGAGGATAGTTATGAAGAAAATATGAAAATCGTGCTTGAAACAAATCACACACGCTATCCGTATTACAGAGATTCTAAGGATAATATTATCGGAATGGTGCATATTCGAGATTTGCTTAAAAACGCGACAGATAATAGCCAAAAAGATATGCTAAAGCTTGTGCGTAAGATGATTATTGTTCCAGAGAGTGCGCATATATCCGAGATTCTCACTACTATGAAAAAACAGCAAGTGCATACTGCATTGGTAGTAGATGAATATGGTGGCACGGCAGGATTGCTTACAATGGAGGATATCATCGAGGAAGTAATGGGCGATATTGATGATGAGCATGATCTTAAGATTGTGGATTACCGACAAATTTCTGAAAATTCTTATGAAGTCGATGGCAAGATAGATATTGAGAGTGTCGAGGATATGCTGGGTATTGTGATTGAAGAAACAAACGATCATGTAACAATCGGTGGTTATGTCTTTGGGCTTTTGGGTAGGTTACCAGAAGTAGGCGATAGATACATAGATTCACATTCTTGTTGTGAATTTGAGGTGGTGCAAATGGATAATGCGCGTATCAAAACGCTAAAGATTACTAAATTACCACAGGATACAGATAGTGACAAAGCCTAGAAAATGTGTGTTTTTTGATCGTGATGGCGTTATTAATCGCGATTATGGTTATGTATACAAGCAAGAAGATTTTGTATTTAATGATGGCATTTTTGAGCTTTTGGATTTTTTTAAGCACCGTGGTTTTTTACTCGTTGTAGTTACCAATCAATCAGGAATTGCGCGTGGGTATTACACACAGCAAGATCTTGAAGTCTTGCATAACTTTATGCAGGAGCAGTTAAGATTGCATGTGGGTTTTGGGTTTGATAAGATTTATTTTTGTCCGCATGCTCCACAGCAAAATTGCCAATGTCGTAAGCCACAAATTGGTATGATTACACAGGCTTGTAAGGATTTTGCTATAGATGTGCCTAATTCTCTTTTTATAGGAGATAAAATTACAGATATGCAATGTGCTTATAATGCAAATGTGGGGCAGAAATTTTTATTACAATGCGATGATGCCTTGCCACAGGATTTGGCGCAAAGTGTTGTGCATAAGGTGCAAACTCTCGCTCAGATTCAAAAAATATGTGAGAGTTTGTAGGGCTTTGTAGCATACATCAATAAAGGAGCTAGTATGAAATACATCTATGATGATTTGGTGGATAAAAATATTCTTATCACTGGTGGTGCTGGGTTTATTGGCAGCAACCTTGCATTGTATTTTCAAAAACATCATCCGGGGGCAAATGTGTGTGTGTTTGATAAATTTCGTGATGACACATATTTCCCAAGTGGTAATCCTACAAGTCTTGGGCATTTTAAGAATCTGCTTGATTTTCGTGGAGAAGTGATAGTAGGAGATTTGACAAAAGATCTTGATAAGCTTAAGGGTCGTGATTTTGATTATATCTTTCATCAAGCCGCTATTTCCGATACGACAGCTATGGATCAAAAACTTATGCTAGAAACAAACTTTGAAGCTTTTGTTAAGCTTTATGAGATCGCCAAGCAAAGTGGTGCTATGCTTATTTATGCTTCATCGGCAGGGACTTATGGTAATTCTCCAGCGCCAAATATCGTGGGTGTAGGCGAAGTGCCGGAGAATATTTATGGATATTCTAAACTCCAAATGGACATTTTCACGCGCCAAGTTTTAGCGCAAGATTCAGAGATTCCGCTTATTGGATTACGATATTTTAATGTATATGGTGAGCGAGAGTTTTATAAAGGCAAAACCGCATCAATGATTTTGCAGCTAGGGCTTCAAGCATTAGAGCATAAAAAAGTGCGACTTTTTAAATATGGTGAGCAATTGCGTGATTTTGTATATATCAAAGATGTGATTCAAGCAAATGTCAAGGCTATCGAGGCTAGTGCAAGTGGCGTGTATAATGTCGGTTCGGGCAAGGCAAGAAGTTTTAATGACATCATCAACGAGCTTAAGAGACATCTTGGAGATTTTGAGGTGGAATATATTGATAATCCTTATACATTTTATCAAAACCATACACAAGCAGATATTGCCCTAAGCCAAGAGTTTCTTTCTTATACGCCAAGATTTAGCTTAGAGCAAGGGATTGAATCTTATATACCAGAGATTCTAAATATTTTTAATGCACAAATGCACAAAAAGGCATAGAGTATGTTTGGTTTGGAGCAAAAATCTCCCAAGATTCTTGTTATTGGGGATTTGATGATAGATCATTATATTTGGGGGGATTGTAATAGAATCTCGCCTGAAGCTCCCGTGCAGGTTGTGGAAGTAAAGAGTGAAAGCAATAGGTTAGGTGGTGCGTGCAATGTCGCAAATAATCTCCTCGCACTAGGAGCACAAGTATATGTGTGTGGTGTGGTGGGTGATGATGCCGATGGGAGATGGCTTGTTGGTGCGTTACAAGATTTGGGTGCAGATATTACATACATTTTTGTAGATTCTAATCGTCCTAGCACAAAAAAAAGTCGCGTTGTCATTTCTAATCAACAAGTTTTGCGTGTAGATAGAGAGAGTAGGGCACGCGTAGATTCTAAGCTTTTGCAAAAGATTTATGAGAATCTCAATACATTGATTACGCAAGTAGATTGTGTGATTATCTCTGATTATGACAAGGGGCTTTTGAGTGATACCTTTACTCAAGAAATCATTTCTTTGGCGCGTAGTGAGCGTAAATTTGTCCTTTGTGATCCTAAGGGTTGTGATTATAGCAAGTATAAAGGTGCGACATTGCTCACACCTAACAAAAAAGAGGCAACACTCGCTACAGGGATTGAAATTAGTGATGATGAGACATTGCTCCAAGCTGCCAAAAAATTAAAAGAAATATGTGCATTAGAGATTTCTCTTATCACACTAAGTGAAGATGGCATAGGAATCTTTGATGATTGTGTGTGCAAAAAAATACCAACTTTTGCACAAGAAGTGTATGATGTCACAGGCGCTGGAGATACCGTGATAGCAGCCCTTGGTTTTGGGCTTAGTGCAGGGTTAGATATTTATAAGGCAAGTGAATTTGCCAATAGTGCGGCAGCAGTAGTGGTTGCAAAGGTGGGAAGCGCGAGTGCAACGCATATTGAAATAGATCGCTATATTCATACACATGGGCAAGATGTCGGAGGTGGCAAACTTTTGGACAAAATACAGATGCGTGATATGATAGAATCTTTGCGTCACAATAACCAAAAGGTGCGCATTGTCTTTACAAATGGGTGTTTTGATATTTTGCATAGAGGGCATGTGCAGTATCTAAAACAAGCAAGAGCGTTAGGTGATATTTTGATTGGGGGGCTTAATAGTGATGATTCTATCACGCGATTAAAAGGCGAGAGACGACCGATTAATACGCAAGAGGATAGGGCTTTTTTACTTTCAGGGCTTGAGTGTGTGGATTATGTCGTGATATTTGATGAGGATACTCCCAGAGATCTTATCGCATTCCTTGCTCCAGATGTGCTTGTCAAGGGTGCAGATTATGAGGGCAAGGAAATTGCAGGGAGCGAGTTTGTCAAAGATGTGCGACTTATAGATTTTGTAGAAGGTAAGTCAAGCACTAACATTATAGAAAAAATAAGGAGTATGTGATGAAAGATTTTATACAAGCGGAGTTTTTAAATCATATAGAAGTGAGTTCTCACGCGCTTAAATGTATGTTAGATTCTATTACCCAAGGCGCTCATATACTCACAGAGTGTCTCAAAAATGGTAACAAAGTGCTTATTTGTGGCAATGGTGGAAGTGCGGCAGATTCACAGCATTTTGCCGCAGAGCTTACAGGTAGATATAAGCGTGAGCGAAAAGCATTGGGGGCTATTGCATTAAGTGTGGATACTTCTGCACTTACAGCGATTGGCAATGATTATGGATATGAATTTACATTTTCTCGTCAAGTTGAAGCACTTGCGCATAAGGGCGATGTCGTCTTTGGAATCTCAACTAGTGGAAATTCTAAAAATGTCATTAACGCGTTAAATGTCGCAAAATCCTTAGGTTGTTCAACTATCGCACTAAGCGGTCGCGATGGTGGAGCAATGAAAGCATTGTGTGATGTCAATATGATTGTGCCAAGTGATGATACAGCAAGGATTCAAGAAATACATATTCTTGTGATACACGCACTTTGTGATATTGTAGAGCGTGAATGCGGAGGCAATGAATAATATAGCTATTGGCTTGTGTCGTGTTTGAACAAACAATCAAGAGTCTATCAAGGTTTAAGGACTTTGCTAATGAATTAAAAGAAATGTTTCAAACCCAAGGAATCTATGCAAATACAAGTGTCATAGAACAAAAATCAGGCATGAATTATGTGTGCTTTCCAGATGGCGCACTTTTGCAATCCCTAGCATATCTTAATCGTATTCCATATGATACTTTTAGTATCAATGGTGCGCCATTGTTGCATTTTTGTGCGTGTGAAGAGTTTCAAAGATTGTATAATGCTCATAATCCACATTTGTTGCTTGTCGCTCCTAAGAGGAATGCTTTTGAGTTTAGCGTGTATCGAGGAAATAGCGTGGTGGGTTGGTATACAGATACGCCTTTGCGTTTTTGTCCGATGTGCAAAGAGATTTTTCTAAATTTGTGGCATCAAGGTAAGGATGTGGAGTTTTTGCATTCACTTCAGAGTATATTGGAATTACCTGTAGAGGAATGATACACTTTGCATAAGGCTATAAACTTTGTTACATATTTGGGGGGTATTGTATGACAGAGATTTTTTTGGCTGTAGATTCATTAATCACTTCCAAGACAGATTTAAGTGGCAAGATCATTTATGGAAATGACGATTTTGTGCATTTTAGTGGATATAGCGAAAAAGAATTTTTATACAAACCTCATAATCTAATCCGACATCCGGATATGCCTCGTATAGCTTTTAAATTGTTGTGGGATACGATTCAAGGTGGCGGAGAATTTTTTGCATTTGTGAAGAATCTAAGTAGATATAATCAAACATATTGGGTTTTTGCAAATATCACGCCCTCATACGATCCAAATGGAAAAATGGTGGGATATTATTCTGTGAGACGATGTCCGAGCAAAGAAGGGGTAAAAGTATTAGATAGTGTGTATAAACAACTCATAGAGGCGGAAAAACAAGGCGGTATGGAATCTTCATACAAACTCCTAAAAGGGATTTTACAAGAAGCTAATATGAGTTATGAAAATCTCTGTATCTCTTTGCAAAATCAAGGAAAGCTAAGCGGTTGGTATGGTGCATAGTGAGGAAATAAGGGATATTTTGTATCTTGGCACATTTTAGAATCTAAGATAATTCCTATTACATGGCAACTTACTTATAAGCGCTACATATTTTTGGATAAGCATTGGTGGTTTGGTTGCTTTTTATGATTTTCTCTTTCAAAGTTTTGCTATACAACACATAACAAGCAGATTCAAAGCTTGTATCATCTATCCTAAGATAGAAAATTTTAAGGAGACAATCTATGTTATTTTTAGCAATCCATATCCGCTACAATGCTATACCAATATCAAACCGAAATATCTTTAGGAATCTATAGCGCATACTAGAAAGGTTGCTTAGACATAAAAAAGATTCTATGTTTAAGCCTATCTCTCATTTAATCGGTGGAAGTGATTTTCACTCTATAGAATCTAACAATGCTTTAGCGCCCTCAATATCTTTCTAGCAAACTCTAACCTTACAATCCTAAATTATTCTCTCTAACGCTAGCCTTAATGCTTTTCTTACAAATTAGTATATAATGCTTAGAAATTATCATAATACATGTAAGACAAAAGATGAACATAATGCAAATAGATACACCACAGGAGAGAATATGAAAACACCACTCACTATCTTAGGCATACTTGGAATCTTGCTATGCTTATCTGCATGCTCTATCTATTATCCCACAAGTTACCGAGCTTTTATCCCTAAAAGCTTAGATTCTGAATATAAAGAGTTTGAGAGATTATGCAAAGAGGAAGTGGGGAGAGCAATATACGCGAGACCTATAAAACAAGAAGGCGTAAAGCTAGAGGACCTATTTAATTTGCCTTATTCATATTTTTCTTTAAGTAGGCACATAATAATGTTAGCAGGAAGAGTTGAAACAAAACAAGAAGACGAACCTTTTTACTTGTATATAGCTGGTTTTCAATATTACACAGGTTGGACACAAAAAAGTTTTTCTATGCATGATGATTCTAAAGAATATATATCATGCAAACCTTTGCTTTATGGTAAAGACTGGGAAGAAGAATCTGTAATAATAAAACAAAAAGCATTTGGTAATAAAAAATATATAGGCGATGATATAATATACAAAGAATGGTATAAGATACATCACATGGATTATTGTTCATCACAGAAATATATTTCGCAAATTGCTAGAGATATAATTTATAATAAAAGGACTCCCAATGACACACAATAAAAGATACTCCCTTGGAGTCTATGTAAATGATTGGGGATTTATGATGGGTAGTGAGGGAAATCCTCATGTATTTCTAGGATTAAAAATAGAGAAAGTAAAATGTAATGATATGCAAATAAACATGCAAGAAGATTTGTATCGACATTATCTAAAATATAATATGCTAGAACAAGCCAATCAATGCAAGATACATATAGAACAAATGCGATGTTTTGTGGCTGACACAACCCTTTTTAATTTGCAACAAGAATTAAGCAAATACAAATATTATTTTGATGGAAGTGATAAATTTAAAGCTTGGAGAGATACTGAATTGGATAAGACAAAAGCAAATGATAAAGATTTTGATGAGACATTACGAAAAGAATTTAATGATAACTTCACATTTCTTAGACAATGCTATGCAGATATCACAAAGCCATTTTTTGAGTGGGTAAAAGATATCAAAAATATAGATAATGAGTCTCTGCAAAGTAAAATGAGCTTTGATGAATTTGAAAGTTTGTTCAATGAGTTTATAGAATCTTCATATAGCAATATAGAATCTATTGAGGGATTCTTTGGCTTTGGACCTGTAGAATCTACTACTAATCATTGGGGTAAGGTGTTTGAAAATAATCAGCATGCTACAATAACACTATAAAACAAAGGAAAAAATGAATGAAACTCCCCATATACTCACATATCAAAACAAAGTTAGAATCTAAAGGACTAGATTCTATCACAAGTGGGCAGATTG
>NZ_NESU01000011.1 GCF_002287135.1 Helicobacter sp. TUL
ATATTATGCAAAGGAGTGGGCTATGAAAAAAATGATTATATGTATTATATGTGTGTTTGGTATCGCGTATGCAGAGCCAGAAAACTCTACAGATGCGACTATCAAGCAGGAATCTTCCCCTTCTAATAATGTAGTCCAAAATACAGATCCTATCAACACAGATTCTCAAAATACTGCAAGTATGCCCTATGATGATTTTACTGCCATGATGCAAAATGCTAATGCGTCATTAAACTCCGCTATGGCATTTGCAAAAATGGGAGATTATGGCAAGGCTTTGGAACTTTTTACACAGGCTTGTAGAGGTGGAAATGCCGCTGGATGTTTTGGGAGTGGACTTATTTATATGTATGGTATGACTACAGGAGTGCCTGAACCAGATACGGCTGTGAAGTTTTATGCTCAAGCTTGTGCTGGTGGAGATAATGTAGCCTGTGCGAATCTCGCTCTTGCCTATGATAATGGTGAAGGAGTGAAGCAAGATAAGGCACAAGCTCACGAATTATATGCAATTGCTTGTGCAGGTGGAGATGGGTTGGCATGCACAAATTTGGGTTGGATGTATGCTAATGGTGTAGGGACAAATAAAGATTACGCTAAAGCTATGGAAGCATATCGTGCAGCATGCACGTTTGGAAATGATTTAGGTTGTTATAATCTTGGTTTGATGACAAATACATATAATGTGTATGGTATGACAAAAGATAAAATGGGTATCGTTGAGATGAATTATGTGGCGTGTGAGCAAGGGGATATTGTAGCGTGTGGGAATCTAGGCTATCTCTATGCTACAGGTCAAGAGGGTGCAGCACAAAGCTATTTTTATGCAGCCAAATATTTTACCACGGCGTGTGATGGTGGGTATATGCAAAGCTGCAATAATCTTGGGGTTTTGTATGATGGTGGTTTTGGTGTAAAGCAAAATAAAGCAAGAGCTATAGAGCTTTTTGGGCTTGCGTGTGAATATGGGATACAAGGTGCTTGCACGAATTATTCACTTATGCTTGATAGGGGCGGACTTAATAATGGGGGCTTAAATAGTCTTTTTGGTATGTAATAAACAACCCTTAGATTCTATAAAAGATAGTAATTTTTTGGGTTTTTTGCACCAAGATAAAGGATGAGATGTGTTACGCTTTTATACGATCATTAGGCATTATTCTCTTACAATTGCCATACTTGGTGTTATTTATGGGTTAGCTGTTAATGAGCAGTTGGGCAAACTTTGCGCAGGTGTGGCGATTTTGCTTTTTGGTATGCTTTTTTTAAGTGATGGTTTTAAGGTGTTTTCTGGGAGTGTTTTGGAAAAAACCTTAACAAACTCGACCAAAACATCATTGCGAAGTATCATTTTTGGCACGATTGTAACAACACTTATGCAGAGCTCTAGCCTTGTTTCCGTGCTTTCTATATCATTTGTGAGCGCAGGGCTTATTAGTTTGGTTCAAGGCATTGGTGTGATTTTTGGAGCAAATCTAGGCAACACTACGGGTTCGTGGTTGATTGCTGGGGCTTCTTCCATTAATATTTCTTCTTTGGCGCTACCACTTATTGTGGGTGGATTATTGTTTAATTTTCAAAAATCTAGTTCTTATAAAGGTGTGGGTAAAATCCTTGCTGGGCTTGGATTTTTCTTTCTTGGAGTGTTTTATATCAAGTTAGGTTTTGAGGGATTTAAAGATGTGATGGATTTCTCTCAATATAAACTTGAGGGATATAGAGCCATCGTAGGTTTTATTTTCATCGGTGCATTAATAACAGCAGTAATTCAAAGCTCACATGCTACACTTGCTATCATTATCACTGCTTATACACAATCTCAAATCGGCTATACAGATGCGCTTGCTGCTACACTTGGCACGAGTGCAGGTGGTGTGGTAACTGCGCTTGTGGCTTCTTTTAGCACCAATATCAATGGCAAGAGATTGGCGGTAGCAAATTGCATATTTAATTTTGTTATGGTGCTGATTGTAGCAGTCTTTTTCTCTTATTTTGTGCAGATTAATAATGCTATTTCAGATATTATCGGATTGGGTGCAGATTCTATCTTGCGTCTTGCAGTGTGGCACACGCTTTTTAATTTCTTTGGGGTGGTGCTATTTATTATGTTTATTCCTCGTATTGCAGAATTTCTTACTACTTTGATTAAAGGACACGGCACGCAAGATACCGCGCCACTTTTTATTAGCGATGCTTTATTACCCTATAAAGACACAGCCATTCATGCATTAGAAAATGAGGTAAAACACCTCTATGATAATGCTTTTGCTATTATTGCACATACCACCGGATTTTCACGCACCGATATTCGATCTGATACACCTATTAAAGAATTACTTGCAAAGCGTGAATGGTTTAGGCGTGAGTTTGATGTATCAGAATTTTATAACACACAAATAAAATCACTTTTTAATGCCATTATGGACTTTTCTACCAAGTTGCAAACCTTTGTGCAAGATCCAGAATATATTAAACGCATTGTGGCATTACAAATCGCTTCACGCAAGATAGCCGAGGCAACAAAAAATATTAGTTTTTTGCAAAAAAATATGCGTAAAAATGCCTTGGGTTCAAATGTAGCTCTACAAGAAGTGTATGATGAAATACGATTGGATTTAGCAAATCTTTTGCGTTTTATTGATTACATTAAGCATGCTCCAAAAGAAAAATTGAGTGATGTGAAAATAACGCTAAAGCAACAAAAAAGTTTTTTAAACGACAAGATAAGGAAGCATTTGTTGTCATCCAATCTCTTATTTATCAGAAATCCATTAGCACCGCAGAGGGGACATCATTGCTCAATGATTTGGCATTTAGTCATAGCGTAGCAAAAGAACTGATTGTGGCAGCAAATTATATTTATGGATTAAGCACGATTAGGACTATTAAAAAAATGCAACCTCCCTTGCATTAATTTTTCAAAAAGGATTTGTATGCGGACATTTTATAATCTTATTAATGGTTTTGTATTGGTATTGCTTATTTCTTTGAGCAGTATGTATATTGCTTCGTGTGAATTTATGGTGCGTTATCATATCTCACCTTTGATTATTGGTGTGCTTTTGGGTATCCTTGCCTCATCTTTGTATCATCATTCTAAAAGTTCTTGTGATACAGGTGTAGTCTTTAGTGCCAAAAAGCTTTTACGCTTAGGAATTATTTTGTATGGATTCCGTGTGAGCTTTGATGGCATTATGAGTGTGGGATTATCCGGAACGCTTATTAGTGTAAGTGTTGTAGTTGGAATCTTGGTAATTGGGACATTCATTGGTATCAAGGTATTTAAGCTTGATAGAGAGCTTGCACTTCTTGTGAGTGGAGGTAGCGCAATATGTGGTGCTGCCGCTGTCCTTGCTTTAGAATCTAGCATAAAATCTCAACCCTATAAAGGCATTATCGCAGTAGGAAGCGTGGTAGTTTTTGGGCTTATTTCTATGTTTTTGTATCCTATTGTGTATGCGATTTCTACGCTTGGACTTAGTGAGATTCAGTGGGGTGTATATGTTGGTGCGACATTGCATGAAGTAGCAAATGTTGTAGGTGCAGGGAGCGGAATCTCACCTGAGGCTGAAAAAATCGCTGTGATTATAAAGATGATACGCGTTCTCTTGCTAATACCTGTGCTTCTTATATTGCCATTACTATTTTCTACTACGCCAAGTGGATCAAAACGCAACTTACATATTCCGTGGTTTGCCTTTGGCTTTTTGGGGGTGGTCATTATCAATTCTCTTTTTACATTGCCACAATGGCTTGTTACTAGCGGTGAGTTAAGCTCTACATTTTTTCTTGTAATGGCGATGAGCGCACTTGGCTTACAAATTGACTTTAAAAAATTTGTAGATTCTGGGGGTAAGGCGTTTGGGTTAGCCTTTGTGTTGGCGATATTGCTGATGGTTGGCGGTTATGCCTTGGTGTATTTTTGTGTTTAGCGGGTTTTGCTTTTTAGGCTTCCAAAGCTTACGCTAAAACTTTTTGATTGTTTTGGAGGAGGGAATGGATAGGTTTCTAACTCCTTAAGCGTAGCATCGAGTGCCTCATCAAATGCGTTATCAAGGGTGTAGCGTTTGACCATGTAGTGCATTTTGCCTTGTGCATTAATTTCAAAGACTACAATACCCTCTAAATCTCGTGCAAGGAAGCGTGAGCGCTTATCCCAATGCGCAAGTAAAATTTTGCTAATATTTGCAAACCATTCATCGTATTTGCCATCATCTTGTTGTGTGCTTTCATTTTGAATGGTAATCGTGGTGTTAAGATCGTGGAGTTGTTGTTGCAAATCCTTACTTTGTTGCGCAAGCTCGTTTAGTTTTTTTGCATTTTGGGCATATTTTTCTCGATCATCAGCTATTTCTTGTGATTTTGCAAAAGAGTTGGCATCAATTTGTGCAAACATATCCTTTATCCCACTGCCTTCAAGTGGATTGGTGGTGGGGGCTTTGGGCTCTTGCTTTGGTGTAAGATCAAGATATGCTTGTATGTCAATAGTTTGGATTGTAATTGCAGATTCTTGAAGTGTTGTGTATTTGGTTGGTTGTGTATGAAAAGCTCCCACAAACACTAGCAGAAGCAAGGCATATAGACAAAATGCAATTATTCCACTTGCCACAAACATTATAACATTAAAACGCATTTAGGCACCTGTGATGAGCGAAACCTTTAGAAATCCAGATTCTTTGAGGGATTTTAGAACATAGATAACATCATCATACAGCAAAGATTTATCAGCGCGTATGAAAACAGGGATATTTTTGTCAAAATGTGCGCTTTTTAGCACAAAATTTTCTCCAAATGTTGCAAGATCATAGACATCATCGCGAACATACACTTTTCTATCTAAGCTTACGCGTATTTCTAGGATAGAATCTTGAGCAAGTTTTTTGCTTTTTGATCCGCGAGGTAGGGTAATATCTTCTTGGTAGGTAATGGTTGGTATGCCTATCATTAAGATAGCCAAAAGGACAAGCATCACATCAACAAGTGGTGTGATATTAAGCTCTGGCTTATCCTCTAGATCGAGCTCTTCCTCTCTCATAGATTACTTCTTTGGGAGCTTAGCATGAGGTTGATTTGCATTTGGATACAAACTCCTATGTTGTAGGATTTGCGTTTTAGGAGGAGATAAAATGAATACGCCGGAATAGCTGTCAAGATTCCACAGGCAGTAGCTACTAAGGCTTTGGAAATTACGGGTGCTATGATGTCAAAAGATACATTGCCCCCACCTAGATGAGAAAAGGCTTCAAGAATCTCTACCACAGTCCCAAAAAGTCCTATAAAAGGGGCAGTAGATGAGACAATACTTAAAAACACAAGTCCTCTTGTTGCTTTTTGCAAAGCCTTAGTTTTCCAAGCTTGCAAGAGATCCGAATCTATGGCATTGCGACTAAGCAATAAATCATTTAAAATGGTGTTTTTTGGGAGACTAACAGGACTTGTGGAAAGAAGTGCAACATTATGCTTTTCCCTAGAAAGCCAATCACCAAGAGTAAGTGTTTTATAAAGATAGATCCAAAGTGTTATCAAGAAATAAAGGCTAAGCCACCCAAATACCACAATCGTAACTGGATGACTTTGCGCAATAAAGACTAAAAAAGTATTCATGTAAGTTTCACAAATTCATTAGGCTTAATACTAAAGAGCATTGATAAGCCTAAAATTTTATGCGTGCAGCAGCCTCTATGCGAGAAACAACAGAAGAAATTGCAACATGATCGTTGCTCGCTTCTTCTAGGAGTTTTCTAGCATTCTCGATAGCTGTGGCTACTTGATCTTCATCGCTGCCATTGATAGATACAGCGCCATCAGCTATTACATCAACTTTATGTGGTGAGACTTCGGCATATCCCCAATTGATAGCTACAAGCTCTAAATCTCCACTAGATTTGCAAATCTCGATAACACCAGTTTTGAGTGATGAAAGCAAGTTGCAATGTCCCGGATATACTCCAAATTCTCCTTCACTACCAGGCATTACGACAGATTCTACAGCCCCATCGTATATTTTGCCATAAGGGGTTACGATACTTAACATTAAAGTTTCCATTTAAAGCCTCCTTATGTTATGCGTTTGCCTTAAGTTTTTCTGCCTTTTCTAGTGCTTCTTGGATATTGCCTACCATATAGAAAGCATTCTCTGGAATATGATCATATTTTCCTGACAAAATACCTTTAAAGCCTTCTAGTGTTTCTTCTAGGGTTACATATTTACCAGGACTTCCTGTAAATATTTCGGCAACGAAAAATGGTTGAGAAAGGAATTTTTCAATTTTTCTTGCTCTATCCACCGTTTGCTTATCTTCTTCAGAAAGCTCATCCATTCCCAAAATTGCAATAATATCTTGCAAGTCTTTGTATTTTTGCAAAATTTGTTGCACACCTGTCGCGATTTTGTAGTGTGTTTCTCCTACTACTTGTGGATCAAGGATTCTAGAAGTTGAATCTAGTGGATCAACAGCCGGATAAATACCTTTTTCTGTGAGCTTTCTGTTAAGCACTGTGGTAGCATCAAGGTGCGCAAACACAGAGGCAGGAGCTGGGTCTGTCAAGTCATCAGCTGGCACATATACTGCTTGCACAGAGGTAATAGAACCTTTTTTGGTTGATGTAATGCGTTCTTGAAGTTTACCCATTTCGCTTGCAAGTGTTGGTTGATAACCCACCGCTGATGGAATGCGTCCCAAGAGCGCAGACATTTCAGCACCAGATTGTGCATATCTAAAGATGTTATCAATAAACATAAGCACATCTAAGCCTTTTTCATCTCTAAAGTATTCAGCCATAGTAAGTCCGGTAAATGCGATTCTGTTTCTTGCCCCAGGTGGTTCATTCATTTGTCCATAGCATAATGCCACTTTGTCTAGCACGCCACCTTCTTGCATTTCGTTATAGAGGTCATTTCCTTCTCTTGTTCTCTCTCCAACACCAGCAAATACAGAATAACCGCTATGTTTATAAGCAACATTGTGGATAAGCTCCATAATAACCACGGTTTTACCCACACCAGCACCACCAAATAATCCGACTTTACCACCTTTAGAATAAGGCGCAAGTAAATCCACGACTTTGATACCTGTTTCAAACATTTCAGTTTTAGTGCTTTGGTTATCAAAAGTTGGAGCATCTCTGTGGATAGGCCATCTAAGGTCTGTATTAAGTGGTTCTCCACCATCTATCACATCACCTGTTACATTAAAGATTCTACCCAATACAGCTTCACCTACTGGCACTTCAATCATCTTGCCTCGAGCTTTAACGCTCTCGCCCCTTACTAAACCTTCTGTCATATCCATAGCAATTGTGCGGACACGATTATCGCCCAAATGCCCTACTACTTCTAACACAAGCTTATTCTTTTTACCTTCTACATCAAATTCTACATCTACGGCTTCATTGATGAATGGTAAATACGAATCAAATTCTATATCAACAACTGGTCCCATAACCTGTATAATCTTACCTTGCATATTCTCTCCTCTTTAAGTTTATTTCATTGCCTCAACGCCGGCATTAATTTCAACAAGCTCGGTTGTAATAGACTCTTGACGCGCTTTGTTGTAAGCAATACTAAGACTTTTTACCAAATCACCCGCATTGCTTGTGGCTGCATCCATAGCTTGCACCCTTGCGCTATGCTCTGCTGCCAAAGAATCTATCAGTGCGTAATACATATTGTATTCTACATACTTTTGCGCGAGTTGATCGAGTAGTATATCTTCAGTTTCTTCAGATTCTATACTCATTGTATCGTGCTCTTCAAGAGCTTTTTGCGTGTCTATATTGATTGTCAATGGAAGCAAAGCCTGTGTCTGCAACACTTGTGAAATCATGTTTTTAAATCCATTATGGACAATGATGACTTCATCGGTGAGACCATCAAAAAAATCCTTTGCAACATTTTGGATAAACTGCGCAGCCCCCTCGTATGTTGGCATAGCACTCAATCCTACAACTTTATCAAGCACTTCGACATCATTAAAGGTAAAAAATGAAATTCCTTTTTTACCAATACCACGCAAACGCACCTTGATATTTTGTTCTTTATAGTGCTTCATAAGGCGCATAACTTCTTTTATTGTTGCTTGATTGAAACCGCCACACAAGCCTTTATCAGCTGTAATAAAGACAATATCAATTTTTTTAATTTCTCTTGGCTTAGAACCCAAGAAATATTTACTATTGATATTCTCCATACCCTTGATAAGAATCTTGCGAACAATTTCATCAAACATCTCATTAAGTTTGTGTGCGTATGTCCTGGAACGTCTCGCCAACTCCTCTGTTTTTTTGAGCTTAGAAGTTGAAACAAGTTTCATAGCACGCGTTGTTTTTTGCGTGTTTTTGACACTTGTAATCTTACGTCTAATGTCTTTAAGATTGCCGCCCATCAACTACTCCTTATGTTCGCTTATGCAGAAAAGCTTATTTTAAACTCTTTGATTGCGTTGTTTAACTCTTCCTCTGTATCTTTATCCAAAGCTTTTTTCGCACGAATATCTTCCAAGATTTTTGGGAATTTTGCCTCTAAGAATGGATAGAAATCTGCTTCAAAATCTGATACTTTATTTGCTGGAATATCATCAAGGAAGCCCTTTGCTCCTGCATAGATAAGCACAATTTGCTTCTCAATAGCAAGCGGTGAATATGGAGGTTGTTTAAGAACTTCAACCATTCTTTGACCTCTTTCAAGCTGTTTGCGACTGACTTCATCAAGATCGGAAGCAAATTGAGAGAATGCTTGTAGCTCTCTAAATTGTGCCAAGTCAAGTCTAAGTGTTCCTGAAACTTGTTTTGTAGCTTTAATCTGAGCAGCACCACCAACACGAGAAACTGACAAGCCCACGTTGATCGCAGGACGCACACCAGAATTGAACAAATCTGTTTCTAGGAATATTTGTCCATCCGTAATAGAAATAACATTTGTTGGAATATATGCTGAAATATCTCCTGCCAATGTTTCAATAATAGGCAAAGCTGTCAAAGAACCAGCACCCAAATCATCACTAAGTTTTGCGGCACGCTCAAGGAGTCGTGAGTGGAGATAGAATACATCTCCTGGGAATGCTTCACGCCCTGGTGGTCTTCTAAGGATTAGAGACATCTCACGATATGCCACAGCATGTTTACTCAAATCATCATAAATGATGAGTGCATGACGCCCATTGTCTCTAAAATATTCACCAATGGTAACGCCTGTATATGGAGCAAGGAATTGCATAGCAGCAGAAGATGAAGCAGGAGCATTGACAACAATTGTGTATTCCATAGCTCCATGTTCTTCTAATTTTCTCACAACCTGTGCCACAGTAGACTCTTTTTGACCAATAGCTACATAAATACATATAACATCTTGTCCTTTTTGGTTAATGATAGAATCTATAGCCACTGTTGTTTTACCTGTTTGTCTATCGCCAATGATAAGCTCTCTTTGCCCACGACCGATTGGCACAAGTGCATCAATTGCTTTAATTCCAGTTTGTAGTGGCTCATGCACAGATTTTCTAGCCATAATGCCAGGCGCTTTTTCTTCAACAAAGCGGAACTCACTAGCTTCGATAGCGCCCTTGCCATCAATAGCTTCACCTAGAGTGTTGATAACACGTCCTACGACACTATCTCCAACAGGCACCTTCATAAGTTTTTTTAGTCTTTTAACAGAGATACCTTCTTTGATATCTTTGCCACCACCAATGACAACAACACCAACACTTGCCTCTTCAAGGCTCATTGCAATGCCTATATCGCCTGTTTCAAACTCAACCATTTCATAATACATAACATTATTAAGCCCATAGACTTTTGCTACACCATCAGCATAGGAAATGACCTTACCAGTTTCGCTAATATCAACACTGATATTAAAGTTTTCTATACGCTCTTTGATGATTGAGCTAACTTCTTCTGACTTTAGTTTTGCTACCACGTTCTACTCCTTGTCTTAGATTAAATTGCTTTGAGAATATGATTTGTCAAATCAGCAAAAAACCTCTCTTTGGAAAAAGAGATTTCAATGCCTAGATCTTCTACGCTTAGTCTAATGCCATCAATGCTCGTTTTTTCTTGGCGCACATCAAGATTGACATTAAGTTTTGTCGAAAAGCTTTTAGCAATGTTTTGTAATGTCGCAGAATCTACTTCTTCTTTAATTTTAAGCACTGCCACATAGTGTTTTGTGTCTGCGAGAATCTTTTTTTCAAGTGTTTTTGCAATCTCTGGTATAGCAGAGATTCTATCTGAACGAACCAAAACCTTAATAAGATTCTCAAATTTTTCTCCATCAACACGCAAACTTTCCAAAAGTAGCTTCTCTTTTTTTGCCTTATCAACAAATGGCGAGTAGAGAAAGCTACATATCGCCTTGTCTTCAATAACCTTGCTAAAGGTAGAAAAGATTGCAACAATGTCTTCTATTTCTTTGGCTGAAAATGCGTCCAAAATAGCCTTTGTATATTTTTTAGCCACCAAATCTATCATGAAGCAATCCTTTTTGTAATGATGTGGATATAATCTTTATTCTCAAGCTGCATATCTTTTGCATGAATTATATCGCTCAACATAGATTCTACAACTTCTCGCATAGCCTTTGTTTGCTCAAATTCCATATTTGTTTGTGCTGATTGCATAAGGGACTGAATCTGTGCCTGTGTTTGCTGTGCAAAGCGTTGCGAAATGATGGCTACCTCTTTTTTGGCAACATCGATGATTTCTTGCGCCTTTTTCTTGCTTTCTTCAAGCTTTTTTAAAGCCTCATCTTTTTCTTTTTGTGTTTTATGAAGCTTGTTTTGTATTTCTTGGAGTTGGGAAGCTATATGTGCCTTACGATTGGTAAAAATAGCCTTAATACGCGCAAATGTAAAATACCACAAAACCGCTATAAACAACGCAAAGTTTATAAGCCTAGGTATAAAATCGCTTTGCTCAAATCCTCCGGAAGCATATGCGAAGTTTGGTAATATCACTACCAAAGCAATACATAGTATATATCTCATTTTTCCTCCTCTTTTATGCTTGCTCAAGCTTTTTGCGTATGCTTTGTTTAAATTCATCAATATGTGTGCCTAAATCATCTTTGAGTTCTTTTTGTTGTCTGACTAAATCTTCTCTAAAAGCTAGTAATTTAGAATCTAACTCGGCTTTTTTTTCAGCTAGTTTTTCTTCCATGAGCTTTTTCTCTCTAGCTGTTGCTTGCTCGATGATTTCTTTTGCTTCTTTTTGGGCATTCCCTATAATTGTGTTTATTTCATCTTGGATTTTTGTAATTTCTTGTAGATTACCCTGTGTGTTCTGCAAGTCTTTTTTAATCATTTCATCACGCTTATTCATAAATGCGAGAAGTGGCTTATACAACCATTGATTAAGAAAGAAAAGTAAAAGCACAAAACAGCAAAATACTAAAATCATCAGATTGCTATTTACTGATATTTCCATTTAGGACACTCCTTAGTAATGTATTCTATCTGGTGTGTGATAGATAATCCCACTTGTAAAACTCATAGGGTTTTGCAAGTATTTTAACAATTTAAGTTATGATTTTTCTTAAACTTTTTAATTTAGTGAGAAATTTTTTCAATAAATGCCTTAATTTCTACATCTTGAGAAAATTCTATACAAATTTGATTGTTTTTGACACTTGTTTTGTAACCCTTTTTGCGCAAAATACTCCGCGCTTGCTCCAAAAGTTCTGTATCAAGCTCACTTGAAATCTGTGTTTTTTTGGAGGGAGTATGACTTGGCGTGTTTTGATTTTTGATAGTTTTTATTAATGCTTCGGTATCGCGCACATTAAGCTTTTGTCCCATGATAGAATCTAAAGCCAACTTTTGTTCTTGTGGCAAGAGTGTCACTAAAATTTTGGCATGCCCTTGTGAAATTTTGCCCTCTATGAGCGCTTCTTGCACAAATGTTTCAAGGCTTAGCAATCTTAGGGTGTTTGTGATTTGTGCGCGAGATTTTTTTATCCTTTGAGAAAGTTCCTCGTGTGTGATATTGTATTCATCAATAAGTTCTTGATAAGAATAGGCTAATTCGATAGGATTTAAATCTGCGCGTTGAATATTTTCTATGAGCGCTAGTTCTCGCATTTTGTGAATGTCTATATCAGCAACGATAGCCTTAATATTTGGCAATCCTGCCAATTTGCTAGCACGCAACCTACGCTCTCCAGCAAGCAAGACATATTCTCCATTATCATCTTCACATACGACAATAGGCTGCAATAACCCATGCTCTTTGATAGAATCTGCAAGTTCTTGCAGGGCATTTTCTTCAAAGTATTTTCTTGGTTGATAGGGATTTGGCTTGATGACTTCCACGCTTAGCTCAAGCACCGCAGCATCAGAATTGCCTATATTGTTTTCATAGGCTTGGGATACTTCGCCAAAAATAGCGTCTAATCCGCGTCCTAAACCTCTAGGTTTTTTTGCCATTACGCGCCTTCTAAGATAAGTTCAGCAAGGTTTTGATACGCAACGCTTCCGCTAGATTTTGCGTCATACAGCAAAATTGGTTTCCCATAACTTGGAGATTCTGCTAATCGCACGCTTCTAGGCACTACAATATATTCTCCTCCTTCACTTTTAAAAAGGTGTTTTTGAAAATGCAATGCCAAATCATCAAAAACTTGTCGCGAGAGATTGTGTTGGCTAGAATACATTGTGGGCAAAAAGCCTCTGATATTTAGATTAGGGTTGCTTGTATCCCTAATGACTTTCACGGTGTTAAGCAATTGTGCTAAGCCCTCTAATGCGTAAAACTCGCATTGTATAGGCACAATAACAGAATCTGAAGCAACAAGTGCATTCACGGTAAGCGCACCAAGTGCAGGTGGAGAATCTACAATAATAAAATCATAATTATGTCTTATTTCTTCAAGCTTATTGCGCAAAATCATTTGCCCACTTTTTTTGTTGTAAAAATCTTTTTCAAATCCAGCAAGTGCAATGCTTGAAGGCACGAGCGATAAAAAAGGAATCTCTTGCAAATCAATAATCGCATCAGAGAGTGTATTGCACCCACACAAAACCTGATAAATATCTGTTTGTATATCTGTGCGTCTAATGTTAAATGTTGTTGTTGCATTGCCCTGTGGATCGCAATCTATCAATAAAACTCGTTTTTCGGATATAGCCAGTGACGCCGCAAGATTCACAGCAGTCGTCGTTTTGCCAACCCCTCCTTTTTGATTTGCAACGGTTATAACCTCACACATTCTCTAACTCCATTTATTTAGTGTTATCTACAACTATACACGATTTGTGAATCTACACAGATCGCGCCATCTTCCAACAATTTTGCCTCTTTGAAGGACACTTTTTTACCATTATGATGGAAGTCAAAGTCAAAATTGTTTTGAAATTCTAACGCATAGAATCTAAAAATTTGCTTCCAAGATATTTTTTTTTCAACGCTTATAAAATATCTTTGTAAAAAATCCATAGTCTCTATGCGTGCGCTGATTTCTGGCTCTAGTGTCGCGTATGGAGCGCTATTATTGCCTTTGGTATATAGATTAATGCCTATGCCACAGATAAGATACTCTTGCCATTTGTTACATAATACACCACCGATTTTTTGATGTCCTATGTAGAGATCATTGGGCCATTTTAGCCAAACTTTTGAGCCAAAACTTTTGAGTGTTTCTTTGCATAAAAACCCAAAATATATAGATGCAGATTCTATTTTGAGATCTTGTGGCAACGCACTTAAAGGCAGTGCAAAAGAAAAATATATCGCCCTTGGTTGTTCTTCCCAAGTATTGCCTCTTGAGCCTATGCCGTGTGTTTGCCTATGTGCGTTTATGCAAATAGGGGCTTGTAAAGTCCCAGATTTTAGTCCTTGCAAGAGAAAAGTTTGTGTGGATTCTAGGCATTCATATGTGTGGATAATCATTGTTTAAAAACTCCTTTTTCATAACATGTTGCGCTTATGTCTGTGCAAATGGTTTATGAAAATGCCACATTTCTCGTGCTTTTTGGATAGATTCTGTATGGAGTGAGACAATCATCAACCCCTCATAATCTTGCAAACTATCTTCGATTTGTCCATAGGCATTGACATAGAGGCTATCACCATAAAAATTCCAACTTGTCTTATCGACATATTCTGTCCCTACGCGATTTACTCGCAAGATTGCACAAGAATTAAGAAATGCACGCATTTTGCATAATGAGCGCCACCTTGTGAGTGTGTCAAAGGTATTTGCACAAGGCACGATAAGCACATCATAGGGTTGGGCTTTCATAGCGATAAAAATTTCATCAAAATGCAATTCAAACCCTGATAAGACACCGATTTTTAAGCCTTTTCTTTCTATGGTGAGGGGTAATTTTGGCTTTTTGTAGTGTTTGTTGGCAAAAAATGCGTGCTCATTCCAATGTGGATAATCTATGAGGCGTTGTTGGACATAAAATGTATAGCCTTGTGAATCTATAAGCGCGATTGTTTTATAAAATGTATTTGAAAGGCGATTGCCTGAGAGCTTGAGGGTATATAAATCCACGACAATAGGCGCGATAATTTCTAAGTTATATTCCTTGGCAAACACTACAAGTTGTCGCAATATGCTGACATTATGACTTGCGATGAGTTGTGGTGAGGGCAGGGATTGCAAATGGCGAAAAAATGGCTCAAATGTGTATTCTGGTAAAACCACTATTTCTACATTTTGCTTGGCACAATTTTGGAGATAGGATTGTAAATACAGAGGAGATTCTATTTTTGAGACTTGCAAAAGAGCTATACGCATCACATACCTTAATAAACTAAAATAACAAAATATATGCTTGAATTATACTTTATGCAAACTTTAGATTCTATTTTGCTATGGTTTTTAAGGGGCTTTGTGTTAGGATTATGTATTTACTTGCTTAGACAAATTTAGTTTATGAGGTTGGAGCTATGGTAGAGCGATACGCAAGAGAAGAGATGAAAAAGCTTTGGGATATGAATGCGAAGTATTCCGCGTGGCTAGAGGTAGAAAAGGCATTGGTTAAGGGGTGGAATACATTAGGACTTATTCCTGATTGCGATTGTAAGAAAATTTGTGAGAATGCGAAGTTTGATATCGCAAGAATTGATGAGATAGAAGCCGTTACTAAGCACGATCTTATTGCTTTTACTACAAGTGTTGCAGAATCTCTAGGTGAAGAATCACGATGGTTTCATTATGGAATCACCTCTAGTGATACGATTGATACCGCTGTGGCTTTGCAAATGCGCGATTCGCTAAAGATCATCATTGAAGATGTGAAGGCATTGCGTGAAGTGATAAAAAAACGCGCTTATGAACACAAAGATACGCTTATGGTGGGGCGAAGTCACGGGATTCATGGCGAACCTATCACTTTTGGCTTAGTGTGTGCGATATGGTATGATGAGATAGGGCGACACTTGCAGAGTTTAGAATCTACCCTGGAGGTGATTAGCGTAGGCAAGATAAGCGGTGCAATGGGGAATCTCGCCCACACTCCTATAGAACTTGAAGAGCTTGTATGTGCAAATCTAGGGCTAAAGGCTGCTCCAGCAAGTAATCAAGTTATCCAAAGAGATCGATATGCACGGCTTATGACTGATTTGGCGCTTTTAGCAAGTAGTTGTGAAAAAATTGCTGTTGAAATTAGACATTTGCAACGCACCGAAGTGTATGAGGCAGAGGAGTATTTTAGCCAAGGACAAAAAGGAAGTAGTGCAATGCCACACAAACGCAACCCTGTTTTATCTGAAAATATCACAGGGCTTTGTCGCGTGATACGCAGTTTTGCACTACCGGCTATGGAAAATGTCGCATTGTGGCACGAGCGAGATATTAGCCACTCAAGTGTGGAGCGATTTATTTTGCCTGATGGTTTTATTACGACGGATTTTATGCTTGCGCGCCTTACAGGTTTGATTGATAAGCTTGTCGTGTATCCTAAAAATATGCTAAAAAATCTTAATCTCACAGGTGGCTTAGTTTTTTCTCAAAGAATCTTGCTAGAGCTTCCAAAATGCGGTGTAAGTCGCGAAGATGCTTATAAGATCGTGCAAAGAAATGCGATGAAAGTATGGCAAAGTTTGCAAGAGGGACAACCTGCGCTTAATGCAAAGGGCGAATCGCTTTATTTGCAATATCTTTTGGCAGATTCTGAACTTGTGGGACTTCTTAGCAAGAATGGTGGCAATGGAGAGCAGATTATCCGCGATTGCTTTGAGTTTGCCTACTATACAAAAAATGTGGATTTTATCTTTAAAAGGGTGTTTGGGTAAATCATCGCAGGAGGATTTTATGATAGCAAATGGCATTGGTGGTTCAAATACAAAAACAGGATTAATTTTTGAAGGAAAGGTAGATTTGGCTACCTTTTTGTCCAGGCAGAATGGATACAGGATTGATTCTGATAGACAAGTATATTATTGCGATGAATTAGTAGCACAAATTTTTAAAAAAAATGAATTTTATAAGTTTTTAGAAAAACGTCAAGTAGATTGGAAAAAGATTATTTCTAAAAGGCTTTTGCCAGATGATAGCATCTATGTTATTATCAATAACACATTTTTTGTTATTGAATGTAAATTTCAGCAGGTCGCAGGTTCTGTTGATGAAAAATTACAAACTTGCGACTTTAAGAAAAAACAGTATCAAAAACTTTTATCTAGCCTTAATATGGAAGTGGAGTATGTATATTTATTAAGTAATTGGTTCCAAAAACCAGAATATAGAGATGTGTTGGATTATATTATTAGTGTGAATTGTAGGTATTACTTTGAATATATTCCCTTACAAGTTTTTGGCTTGCCAATTCCTATGGATTCTTAAGGGCATAAAATGACTGCTGAATTTCGCACGTTAAAACCCATTTTTACAAGCATAGATTCTAGCTTTAGCCTTTATCAAGGTGATTGCAATGAGCTTTTGCCGCAGATGAAAGAAAAATTTGATTTAATTTTTGCTGATCCCCCATACTTCCTGTCAAATGATGGTTTGAGCATCCAAAATGGCAAAATTGTAAGCGTGAATAAGGGGGAATGGGATAGGGGTAACGAAATTGAAGACATTGATAATTTTAATATGAAATGGATTGCTAATGCAAAAATTGCCTTAAAATCTACGGGCAGTATTATGATAAGTGGAACCTATCATAATATTTTTTCACTTGGGAGAGCACTACAAAAGCTTGATTTCAAGATTTTAAATATTATCACTTGGCAAAAAACTAACCCTCCACCAAACTTTAGCTGTCGTTATCTAACGCATTCTACTGAGCAAATCATATGGGCAAGAAAAAGCCATAAATATAAGCATACCTTTAATTATGAGTTTTTAAAAGCCTTAAATGGTGGTAAGCAAATGCGTGATGTATGGAGCTTTCCAGCCATTGCTCCTTGGGAAAAAAGTTGTGGAAAACATCCTACTCAAAAACCCTTAGCATTGTTGGTTCGATTACTGCTTATGTCAAGCAATGAAAATTCTCTCATTTGCGATCCTTTTTCAGGTTCTAGCACTACAGGAATTGCAGCAAATCTTTTAAATAGAAAATTTGTTGGCATAGAGCAAGAAAGCGAGTTTATAGGAATTTCTGTTAAAAGAAAAAAAGAACTAGAACATTATACAGAAAGCATAGAATCTAAAATCAAGGATTTGGCATTCTACAAAAAAACTTTGCTTTAAGTATTTGACAATGTTGGATCTAATAAACACCAAACTCACCATTGATGGTTTAGAATTACTCCAAAGTTTGGGGGATTGTAGTATTGATTTATGTTTTTTTGATCCACAATATCGTGGTGTGCTAGATAAAATGCGCTATGGCAATGAGGGTGAGCGACAGAAGGGGCGTAGTGTCTTGGTGCAAATGTCTGAATCAACGATTATACATTTTATCCAAGAAATTAGCCGAGTTTTAAAGCCTAGTTGTTATCTTATGCTATGGATTGATAAATTTCACCTGTGTGAGGGCGTGAGACCTTGGCTAGATTCTACATCTTTAGAGATTGTGGATCTTATCACTTGGGATAAAATGAAAATGGGTATGGGCTACCGCACAAGAAAACAAAGCGAATATCTACTTATCGTGCAAAAAAAACCTATTAAAGCAAAGGGGACTTGGAAACTCCATAATATCCGCGATGTGTGTAGCGAAAAGATTCCACAAAACGAGCTAAAAGCACATCCTCATAGCAAACCAAAAACCTTGCAAAAAAACCTTATAGAATCTTGCACCAATATAGGGGATTTAGTGTGCGATCCAGCAGCAGGAAGCTTTAGTGTGCTAGAGTGCTGCAAGGAATTAGAGAGAAATTTTATAGGAACAAATCTCTGTAGTGATTAATTTATGCTATCTAAAGAGTTTGTATTATGGCTTAATGACAAAGCTTGGTGTATGGCAAATAGGTAATTTTGTATCTGTATATCTTTTGAATGAAAAAATCATCAACAGCTTTGGTTTCACCCGGAAATACCCCATAATCATCAAAGACAACTACACCGCCTCTTACCATTTTTTCCCAAAAATGTTCCAAAATACTTACAGCTGGTTCGTAAATGTCTGTATCTATGTGGAGAAATGCGATTTTTAATTGTGGATTAGATATGCAATATTGTGGTACAGTCCGAGTGATATCGCCTTTGATAAGTTCATAATTACGAATTTTTTTTAAAGTCTAGAACCTTGCAGAGTTCTTCTTCTGTAATACCCTTTCCCGCTTCTTGTATAAATGCCTCCCTGAATATTTTATCTGCTTCAAAATCTGTTTGTGGAAATTCATCAAACATATCAAATCCTATGAGTTTGCGAGAGTCTTGCATTTCCAAAATTTCTCGAAAATGTGCGAATCTAAAAAGAGAATTACCCTTAAAAATCCCACATTCTATAGCTACTCCAGGTAAGGAGAGAATTTTTTTATACAATTCATAATGCGCAAAAAACTTTCCAAATCTCTTTGTGTCTGCAGTGATATAAAAACCATTTTCGTAATAAAAAGATTCCGTAATGTTAAAGCCATTAAGTGAAGCATGTGTCATGACATTTCCTTTAAGGTAATATTTAGCCTGTTATAAGAAGAATTATACCCCCCCCCTTAAAGGATGCTTAAGAAAACTATGGCTTGTAGCCATATGTTTTTTAAGTGGTAGTGTTATCGTGATTACGTCATAATAATGGAGAAACTTCAATTTCCTTAGCTTCTTGTGCTCTTAGTGCAATTTGTGTGCTATTTACCATTACGCATAGCGTTGCCTTGGTAAGTGTTGTGTGGTGGAGTGTGATTGTGCTATCTGGACAAATGCCCATAGCAATAAGCCGATCTTTGAGTATTTTGTCTGTGGTGTGGAGCGCTACGACTTTATAAGGTATGTTTTTGGAGCAGTCATAGAGTGTCATGTATATTCCTTTTGTGTTTTGGGAGGATTATAGCAAAGTATATTGACCCAAAAGCAAGTAATGTTTTGTTATAATCAAAACTTACAATTATTATATAAGGAAATGTAGCAAATGATAGAGATATTAGACACGCGTAGTAAAGATTTTTCACACAAATTTTCTGAGATTTTAAAGCGTGGTGCAATGGATATGACACATGTGAGCCAAAGTGTGCAAAACCTCCTATGTGAAATAAAAAATGAGGGAGAGGCTGCTATTTTGCGACATATTGCCACTTTTGATATGTGGCAACCAAGCGATTTTGCGCAAGTGCGTATAGATTCTGGGGATTGCAAAAAGGCTTATGATAATCTTGATAAAGATCTTAAAGATTCTCTGCACATAGCATATGATCGCATTTTTGATTTTCATAGCAAACAAAAAGAGAAAACTTGGATACATACAGAATCTAATGGCTCCATGTTAGGACAAAAAATTACTCCTATGCAACGTGCAGGGCTGTATATACCTGGTGGCAAGGCTGCTTATCCTAGTTCGCTTTTAATGAATGCTATCCCTGCGATTGTGGCTGGAGTGGAAGAAATTGTTGTTTGCACACCTACACCGCATAATCAACCAAATGAGTTACTTTTGGCAACCTTGCATTTATGCGGGATTAGAGAATCTTACAAAGTTGGTGGAGCGAGTGCCATTGGACTTATGGCATATGGAGGAGGCGATTTTCAAAAAGTTGATGTCATTACTGGACCGGGCAATATTTATGTCGCTACAGCTAAAAAAATGGTTTTTGGCGATGTCAATATAGATATGATAGCCGGACCTAGTGAGATTGGTATCATCGCACAAAGTGGGGCAAATACTGAATATATTGCATGGGATTTACTCTCACAAGCTGAGCACGATGAACTTGCAAGCTCTATTCTCATTAGCGATGATAGGGAGCTTATTGTTGAGAGTATCGCACATATTGAGCGTATCATACCTACGCTTTCACGCAAGGATATAGCACAAGCTAGCATACAAAATCGTAGCGTGTTTATCCACACATCTAGCCTTGATGAAAGTGTGGCTTTGATGAATAAAATCGCACCCGAACACTTGGAGATTCTGACGCCTGATCCTTTTAGTCTTATTCCTCGTATTAAAAATGCTGGAGCAATCTTTTTGGGTGAATATGCAAGTGAACCTATTGGGGATTATCTCGCTGGTCCTAATCATACCCTTCCTACTGGAGGTAGTGCGCGATTTTTCTCCCCACTTGGAGTGGAGCATTTTATGAAAAAAAGCTCTATTATTTATTTTAGCAAAGACGCGATGCGTGAGCTTGGGCAATCGTGTGCCACACTTGCAAAAACTGAAGGCTTACAAGCACACCAAATGGCAGTTGTATCACGCTTAAATAATCTGTAGGGGTTTTCCCTTATAGATTGCGTGTAGATTAATCGTCTTAGGTATTTTGTAAGGTTTATAGGTTTTTAAAAAGTTTTAAGGGTTAGTAGAATCTTTAAGGAGATTCACAAAGTCTGTTGTGTAATCAGTAGAATCAAAGCTCCCTCGTATGGCTAAAGTATATTCTTTAGATTCTTTATCTTGGAATAAACAAGCGTGGAAACCCTTTTGCTGTTTATTGTTTTTTTGTGTCAAATTTAGGATAGAAATCTAGTAAATCATATTTTTCAAAAAAGTTTTTTACTTGAGTGGGAGTCATGTCGCCTTTGAGGGTGCCTAGCTCATCAGGTTTTAAAGTAGGCAAACGACTTGGTATATAAACTTCGTAATCTTTATAAGTTATATCAAGAATGTCAGTAAGCGAAATTTCTTTTTGAATTTCTTGTTCTTCGTTGTCTTTCACATTAATAAATGTTGGATTATTCTCGCTTGTTTCTAGGTGAAAATATCCATAAGCAGCCATAGCCAATTCTGCATAATCTCTTAATTTTTGCACTTGTTGTTTATTTGTCATTTTTTAAATCCTCGCACGTAATAGATTTGTTATTTTCTTTTCTGAACATAATTACCTGTAAAGATTGCCACAAGATACAGGATTTT
Organism: Helicobacter sp. TUL; assembly: GCF_002287135.1. Lineage (GTDB taxonomy): Bacteria > Campylobacterota > Campylobacteria > Campylobacterales > Helicobacteraceae > Helicobacter_F. The sequence continues at coordinate 21,405 of NZ_NESU01000011.1, forward strand.
TAAAATCCCAAGTAATTTTCATACTTCCCTCATTGCCATAAAGATTGATTCGCCTTGTATCCCATTCTGCCCACAACATAATGGACTCTAATTTATCAAAATCTAACTTATATTTTTCTTTAGGCGTAGTCATTGCTTTATTATTTATCTTGAGTTGTTCAGCAAAAGAAGTTATGTTTTGCCCTTTGTAATATTCATCGTGGTATATAAGTAGGCGTAGCTTTATCCTCCTTGAATACTCCTTAGTATGCGGAAAGTCATCTCTATCGCCTAGCTTCTTATCAAAGTAGCTTAGAATCTTATTATACTTTTCCTCGTTATTTGGAAGCATATTTAACTCACATAACTTTCTAAATTCCCAATAACTCGGTTGCAACTCATAAGGAGTATAGTAAAGTGGGATTCCTATGAGATAGATTCCAAATAACACAATAAGACTTAGGATAATCTCTTTAGGTGTAAGAGTCTTTTTCATTTTATACTTTCTTTAAATTCTGTACCACGAATAGCTAGGATATAATTCACATAGCCGTATTGATTTGTATAGCTTTTTTCTTTAGATTCTGTATTAGTTTGCTTTCTTTTTTCTCCAAAGAGTGTAGCAGAGAATCCTGATTCTGTATTTGGTTGATGAATTAATATATCATAGCGTTCAAAGAATCTTTTTGCTTGTGTGGGAGTCATATCGCCATCTAATTTGCCTATTTTCTCCTTTTTCTTTGTTTGTGGTGGATTGAAACAATGTGCTTCATAATTCTTATAGGTGCTATCCATAATATCAATAAGAGTAATTTCTTTTTCAATAAAATTTTCGTCAGAATCTATCTGGCTATTTTCCTTTTTTAATTCTATAAATGACTGATTTTTGCTGGTTGTTGCCAAATGATAATATCCATAAGCTGCCCAAGCAAGTTCAGCAGCATTTTTCATTTTATTGATAAGTTTTTTGTTTTGCATTAAAAAACATCTCCACATACTTTAATATTTTCTTTATTCCACATAAAATTATAAGAAGCCACTGATTCTCGCTCCAATATAGCTCTATAACTCTTCCATTTTACCGAAAAATAGACTTCCTCTACATTATCTAGAACAAATTCTTTTGGCTTATCATCTTTAAATGTAACATATATATCCATTGTTAATCTGTCAGAAAATTTAAATCTAGGAAATGACCCCTCTGTTTTATTCATAAATTTATATGTATGCAATTTGCTTGTATCATTATTGAGAAATTCCATAGCTTTTGTATAGCGTTCTTGCAATGGCAATTCATTTATTTAACTTACACATTTTCTTAAACTTATGATAGCTAGGCTGAAAAGAATAAGGCACAAGCCACCCCCAACCACTAATACAACCATTAAACAACAAAGCAACACTAGATAATATTATAAAGTTTAGAAATTTTTTCATTATATAACTCCTTTAGATTCTGTATTCTTTTGGTTTCTTTTTCTCCAAATAAAGTAGCAGAGAATCCAGGTTCGGTATTTGGTTGATGAATGAGTAAATCATATCGAGAAAAGAATCTTTTGGCTTGGAGTGGGGAGAAGTCGCCATCAAATAACCTATCATCAAAGAAGCCATCTTTGGGTTTGCTATTATCATCAAGGTAGTATTTATAAGCAATGTCGAGTATATCTGCGTAGGTGATATTTCTTTGGTTTTTATTTGGCTTATATTTTTTAAAATTATCTTTAAATTCATTTAGTCTCTTTTCATCTTTATCATTATGTTTATGGGTTTTATCTACCAAATGAAAATATCCATGGCAACTTGGGCTAGTTCAGTATAGTTTTTTAAGTTGTTGATTTGTTGTTTCATATGGAATTCTTACCTCATTAAAATAAAAAATACTAAAAATGCTATTGGATAATATGATAAAATCCACAAAGTTTTTATTACAAAGTCTTTTTTTCGTAATATCAGAATATGATAAAGATTAAATAGTAGCATTGGCGGGAGATAAAACATACCTATGAGCTGTAAAATTATTGCACAAAATGAATGAAAATTAAGATTATGAATAGTTGGTATAAATATTATTATACCAATACTCAAAAACACAATCCAACAAATGTAGAGTATTTTTAGAATCTGCATTCCGTCCCTCTGAATCCCACTATGAATCTATTTTTCATTTTATCGCTAAACAAGGTAGCAGAGAATCCTGTCAATGTGTTAGGTTGATGAAATATAACCTCATATCTCTTAGCAAAATTCTTAGCTTGAATCTCCCCAAACTCACCATTGAGTTTATCAAAATTAAAAGCTTCATTAGCGTCATTTCTCATTTTTGTAAAAATATCATCACCCTGTTGTAGATTCACCAAGACTTCTTGTTCTTTATGCTTTTGGCTTACTATATGTTCTAAAGTAACTTCCATTTCTTTATAGCCTCTAGGGTAACTTTCGTCTTTTATTTTATTGCCATTAGAATCTAATTCATAAATATTTCTAGGGATACCTTGAGAATCTTTAAATAAATCAAAATAAAAATATGAGGCTTGAGCCAATTCTGCATAGTCTTTTAAATTATTGATGTATTGCTTCATTTTTGATTTCCTTTGCTTGTTCTTTTGCATGTTACCACAAAAACTGCCATAAATATAATTGTGGCTATTAAAAAAATAATAGATTCCATTCTTTAAGAAAAAAAAGAATAAAAAATAATAAAGTGCGACAAAAAAAAATACAATCAGACATAAAAATCCAGAAATAAATTTATCTTTAGATTGAAGTATCTTGTTGCTTACTAGACAAGAAAAGTATGGCAATAATGGGAAAATACACAATACAATAAATCCAAATAATGCTTCTATAAAAGTTCCATTATGTGCCATAGCTCCACCCAAAATACACCCAAATGCCCAAAATACAACCCAACAAATATAAAGTGTTTTTAGAATCTGCATTCCGTCCCTCTGAATCCCACTATGAATCTATCTTTGTGTGTATCATAAAACAAAGTAGCACTAAAGCCTGAAGCCGTATTTGGTTGGTGGAATCTAATCTCATATCTCTTAGCAAAATTCTTAGCTTGAATCTCACTAAACTCACCATTGAGTTTATCAAAATTAAAAGCTTCATTAGCGTCATTTCTCATTTTGGTAAAAATATCATCACCTTGTTGTAAATTCACCAAGACTTCTTGATTGCAATATTTCTGACTTACTATATGTTCTAAAGTAACTTCCATTTCTTTATAGCCTCTAGGGTAACTTTCGTCTTTTATTTTATTGCTATTAGAATCTAGCTCATAAATCTTTCTAGGGATACCTTGAGAATCTTTAAATAAATCAAAATAAAAATAGGGAGCTTGAGCTAATTCGGCGTAATCTTTGAGGTTATTTAGTGCTTGTTTCATTTTTGCTTCTTTTGCTCCTGCGAATAACTACAAAAATTATAGCATACACGATAATGATTCCCACATAAAACAAAAAATTATTGCTATGAAATTCAAATAATACAAAACAATAAATGCAAATACAAAGAAAAAAAGTTAGATAAAAAAATAATCGATTTAAAGCATTTTTAGCTTGTATTATTTTATTATGCAGTAAATATAGAAAATATGGCAATAAGGGTAAAAAAATCAACAATAAAAACACATATAACATTCCTCCAAAAGTGGCATTATGCCCCATAACTCCACCCAAAATACACCCAAAAGCCCAAAACACAACCCAACAAATGTAGAGTATTTTTAGAAACTGCATTCAGTCCCCCTAAACCCCGCTACAAACCTATCTTTTTCTTTATCATAGAATAAAGTAGCACTAAAACCTGAAGCAGTGTTATATTTTTGACTAATGCTATGGAGTAAGGTTATTTTTGTTTCTTTATACTTTCTAGGGTAAAAAATATCTGATATTTTTTCATTATTTGAATCTAACTCAAATATATTTCTATTATCAATAAACTCAAGGTGAAAATAACTCGCTTGAGCGAGTTCGGCATAGTCTTTTAGGTTGTTGATTGTTTCTTTCATTTTAAGCTCTCAAATTTCAAGTTATATAATATCTAAGTTTTTTGAAATAATCAACAATAGCGGAATGCTAATAAATATAAGCAATAACAAAATAAGTATATTATTAAAAGTGGAGCGTGAATGCTTGAATATTTTTTTTGAATATATACATATCCAATATATTAAGTATGGAAAAGCAAAGATAGAAAAATATACCAACACAAATTCTATGTAATTATTTCCGTGTCCAATACATAGAGCTAAAAATCCAGCTAAAGTCCAAAACACAATCCAACAAATATAGAGTGTTTTTAGAATCTGCATTATTTTAACTTTTCAATAAATTCAAAGTTAAAATAACTTGCTTGGATTAGTTCGGCGTAATCTTTTAGGTTGTTGATTTGTGTTTTAATCGTGTCCATAATTATCTCCAAAATTTTGCTATATAAAACATAATAAATTTTTTTATCCAAACAGCATACAACCACAAAAAACGGCAAACCACAAAGCAATACCGATGATATAATACTATTATTAAAAACTATAAATATCATAAGTGCCATTATTGGAATAAGAAAATGTAACGCATATTTTTTAAAAAATAATTTAAAATCATTGATATTTTGGTTATTTTTATTGCAATATATCTCAAAATCAACAGGGATTTTAAAGATACATAAAAAACATAAGTAAGGCGTAATGGCTAATACCATGCTCCCAAAAAGCCCCCAAAAAAAGTGTGGTTGATAAGCCACTCCTAGATACATAACAAAAACTAAAAGACAAAAACCTAGCCACCCAATATACAGAATTTTAAGGTAAATTTTCATCAAGCAACACTCCTGGATTCTAAGGAGACATTATAAGTATAAAGTGCTAATGATGCTAGCAGATTCTGCAGTGACAAGAAAAAAGTTGAGGAGTTGAGCCAAACAACCACCTAGTGAATGTCCTACAATATTTAAGCTTTTAGGCTTAGTAATCTCTGGATATTCTTTAGCACAAGATTTATAAAAAGTATCATTGCATGGAGATATTAAGGGGTATAGGAGTCATCTATTTTTCATCTTAATCCTTGCAAGATTACAGACTTTGAGCATAGATAAGTTAAGAAAAAACAATGTTTTGCTATAATTTTGAGTTTTATTTAAGGAGTGTGTTTATGGAGCTAGATGATTTAGAGATGTTTGGGAAGTCACCCCTGCAAAAATGGCATGAAATTATTCGCAACGCATCACCTACGCTTGTAGAAATGGAATTGGAGCGTTTATTGGGTGTGATTAGTTTGTATGAGTTGTTTTTAGAATCTAAAGGCGTAGCAAGTGTAGATGTGCAAAAATTCTCCCTCTCACTCGATGAAGAGCAAAAGCAAGAGGTGCGCGATCTTGTAGATTCTTTGGCTATTGAATCTATGGGTAATATTTTGGGAAATCACGAGTAATGCGATGGTTGCTTGTCGCGTTAATAATGTCTTATTTGGAGGCTGCCCAGCCTTTGTGGATGTGGCACAGAGACCTAACACTTGCCAAAGAGCAGAATTATCGCGCCAAGATTGTTTTAGAGCAAACCCAAAAACCATTCAGTATGCGTTGGACTTTGTATAAAAATTATGGATTAGTAATGCATATTGCGTATGATAGTTTCCGTTATCAAGTGATTTTGTATCGCGATTATCAGCGCAGTGATTTTGTGCTAGATTTGGGGAATGCCGAGCAAAGCCCAAAATTACATATTTTTTTTAAGGATTTTTCGGACAAAAAGGCTTTATTGCACCTTTATATAGAAGGTAATGGTGCGAGCATAGCCGAAGAAAATCTATAAAGGGGAGAAATGCAAGATTTTGATATGGCAAGATCACAGATTCTAAGATATATACAAGAGTATATCACAGATTGTCGCAATGAGATTATAAGCGAACTTTTTGGCAAAACAAGTCAGGGCAAGATGTTGCGATCTAAGCTTCTTTTGGCAGTGAGTGGCATACACGAAAAAGCGCTTAGGTTATGTGCAATTATCGAGCTTATCCAAAGTGCGTCGCTTTTGCATGATGATGTTATTGATAATGCCAATATGCGGCGTAAATCCCCATCGCTTAATGCACTTTTTGGAAATAAAAATGCCATTATGCTTGGCGATGTGTTGTATGCAAAGGCATTTTTTGAACTTAGTGCGTATGAGAATGCGATTGCAAAAAGTGTATCAGATTCTGTGTGTAGGCTTGCTATTGGGGAGATTGAAGATGTTTTTATGGCACAAAGCTTTAATACCAATATGACACGATATTTGCAAATGTGTGAGCTAAAAACTGCCGCGCTTATTGCTACAAGTGCGGAATGTGGGGCGTTATTGGCTGGATTAGATTCACAAAAATATAGAGCGTATGGCAATAACCTTGGTATTGCATTTCAGATTATTGATGATGTGCTTGATATTACACAAGATTCAGAGGTTTTGGGCAAACCTGCAATGAGTGATTTTAATGAGGGTAAAACCACACTTCCTTATATATATCTCTATGAACGCGCAAATGAAGCACAAAGACAAGAGTTATTGGCGCTTTTTTGCACACCACTTTCCCAAGATAGCATAGCGTGGCTACGCGAACATCTTTATATGTATGACTGTATACAAGATAGTATCACTAAGGCACGAGAATATGCCTTTTGCGCATTAGATTCCATACAGGGTGAAAACAATGCACATCTTCAAGAGGTTGTAAACAATATGATAGAAAGAGAGTTTTGATGCAAGAACAACGAGAGACGCAATACCTTGTTATAAGTTTTTCGCATAAACATATGGATTTGACATTGCGAGAAAAATTGGCGTTTGGCGATGAAGAAAAGCTCACATTTTTACGCAAACTTTGTGAGTGCGAGGCGATTAAAGAGGCGATGTTGCTTTCTACTTGCAATCGTGTGGAAATATATGCGAGTGTGCTAGATACCAAAGTGGCGCGTGAGTATATTTTGGAGAATCTAGAGTCTTATAAACACATTCCTATTGCGACACTTAGAGAATGCGCGGACATACGCCTTAATCAATATGCCATTTATCATACCTTTAGCGTGGCTTCAAGTCTTGATAGTCTTGTGGTGGGAGAGACACAAATTACAGGGCAACTCAAAGATGCCTATAGATTTGCCTATGAGAATTTGTGTTGTGCCAAAGACATAACGCGCCTTATGCACTATGCGTTTAAATGTGCCGCGAGAGTGCGCAATAGCGTGGATATTTCCTCTAGTCATACATCTGTAGCTGGAGCGGCGATTCATATGCTTGTAGCTAAATTTTCACAATATGGTGAAAGTTTAGATTCTAAAGAAGTAGTAGTGTTGGGTGCTGGTGAAATGGCGATTCTTGCTTTAAAGCACCTTGCAAAATATGACACAAAGATTACGCTTATAAATCGTAGTTTGCAAAATGCTCAAAGTGTGGTGGAAAATTTTGCACAAGAATTTGCGTGCAAAGTAGAAATTAAGCCCTTTAGCCAACTCCAAGAAGTGCTAGATCGTGCAGATGTGCTAGTGAGTGCTACAGGTGCGCCTCATAGTGTGATTAGCACAGAAATGATACGCCCAAGCACACATAAGCGCATATGGTTTGACCTAGCGGTGCCAAGGGATATAGAAGAAGTGCAAATAGAGAATCTAGAGATTTATAGGGTTGATGATTTGCAAGAGATTGTCACCAAAAACAAGCAGCAACGCCAAGAAAATGCAAAAGATGCTTATGAGATTGTTGAGCAATACACGCAGGAGTTTTTTAAGTGGCTACAGACTTTGAGTGTAGATCCTATCATAAAACATATGCGCTCATTAGCCAAAGATTCTAGCCTCAAAGAACTTGATAAGGCGATTAAAAAAGGCTTTTTGCCTAGTGAGTATCGCCAAAATGTCGAAAAAATTCTACATAATGCGTTTAATACATTCTTGCATAAACCCACCATACGCATAAAAGAAGCTGGAGAAAGTATCAATTCTGATCCTATCATCGAGGCAGTAAAGAGTATTTTTGACATCAATGATGAAATTGTAATGCTCAATAAATACACATGTGAAGAATATTTCACAGAATCTAAAAACACAAAGCAATCCTAAGGAGCCAATATGCGATTTTCACAGATTTTTGCCCCCACACTCAAAGAGATACCAAAAGACGCCATTTTAGTTAGTCATCAGCTTTTGCTTAGGGCTGGGTATATTCAGCAAGTGGGTAGTGGGATTTATAATTTTTTACCATTGGGTAAAAAAATGCTTGATGCGATTCGGGCTGTTGTCAAAGAAGAAATGGATAAAATCGGTGCTCAAGAGATTCTTATGGGGTTTGTTACACCTGCGGAATTATGGCAAGAAAGTGGGCGCTATAATCAATATGGCAAAGAACTTTTGCGTTTGCAAGATAGAAAAGATAATGAGTTTGTGCTAGGACCTACACACGAAGAAATGGTAACGCACATCGCACGATCTTTTATTAAAAGTTATAAGCAACTACCTTTGCATATGTATCAGATTCACACAAAGTTTCGTGATGAGGCTAGACCGAGATTTGGGCTTATGCGCGCACGAGAATTTGTTATGAAAGATGGCTATAGTTTTCATAGTAGTTATGAAGATTTGGATAGAGAATTTAGAGAGGTTGAACAAGCATATAGGCGTATTTGTGAGCGATTGGGGTTAGAATATAAAGTCGTAGAGGCAGATAGTGGCGCTATTGGCGGTAGTGGTAGCAAGGAATTTATGGTATTGGCAAATTGCGGTGAAGATACGCTTGTTGTGTGCAAAAATTGCGAGTATGGTGCAAATCTTGAAGCCGCTAAGCGCAAGAGTAGGCAAACACCAAATGATGAAGGAAAATATGGTGCTCAAGCGCCAAAGGCAACATTTTGTGAGTTTTTAACACCAGATACTAAGACAATAGAATCTTTATGTGATTTTTTTAAGATTCACCCATTTTTTACTATAAAAGCTGTAGTCAAAAAAGCCTTAAGGGAATCTAGCAGTGCAGATGACAAAGCCACGACACAAGATGATAAAAGTGAAGTGGTGGTATTTTTTGTGCGTGGAGATGATGAGTGTGAGGAGACAAAGGCACTAAAGGCACTAAATGCACTTGGTGTAGCGCACTATAGTGGGTTAGAAGATGCGCCACAAGCACTCTTAGAATCTGTAGGTCTTCAGGCAGGATTCATAGGACCTATGGGGCTTAATGGTGTGCGTTATATACTTGATGAGAGTTTGCGAGAGGCTAAGGATATGATTGTCGGAGCGAACAAAAAGGATTACCATATAGTAGGAGTTACCCTTAATGAGCTTGATGAATTGCAAAATGCACATTATGCAGATATCATCAAAGTAAAAGAAGGCGATGAATGTCCGCATTGTGGATGTGGATTGCAGTATGCTAAAGGCATAGAGATTGGGCATATTTTTAAGCTTGGTGAGAAATATTCTGCATCTATGAATGCAACATTTTTAGATCATATGGGAAAAGCTCGTAATCTGATTATGGGTTGCTATGGGATTGGTGTTACGCGTTTGCTTCCGGCAATTTTGGAGCAAAAAAGCGATGAGTTTGGTTGTGTGTGGGGAGAAGGTGTGAGAATCTTTGATATTGTGATTATTGTTTCAAATATTAAAGATAATAATCAAATGTCTTATGCATTAGAGCTTTATAAAAAACTTAAAGATCGTGGTGTTGATGTCGTGCTTGATGACCGAGATGAACGCTTTGGTTTTAAGATGAAAGATTTTGAACTTATAGGGTTTTATCAAGCGCTGATTGTTGGTAAAACTCTTGGTGAAGGCAAGGTAGAGCTTATCAAGCGTGAAGGACGACAAAAACAGATTATTGAGGCGACACAGGCATTAGATGTGATCCTCAATGCAAACTCATAATAAGGAGCTAGAATGCCAAATAAACTCATCATTGGAACGAGGGGTAGTGCATTAGCCTTATGGCAAGCAGAGCATATCAAAAAGCGATTATTGCTTGAGCATGGAGTAGAATCTGAACTCAAAATCATCAAAACCAAGGGCGATAAGATTCTTGATGTGCCATTAGCAAAAATCGGTGGCAAGGGGCTTTTTACCAAAGAGCTTGAGGAGATGTTGCTTGAGGGATCTATTGATATAGCGGTGCATAGTCTCAAAGATGTGCCTGTGGAGCTAGAGAGTGGGCTAGAGCTTGCAGCAATTACCAAAAGAGCTAGTTTTGAGGATTGTTTTTTGAGTATGCGATATGCAGGTATTGCTGATTTACCGCAAAATGCAAGAGTTGGGACAACTTCCTTGCGAAGATCGATGCAATTAAAGTTATTGCGTAGGGATTTGGACACGCTTTCTTTGCGAGGCAATGTGCAAACACGCCTACAAAAATTAAAAGATGGTGCATTTGATGCGATTATTTTGGCAAAAGCGGCTTTGGAGCGTTTGGAGATAGATACCAAGCACATCACTTATATAAAGCCTTTGACATTTATGATACCAGCAATGGGGCAAGGGGCGCTTGGCATAGAGTGTGCGAGTAAAAATGTCAATGTGGTGCGATACGCACAACAATTACAAGATCAAGAGAGTGCAATTTGTTGTAGTGCGGAGCGAGAGTTTATCCGTGCATTAGATGGTGGTTGTCAAGTGCCTATAGGTGTGCATGCACGTAAAGAATCTACACAACTAGTGTTAGAAGCAATTTTGGGTTTGCCAGATGGGAGTGCGAGTATCCATTCAACACTTATGTGCGTGTTAGATTCTAATCCAGAGATTGCGCTTATTAGTGCTAAAAATCTTGGTTTGCACTTGGCACAGAAATTTATTACAAATGGAGCTAAGGAGCTTTTAGAACAAGCTTATAAAATGATTTAGGGAATAATACTTTCTTTAGACATTTTGCTATACAATGCCTAAAAATTATATTTGGAGTTTGGAATTATGGAAAATTTGCTAGAGCATGGAAATATCACAGATATTCGTATCGATGATAGTATAAAGGAAAGTTATCTTGATTATTCTATGAGTGTGATTGTAGGGCGTGCGTTGCCTGATGCCAAAGATGGCTTAAAACCAGTGCATAGAAGAATCTTATATGCTATGCACGAATTAGGCGTTACTTCCAGAAAGCCTTATAAAAAAAGCGCAAGGATTGTGGGTGATGTGATTGGTAAATATCATCCTCATGGGGATTTTGCGGTATATGATGCGCTAGTGCGAATGGCGCAAGATTTTTCTATGCGTTTGGAGCTTGTCGATGGGCAGGGAAATTTTGGTTCTATTGATGGCGATAGTGCGGCGGCAATGCGTTATACAGAAGCGCGTATGACAGCAGCAAGTGAGGAAATGCTCCGCGATATAGAAAAAGAAACGGTGGAATTTGTAGGCAATTATGATGACACGCTCACTGAACCCTCGATTTTACCCACACGCATTCCAAATCTTCTCGTGAATGGATCAAGTGGTATTGCCGTGGGTATGGCGACTTCTATCCCTCCACATAGACTTGATGAGATTGTTGATGCATTATTGTATCTTTTGGATACGCCTCAAGCCCAAATACAAGATCTTTTATCTATCGTGCAGGGACCAGATTTCCCTACAGGAGGGATAATCTATGGCAAACAAGGTATCACAGAAGCTTATTGCACAGGTCGTGGGCGCGTAAAAGTGCGTGCCAAGACGCATATTGAGCATACCAAGACAAAAGAAGTGATTGTTATTGATGAGGTGCCCTATCAAGTCAATAAGGCAAAGCTTGTGGAGCAAATTAGCGAGCTTGCAAAAGAAAAAGTGATCGAGGGTATCTCGGAAGTGCGCGATGAATCTGATAGAGAGGGAATCCGTGTTGTGATTGAGCTTAAGCGTGAAGCGATGAGTGAGATTGTGCTTAATCATCTTTTTAAATCTACGACAATGGAAAGCACATTTGGGATTATTCTCCTTGCTATTCATAACAAAGAGCCAAAAATTTTTACGCTTTTAGAACTTTTGGAGATTTTTATTGCGCACCGCAAGACAATCATTATTCGTCGTAGTATTTTTGAGCTCGAAAAAGCCAAGGCTAGAGCTCATATTTTAGAGGGTCTCACAATTGCACTTGATCATATTGATGAGGTGATTGCGACAATTCGTGCGAGTGCAGATACAGAGAGTGCAAAAAATGCTTTAGTAGAGAAGTTTAATCTTTCTGAATTGCAAGCCAAAGCTATTTTGGAAATGCGTTTGCAACGCCTCACAGGATTAGAGCGCGATAAGATTGCAAGCGAATACGCACAGCTTTTAGAAGAGATCGCAAATTTAGAATCTATTTTGCGCAGTGAAGAGAAATTAAAAGAGATTATTAAAGAAGAACTTATAGAAATTAAGCAAAAATTTAGCACACCACGCAAGACACAGATTGAAGAAGATTATGATGCCATAGATGTAGAAGATTTAATCCCAAATGAAAAAGTTGTGGTTACTATGAGTCATAGAGGCTATGTCAAGCGTGTCCAACTCAAAACATATGAAAAACAAAATCGTGGTGGCAAGGGCAAAATAAGTGGAAATACACACGATGATGACTTTATAGAATCTTTTTTTATTGCAAATGCGCATGATACGATTATGTTTGTTACCAACAAGGGACAATTATATTGGCTCAAGGTGTATAAGATTCCAGAAGCAGGGAGAACAGCCATTGGTAAAGCAGTGGTTAATCTTGTCAATATACAACCTGATGAAAAGATTATGGCAACCATTACAACAACAGATTTTAATGCGGATAAATCTCTTGTCTTTTTTACAAAAAATGGTATTGTCAAACGCACAAATCTAAGCGAATATGGAAATGTGCGTAGTGTAGGAGTGAGGGCGATTAATCTTGATGAGAATGATGAGCTTGTGAGTGCAAATATCATCACACCTAGCGTCAAGGAGCTTTTTATTGCTACATATCAAGGTATGTGTATTCGATTTTGTGTCGATGATGTGCGTGAGATTGGGCGCGTGAGTAGAGGTGTAACGGGGATTAGGTTTAAGGCTAATGAAGATTTTGTCGTGGGAGCTACGACGATTTATAACGACAATGATAAGCTTTTGACCGTGAGTGAGCAGGGTATCGGTAAGCAAACAATAGCTGGAGAATATAGGCTACAAACTCGTGGTGGTAAGGGTGTGATTGTGATGAAGCTCACACCAAAAACTGGAAAGCTTGTAAGTGTCGTGAATGTTAATGATGAAGATATGGATTTGATGGTGCTTACAAGCTCTGGCAAAATGATTAGAGTTGATACAGAAGCAATCCGCGAGGCTGGACGCAATACAAGTGGGGTGAAAATTGTTAATGTCGGTAATGACAAGGTGGCTTATGCCAATAAATGCCCTAAACAAAAGCAAGAAGATGAGCAACCAATAGGTGAATAATTGCTTAATAAGAAATCCAAGGGATTATGAATAGAATCTTAATATACTTTATATGTAAGGAGTGGCAATGCAATATGTAGTTCGGGGGGGGGGCAGTAACAAGATAATACACCCTCCATATGGGATTTTTGTAGAGAGTGTGTTTTGGTTATGAGATTCCACGGCTTGGCATAAAGGCTTTTATCAAGGCATTTATGCATAGCAAGGGAGCTCAAGGCGAAGTCATGCTAAGTCAAAACATATACGGATTGCCTTTGCATTTTTATATCTATAAAGTGCGTTAATTGCCATAGAATCTAGAATTTTCTCTTGACTTAGAGTAACTCTCATCTTTTATAATTACATTTTTATTTTTTATCTAAGGAGATGAGATGTTATTGGATTCAAACCTCAATGAAATCAAAGAAGGCAAAAGAATCACCGCCAAAGGTTATGCGGTGCAACACAAAGATGATACTTTCAAGCCTTTTGAATTTTCTCGCCACGCTTTGGGGGAAAGCGACATTTTAATCGAGATTTTATATGCTGGAATCTGTCATAGCGATATCCACTCTGCACGCAGTGAATGGCATAAGGGAATCTATCCTATGGTGCCAGGACACGAAATAGCAGGGCGTGTTGTGGCAGTTGGTAGCAAGGTAAGCAAATTTAAAGTCGGAGATTATGCAGGGGTTGGCTGTATGGTTAATTCTTGTGGGGAATGCGAAGCGTGTAAGGCAAGTAACGAGCAGTATTGCGAACGTGGTATGGTCGCTACTTATGATTGCAAAGATTATTGCCATAATGATGAGCCTACTTATGGTGGATATTCTAACAACATTGTAGTAAGTGAAAAGTTTGCCGTAACGGTGCCACAAGATGCCCCACTTGAAAAGGTCGCACCATTGCTTTGCGCAGGGATTACTACTTATGCGCCACTGAAATTTAGCAAGGTAAAGGCTGGAGATAAAGTCGCTGTAGCAGGGTTTGGTGGTCTTGGTATGATGGCGCTTAAATATGCTAAGCAAATGGGTGCTGAAGTATTTATTTTTGCAAGAAACAAAAATAAAGAACAAGATGCCCTCAAACTCGGTGCCACAAAGCTATATGACACTACAGATCCTAAGGTTGTTACAGAACGATTTGATCTTATTATTTCCACTATTCCGACACCTTATGACATTACCGCATATCTCAAGCTCCTTAAGCTTGGCGGAGAAATGGGGATTGTTGGGCTTCCACCTTCTGAAGTGGATCCAAAAATTGGAGCGCAAGGACTTATTTTTAATGCACACAAAAAAGTGTATGGCTCACTCATTGGTGGTATGAAAGAAACTCAAGAAATGCTAGATTTTTCACTAAAACACAAGATCTATCCAGAGACAGAAATTATTGCAGCAAATCAAATCAATGAGGCATATGAAAATCTCACAACAGGCAAGGCAAAATTCCGCTATGTCATCGATATGGCGACCTTGTAATAAGATAGCTTAGCCTGTATCTTATCTTGCCTTTGGGGCAAGACATTATGAAAGCCTAAGCCCAAATTCTAAGCGATGTGTAAAAAGTAACACACACAATGCTTAGAGGGCAAAAATCTTATGAATCTCTGTGCGAATTAGTCTAGTTTTTGTTATACTTTATAAGTTTTTAGCAAAACATTAATCTCACTCTTGAAAGGAAGGTTGCGATGAAAATCACATATACACTCACAGACGAATCTCCAGCATTAGCGACATATTCATTTTTGCCTATTGTTAAGGCATTTTTGAGTAAGGCAGGTATCGATGTAGAGACTTCAGATATTTCTCTCTCTGCACGCGTGCTTGCACAATTTCCAGATCGCCTCAAGCCAGAGCAACGACTCCCAGATGCGTTGGCATCACTTGGTGAGCTTGTGAATCAAGCAGAGGCAAACTTGATAAAAACCCCAAATATTTCTGCATCAATCCCCCAACTTAAAGCTACGATTAAAGAGCTTCAAGAAAAGGGCTATAATGTGCCAAATTTCCCTGATGAACCAAAGACACAAGAAGAGCAAGACATCAAACAAGCATATCAAAAAGTGTTGGGTTCAGCAGTGAATCCAGTTTTGCGACAAGGGAATTCTGATAGACGCTGCACAAAAGCTGTCAAAGAATACGCAAAGAAAAATCCTTATAAGGTTGTGCCATTTGATAAAAATAGCAAAAGTCGAGTTGCCTATATGGGTGAGGGCGATTTTTTTGCTAATGAACAAGCAGTGCTTATCACAGAGCCTACAAGTGTAAAAATCGAATTTATCGATGAAAATGGCAAAATGCAGGTGTTAAAAAGTGCTCTAAAATTGGAACAAAATGAAATTTTAGATGCAACATTTATGGATGTAGAAAAGCTAGAAGAGTTTTATGAAGAGCAAATAAATTATGCCAAAAAAGAGAATATTTTGTTTTCTCTTCACTTAAAAGCTACGATGATGAAAGTAAGTGATCCTGTGATTTTTGGACACGCGTTGCAAGTGTATTTCAAAGATCTCTTTGCGGAGTTTGGCGATGAGTTTCAAAAGCTTGGCGTGAATCCAAATAACGGACTTTCTGAATTACTTAGCAAGATAGAATCTTCAAGCAAAAAAGATGCAATTTTGCAAAAATATCGTGAGATTCTCGCTACTAGAGCGCCTATTTCTATGGTAGATTCACAAAAGGGCATTACAAACCTTCATGTCCCTAGCGATGTGATTGTTGATGCCTCTATGCCAGCAATGCTAAAAAATGGTGCAAGACTTTGGGATAAAGATGGCAAAGAATGTGATACAAATGCGTGTATTCCAGATAAAACATATGCGACAATTTATGAAGCAGTGATAGAAGACTTGCACAAAAATGGCACACTTGATCCAAGAGTGTTAGGAAGTGTGTCAAATGTGGGTCTTATGGCGAAAAAAGCCCAAGAATATGGATCACACGATAAGACTTTTATTGCGCCAAGCAATGGGGTATTTAGAATTGTTGATGAACGCACAAATTCTGTGTTGTTGGAACATAAGGTGCGAGTAGGGGATATTTATCGTGCCAACCAAGTTAAATACGATGCGGTGCTAAATTGGATTGATTTAGGCATACAAAGAGCAGACATTACAGGTTCTAAAGCAATCTTTTGGCTTGATGAAAAGCGCCCAAGCAATAAAATTATGATAAACCTTGTCAAGGCGCGTTTGCAAGAGTGTGGTAAAGATATAGAAATTTTAGCACCAAAACAAGCCTGTCTTAAAAGCCTTGAGCTTATTAGAGCTGGAAAAGATGCAATTTCTATTACAGGTAATGTATTGCGCGATTACCTTACGGATTTATTCCCAATTTTGGAGCTTGGCACAAGTGCCAAAATGCTTTCAGTAGTGCCTATGCTGAAAGGTGGTGCGATGTTTGAAACTGGTGCTGGTGGATCTGCACCAAAACAAGTAAGCCAACTTATAGAAGAAAATCACTTGCGTTGGGATAGCTTGGGTGAATTTTTGGCATTGCAAGCAAGCCTTGAGTTTTTTGCACAAAAAACTGGTAACACCAAGGCGCAGATTCTAGCAGATTGCCTTGATGAAGCGATTGCAAAATGGCTTGATAATAACAAAGCTCCTTCTCGCAAAGTCAAAGAAGATGATAATCGCACAAGCCATTTTTATCTTGCGTTGTATTTTGCACAAGCACTTGGTGCACAAACAAAAGATAAAGATTTAAGTGCATTTTTTGCTCCTATCGCACAAGATCTCAACCAAAATGAATCTAAGATTCATCAAGAGTTTATTGATGCGCAGGGAGTTTCTGTAGATTTGGGCGGATATTATAAATTTGATGATGCCAAAGCACAGAGTGTTATGTGTCCTAGCGCTACATTTAACGCGATTTTAGCCAAGATACAAGCGTAATGTAGAGAGGGTTTGGTAGAAGTTCTTATGCAAAAGGCTTATAAACTTCTGGCTACCCAAAAAAATCTTTCTCATAATCAAGCTAAAGCCCTGATTGATAAGGGGCTTGTGCTTGTCAATGGCAAAAAGCTTACTCTTGCGCGCACCGAGTTACCTCAAAATACACACTTTAGTATTATGGAGATTCCAAAACCACAAGTGCTTTTTATGAATGATGAGCTTTTGGCTATTGATAAGCCCGCATTTATAGAATCTTATGATTTACAAGCATATTATCAAGATGATGGGTGGGTGTTGCTTCATAGACTCGATAAAGAAACAAGCGGTGTTATTTTGCTTACCAAAGAAGCAAGTGCATTTAGCAAAAAAGCCAAGGAAGCTTTTAAGCGACGCGAGGTGTATAAAGAATATCGAGCGGTGGTGAGTGGGATTATCCCAGAATCTCTTAGTATTAATAAACCCATAAGCACGATAAAAAAAGGCTTTGCACGATCTCGCATTGATAAACATGGCTTAGAAGCCCTTACACACATTAAGCCTTTGGGTGTAGTTGGCAAAAAGACATTGCTTGAAGTTGTGATTGCTACTGGTAGAACACATCAGATTCGCGTGCATTTAAGCTCCATAAATCATCCGATTGTGGGTGATAGTGTGTATGGTGGCATATCGGCTCGGCGATTACTTTTACACGCGCATAAAATACGCTTATTGCAGTATGAAATCATATCGCCATTGCCAAAAGAATTTATCCTATAAGATTTTTCTTTGCATTGCTACCTTGTCTTTAAGCCTAGTTTTGCAGGTATCGAGCGTGTGCAAGATAAATTGGAGCGTTTGTGGCGTATAGATTCTAACAACATAGACAATGATACAAGATACATTCTTACGCCTACACAACAAGAAGAGTTTTTGCTTGCTATTTTTGAGGTAGGAAGCAATATCTTAGAGCATAATTTTTATCATTATAAATTGAGTGAATCTACCAAATATCGCTATTTGCGCAATGCAAAATTTTTGGCTAGACACAAAATTGTGTGCAAGATTATGCCCACAAAAGTGGATTTTTTGTTTAGTCCAAAATATTTATGCAGTTTTGAGAAATCACCAAAATATGCAAATGGCAGGGGAATGCGTCTTGTTTTTAGATTCTCTAAAGTATCTCTTGCTAGAATCTCGCACAAAGTTTGTCTTAGAATATCATATGGAGCAGATGGTGGAGATTTCAAAGATAGCCTTACAAGATGGCATACAAGCATTAAAAGTCGTAGGCAAAATCAAGACATATACCACCTTTTTAGATTTCAAACAAGAGCTAGAATACTATATCCAAGCCTTTAGCAATAATGACAAAGAGGGCAAATATGCCTTGCAAGGCGATGTGTTTAGAATCTATTTTGTGCGAGCCCACCCACTTAATTCTTATGTATTGGGCTATTTATGTAAATTGCATATTTATGATAAATTTTCTATTGAAGTGATTGTTGATACATTTCGTATGTTTGCATTTTTTGAGGATTTGGATTTGGTTGATGTGTTTAGTGTCAAGATAAAAGAGGAGGAGTGAGTTGAGAGAGTGGAGTGCGTGGAATCTTTTCTACACATACTTTGATCCTATCGCATTTGAGATTTTTGGATTTAAGGTGCATTGGTATGGGTTATGCTATGTTGGGGCATTGCTTCTTGCGCTGTTTATTGCTTCATTTTTACTCAAACGCTTTAAGAAACGATTTAATATAGAATCTAAATACTTAGAGAGTTATTTTTTGTGGGCAGAGCTTGGTGTGATTTTGGGTGCTAGGATTGGGTATTTGTTTATTTATGGTGATAGTATGTATTATCTTATGCACCCTTGGCAGATTTTTAATCCTTTTAATGCACAAGGCGAATTTGTAGGGATTGCGGGATTTAGCTATCATGGCGGTGTTATTGGATTTTTGCTTGCCACGATACTTTTTTGCGTGATCAAACAACAACCCATTTTGCGTTATCTCGATCTTGCGACATTTTCGATACCTCTAGCCTATGTGCTTGGAAGAATTGGAAATTTTTTAAATCACGAGCTTTTTGGGCGCGTGATAGATTCAGATTCTGCATTGGCATTTTTGGGTGTTTTGGTCAATGGAGAATTACGCTACCCTAGTCAGCTTTTTGAGGCATTTTTGGAAGGTATTGTGGTATTTGTGTTGATGGCTGTTGCCTTTAGATTCTGTAACAAAGACGGGTATTTAAGCGTGGTGTATGGATTGGGCTATGCGTTGGCACGTTTTGTGTGTGAGTTTTTTAGAGAAGCAGATTCACAAATGGGTTATTATGGATCTTTGGGGCTTTCTATGGGACAGATTCTTAGCATTATAATGTTTGTAGGTGCAGGAATATTGTTTTTTGTTATATATACTCAAACAAGTCCGAATCCAAGGAGGAAGCAATGCAAAAAATAACACTCTCAACATTTAAAAACTACAAGAAAAATGCTCAAAAGATTGTCGCTATTACCGCTTATGATGCCCTAATGGCAGGTATTTTTGATGAATATGCGGATATGATTTTGGTGGGGGATAGTTTGCATATGAGCTTTAATGCTAGTAGCGACACGCTTGGCATTAGTGTAGATTCTATGATTTATCACACACAAGCGGTGTGTGCTGGAGCTAAGCGAGCGCTTATTGTGGCAGATATGCCTTTTGGGAGTTATTATAACACTGATGAGGCACTAAAAAATGCCTTGAAATTTTACACACAAACGCGTTGTGATGCGCTAAAGCTTGAAGTGAATGCAGATAAATTAGGTATGATAGAATCTCTTGTTAAAGAGGGCTTTGCGATTATGCCTCATATCGGATTAAAGCCACAATCAGTGCGCGGTGAGGGTGGATACAAGATAAAGGGCAAAGATGAAAAAGAAGCAAGAGAGCTTATTGATCTTGCAAAAGAATTGGAGCGTGTGGGAGCATTTGGGATTTTGCTAGAGGGCGTAAAAAGCGAAGTTACAGCCACCATTACACAGCAAGTCAATGTGCCAGTGATTGGGGTAGGATCTGGTGTAGAATGTGATGGGCAGATTCTCGTGTGGAGCGATGCTTTTGGATTTTTTAATGAATTTAAGCCCAAATTTGTGCGTTATTATGCAAATGGCAGAGAATTTTTAAGCCAAGCTATGAAGCACTATGCCAATGATGTGCGCTCAAAGGCATTTCCAAATGATGAGGAAAGTTACTAAAGTATGGAAAAAGTAAATATTGATCGCGTTGTAGAAGTTCAAAGTATAGATTTTGAAGATAATGAAACAAGTTTGCGTCCTAGTGCGTGGGAAGAATACATCGGACAAGAAAATATCAAGAAAAACTTGCAAGTCTTTATCCAAGCAGCAAAATTGCGTAATGATTGTTTGGATCATATTTTGTTTTTTGGACCTCCAGGGTTGGGAAAAACTACGCTAAGCCATATCATTGCCCAACAAATGGGTGCTAATATCAAGGTTTCTGCTGCGCCTATGATAGAAAAAACCGGCGATTTGGCGGCGATTTTGACAAACTTAAGCGATGGGGATATTTTGTTTATTGATGAGATTCATCGCTTAAGCCCTGCAATAGAAGAGATTCTCTACCCAGCTATGGAGGATTTTAGACTTGATATCATCATCGGTTCAGGACCGGCTGCCCAAACGCTTAAAATTGATTTACCCAAATTTACGCTTATTGGTGCTACAACGCGCGCAGGTATGCTTTCAAACCCACTGCGTGATAGGTTTGGTATGAATTTTAGAATGGAGTTTTATTCCACGCAAGAGCTTGATAAAATCGTGCAAATAGCAAGTCATAAATTAAATACACGCATAGATTCTGCAGCAAGTCAAGAGATTGCTAAGCGTTCTCGTGGCACACCAAGGATTGCGTTACGATTATTGCGACGCGTGCGAGATTATGCGCAAGTGGCACAAGAAGCAAGTATTAGCGCCACATGCACGCATTACGCACTAGAACAATTAGGCGTGAATGACTTGGGATTTGATAGTTTGGATTTGCGCTATCTAGGACTTTTGGCGGAAAATCGAGGAAAGCCAATGGGTCTTAGCGCACTTTCTGCGGCACTTAGCGAAGATCAAGGGACAATCGAAGATGTGATTGAACCCTATTTGTTGGCAAACGGCTATCTTGAACGCACAGCTCGGGGCAGGATTGCCACACATAAGACATATGAACTCTTGAAATTCCCTCAACCAAACACGCTTTTTTAATATTTCTTGTTAAGAAAATGTGTCATATAATCGAATTTAAAGCGTCTTTAGGGTAGAATTAGCCTCTTTAAACTTTTTGATATTTTTAGATTCTAAGGTTTTGTGTAATGATAACATGGATGCAAAGACATAAAAAATGGCTTGTGATTACAATTTGGATTAGCGCAATTGCTTTCATTGGTGCTGGTGCGATTTCGTGGGGAGGTGGCGGATTTAGCTTTAGTGCTGATAAAGCCGCTCAGGTTGGAGATATAAAGATTAGCATGAATGAGTATTATACACAATACCAAGCACTCTATAATGAGCAGATGCAACGATCCCAAGGTGATTTTGATGAAGTGCGCGCAAAGGCTATGGGATTGCCTATACAGGCATTGCAAAAACTTATCGCTCAAGCTCAATTACGAGCTTTTGGCGAGGATTTGGGTTTGCAGGTGAGTGATGAAGAGGTATTTGAGCTTTTGCGTCATACACAGGCGTTTATGGTAGATGGTGCCTTTAATGATGAGGTATATAAAAATGCCGTGCGTTCAATGGGATTGCGCACTGATAACTACGAAGAACAACTCAAAAATGATATATTAGCCCAAAAGGTATTTTATGGATTTTTGTCTATGGTAGATCCGACCTCCAAGACAGAGGAGTTAAGTTTGGCACTTCCTATGGGAATACAAGATAGACTTGAAATACAAATCCTTGAGGCTCCAAAACTCACTATGAGTGATGCTGATATTAAAGCATATTGGGAGGAACACAGCGCACAATGGCGTAGTCCAGAAAAATTTCAGCTTGAATATATCAAAGTATTGGCTAAAGATCAGGTTGCAAGTGATGAAGAGATACAAAAGCGTTATGAGACTAGCAAGGGAATGTTTGCAGATGAAAATGGCAATATACCGCCTTTTGAATCTATCCAAGAAGAAATCATAGATTTAGAGCGCAAAGATCAGGCTTGGAAAGCTGCAAGTAGAAGCTATGCGCCTTTCAAAGATGGAGAGCTAAAAGGAGAGATTGTAGAGATCGCGCTTGTTAATGAGGATTTTATACAAGCACAAGGCGTTATCTTAAATACTCAAGCAATAAAAACGCTCAAAGATTCTCCACAAGGACAAACTCTAAAGCCTATTGAGCAAGATGATGGCTATGTGATTATAAAGATTCTTAGCAAAACTCCAGCACAACCAAAGACATATGAAGAAGCAAGAGATGAAGCCAAAGCCGAACTTTTGGTGCACAAACAAGCAGAGTTTTTACAAGAGAGTGCAAAAAAACAGCTTGAAACCTTTAAGGGTGTGGATATAGGGTTTTGGTCTTTAGATTCTTTTTCTCAAGATAAAATTGAGCGCATTTCTAAGCTTGGACTTAACGCAATGGAATTTATGGAAGTATTAGGGCAGATTTTCCACTCTGAATCTAAGAGTGGATTTATTCCATTAGGACAAAAGATGCTTTTGTATAAAATCACTGATCAAAAACTTGAAAAACCAAATGCCACAGAATTACATTCAATGAGTGCATACTTTAAGCAGCAAGTGTATATGATACTTTTTGGTGAGTATCTTAATAAACATTATCCACCAAAAATTTTTATGGATCTTGATTAATGAGGAGCATATATGCAAGAAGATCTTAATCCTAATAACATTACATTAGCTATCGACATTGGCTCAAGCAAGATTCATGTGCTTATCGCAGAAACTATCGGTGATGCTCCTCGTGTGATAGGTTGGAGCACATGTGAATCTCAAGGAGTGCAAAAAGGCATTGTTACAAATATTGAGCAAGTGAGCCTAAATTTACGACAAGCTATAAGAGATGCGACAAATATGGCAGGAATCAAAGCCAAAAAAGCGATCGTCTCTATTTCTGGAGCTCATGTAGAATATACTTCCTCAAGTGCTGTGGCAAATATTCCGGAACGCGCCGAGATTCAGATTCGTGATATTGAACGCCTTATGCAAGCTTGTGTATATAATGCATCTTTAAAAAAAGAATATGTGCCTATTCATGTGTTGCCTTATAAGTTTTCGGTTAGGGATTATAAAGTGCCTATTGAAGACCCACTTTTTATGAATGCCGATAACCTTGAATGTCATGCATATATTGTGATGGCAAAAAAATCTATTGTAGAAAATCTTAAAAAGATTCTCACAAAGTGTGAAGTTGAGGTAGAAGATATTGTGCTTAGCTCTTATGCGTCTTCTATAGCTGTGCTTACACCAGAGGAACGCAGACAAGGAGCGGTATGTATTGATATTGGAGCACAAACTTGTGATCTTATGATTTATAGTGGTGCGTCAATGTGCTATGGAAGCTATTTCCCTGTAGGTTCTGCACATATCACTTCAGATATTGCTAGAGTGCTTGGTATTTCACGCGAGGTAGCAGAAAAGCTCAAGGTTGAATATGTAGATATGATTGTGCAAGAGGGCGATGCGCAAAGAGGGCTTAATATTTCTTCCAAAGATGCCGAGAACAAAACTATTCCTGTTACGACATTACACAAGATCACAGAAGCTAGAGTGCGCGAAACACTTGATGTATTAGCAGGTATTATTGAAAATAGTGGTATGCGAGATCAGATTGGTGGTGGTGTGGTGCTTACTGGTGGCATGACAAAACTCAAAAACCTTGAGCAATATTTGCACCAAGCATGTGTTATGCACCCACTACCAGTAAGAATAGCTACTCCAACTGGAGTAAGTGGGGGATTTGAGATTCTAAAAGATCCCGAAATGGCGACAGCAGTTGGACTTGTGTTGTATGCATCAGGGTATTTTACAAATTACGAATTGACAATGCAAAATACAATAAAAATGCGTAAAAGTCATGGTATGCAACCTACTATGCAAGGCTTATCAAGTGGATTTCAAGAGGGGAATGTGCAAGACTTACAGATTAAAAAACAAGTTTTGCCTATGCAACCTAAACAAAAAACACAAAATACCGATGTAGAGGGAAGTGGTGTCAAAGTTGGGGGTGATAATCTCTTGCAGCGCGCTTGGAGATGGTTAAGCCAGTTATTTTAATATGAGGATATGGTGATGGAGAGTAATATTTTAGATATACAAGAGCTTGGGAGTGATGTGATAACAAATGGACAGATAGGAAGTATCGCTGTCATTGGCGTAGGTGGTGGAGGCTGTAACACTATCAATTATCTCATTTCTCATGGCATACAGCAAGAGGTAACACTCATAGCCGCCAATACAGATGCCCAACATCTTAAACACAATAAGGCACGCATTAAGCTTCAATTAGGTAAAAAAACTACCAATGGTTTGGGAGCTGGGACAAACCCCGAACAAGGAAAAAAAGCAGCTGTAGAAAGCGAAGAAGAGATACGCGAATTACTCAAAAATTATGATATTATCTTTATCGCTACTGGTTTGGGTGGTGGAACAGGAACGGGAGCAGCGCCTGTGATTGCTAAGATTATGCGCGAAACTGGGGCTTTGGTTATATCCATAGCTACTACACCTTTTAGATATGAGGGTAAAAGGCGCGCAAAAGTGGCAGAAGCAGGTAAAAAAGAGCTTAAGGCAGAGAGTGATTGTATCATCATTATTCCCAATGATAGAATATCTTCAAAAGGCGGCATAGGTAATAGAGAGGCTATGGCAAAAGTTGATAGTGTGCTTGCTAATGCGGTTAAAGGATTGGCAAATATTATTCTTGGAGGTGATGGCGAGAGTAATATCAACATAGACTTTTCTGATGTATCAGCCGTGATGAAAAGCAGAGGACTCGCGGTAATGGGTATGGGTGAAGCCCAAGGAGCTAATGCAGCCAATCAAGCTCTAAATAACGCGCTTTCTTCAGAGATGATGGGGAATGTCAATGTAACGAATGCACAAGGGATTCTTGTATGCTTGGAGATTCACCCTGATTATCCTCGAGAAGAAATGGAAGAGGTGCTTGATAGAATTGGCGAGTATGAAACCGATGAAACAATCTATAAGTGCGGAATCTATACTAATGAAAGTTTTTCAAATGATTTTGTGCGTATCACATTTATTGCTACAGGCTTTGCCGATGAGGTAGTAGAAGCATCTGTGGCACAAGAGAGTGTAGAGAATCTCAAAATGACTTCTGCTAGTGCTTCGCCTACTCATCAATCTAGGGAAATTCGTAGGGTTTCAGGAGATGGTATTACAGAGGTTCATTATGATATTCCGACTTTTATGCGTCAGGGGCAAGACTAAATGGCTTTTCGCGGTATAGATTCAGCATATTTGTTGTTGCTTGGGGTGTGCGTGGGGGCAATGGTTGCATGTGGTATGATGAGTGCGCCCATAATCTTTCGAGCCGGTGAGATTTTGTCTATACCTATTAGTGTGGAGCAAAGCGGTATTTTGATGGGGCTTATTTTTCAAAAGCTGTCAATATTGCTTTATATTGTTGGCATGATCATTTTTGTCTTTGAGCTTTTTGCAGCGCGTCTTTTCCGAACCTCTGGGGTTTTGGTTATGTTGAGTGCCGGTGTGAGTATTATGATGATTTTACTTTTTAACCTCTATTATATGCCTTATATTTTGAATACCACAGATACTCAAGCACCAGAGTTTGAATCTATGCATACCCAAAGTGTGATAGTTTTTAAAATCTTGGTTGTTAGTCTCGCAACACTCTTTGTTGCAAAATCTTTCAAGCTTTTTAAATCGTAATTGTATGTGTTCCCAAGCTTTAGAGTAGAATCTCTAAGCTATGTGATTTAGGATAGTTTGTGCAAGTGTTTGCGCATCTAATCCTAAAGAATGTTCGACTATTTCACTTTTACCATGAGAGACAAACATATCGCGCACTTCAAAACTTGTAATTTTACTCACATGCTCTTTTGTTGGGGTTTGTATAAGGGATTCTATAATGGCACTTGCTACACCACCTAGATAATATGTATCACTAAACACAAATGCATGTTTGTGTGTGCTAAGAAGCTGTGTAAGAAGCTGCGTATCAAGTGGCTTTACAAATCGTAAATCAAGGAGCGTTGGCATAAGCCCATTGTCTTCTAAGATCTTAGCGCATTGCCACGCTCTACCAACACCATTGCCATATCCAATAAGTAAGATCTCTTTGCCGCTTTGTAGAATCTCCGCTTTTCCTAAGCTAAATTCATTTTGTGCAAATGCATTATCAGGAAGCATAAATGCATTGCGTGGGTAGCGAAATGCACTTGGAGCATGATCACAAGCAATGGCAAATTCTATAGCTTTGCAAAGGCTTGTATTATCGCGTGGTGCAAAAAGTATCATATTTGGGATAGCGCGCAAATATGCTATATCTAGTAGTCCTTGATGTGTTTCGCCATCTTCACCTACTATGCCAGCCCTATCAATCGCAAAACGCACAGGCATACTCATAATGCTCACATCATGAATGATTTGATCAAACGCGCGTTGCAAAAAAGTAGAATAGATTGCAACAAATGGAATAAAGCCCTCTTTTGCCATAGCCGCCATAGAAGTAACTGCGTGTTGTTCGGCTATAGCCACATCCCAAAAACGATTTGGATCATAGTCAATAAGCGCATCTAATCCAGTGCCAGAGGGCATAGCTGCCGTAACTCCTACGATTTTTGGATTGTCTTTGGCAGCATGCAAAAGTGTAGCGCTAAAGGTTTGTGTAGGTGTTGGGGTAGTGCTAGGGGCTTTGGTGCTTTTACCTGTCTGTATGTCAAAAGGGCTTACACCATGCCATTTTTCAAAATGCCCTTCAGCAATTTCATAACCCTTGCCCTTGGTGGTTTGTGCATGGATAATCACAGGCGTTTCTAACTCTTTGGCTTTTTGCAGAGTAGAGATAATAAGCCCTAGATTATGCCCATCGATTGGTCCTATGTAATCTAGCCCTAATTCTTCAAAGAGTAAGCCAGGCGTGATAAGTTTAAATGATTCTTCTAGTCTTTTGGCGAGATAGGAGGTAGATTCGGGCATTACCGAGAGTGCTTTTTTGATTTTGGTTCGTATGGAGCGATAGGTAGGGGACGCAAAGGCTTGTGAAAGATAGTTGCTAATCGCTCCTATAGGTTTTGCGATACTCATTTCATTGTCATTAAGGATAATAATCACAGGATACTTTCGCGCGCCAAGTTCATTTAGTGCTTCATATGCGAGACCTGCGCTAAGTGCGCCATCACCAATAAGTGCAATTGGGATACGAGAGGTATTTTGGAGGGCAAAGCTTTTGGCAGCCCCTACAGCAAGGGATATAGATGTTGAGCTATGTCCAGCTATGAAATAATCATCGCTAGATTCTGTGGGATTGCAAAATCCGCTAATTCCTCCAAATGTGCGCAAACTCTCAAACTCATCCCATCGTCCCGTGATAAGCTTGTGTGCATAGGCTTGGTGGCTTACATCAAAAATAAAAGGATTGCTTTTGCACTCAAAGGTATGATGCATTGCCACGATAAGTTCGACTGCGCCCAAAGTTGAGCTTAAATGCCCACCATTTTTGCTCACCGTGTGCAAGATTTTGGATCGGATTGCTTGTGTTAAGATTTCTAATTCATCAAGATTCATTGTGTGGATAGATTTTTGTTCTAACAAAGTTTTGGCTGTTTGCTCAACTTCCTTAGAGGGTATAGCGATTGTCTTCATAGCTCTCTCATATTTTCTAGGATAGATTGTTTCATATTTTTATAGCGTGTCATAATGCTTCCATCAAGATTGCCTTGATTACTAATGATGACGACACCACCGGGTTTTAGTGCATCATCAGAGAGAATAGTAATTTTTTGCATACCTTCTGGTTGTGTGTTTTCTAGCTGTTCTTTAAGATATAGATAATCTTGCGGATTGACTTTGAGTGTAATATCCGTAGCATCGATAATAGAGTGTAAAAGTTCTTTGGCAAGGGCAAGTGCGACTTTTTGGCTATTTTCTTCTACTTCTTTGACAATGACTTCTTTGGCGATATCCACAGCTATAGCGCTTAGTTCTTTCTCGAGGTTTTGGAGATGAGTTTGAGAATCTTTAAGTGCATTTTCTAGGGTGATGATAGAATCTACCAAGACTTTTTTTTGTGCATTAAGCTCATCTTGTATTTCTGTTTTGATTTCTTCTTTTGCTTGATTATAGCCTTCTTTGTATGCCTCATCTTTGGCGTTATTGAGTTGTTCTTGTGCTTGGCTTTGGGCTTTTTCAAACTGCAATTGTAATTTGGCTAACGAATCAGATAATTCATCGCTTTTTTGCAAAAGTCTATCCACAAGTTCTTTTTCTAACCTTGGCATTTTTGGTGGTTGCTCTATGGGCGCAGCCTCTTGCACGACTGGTGCTGGTGCCACTTCTTGTGGTGTCACATCATCATGTTGCGTGATGGATTTAAACTCATACTTACTAATCTTATGGTTATGCGCACTTTGTGTGCCAATGATATTTTCTTGATTAAACAATGACATCATCCTGTTCGCCTAATTGAATTAGACCTTGTTCAGAGAGTGTTTGCACGACTTCGACAATTTTTCGTTGAGCATTTTCTACATCGCGCACTTTAACTGCCCCAAGGAATTGCATTTCCTCGATAAATTGTTCACTTGCCCTTTGACTCATATTTGCCATAAATTTTTGTTTGAGTTCATCATTGGCTGATTTGAGTGCAAGAGTAAGATCTTTTTTGTCGGCAATTTTTAGGATTTCTCTAATGGCGTTATTATCGAGTTTGTTGATATCCTCAAATGTAAACATCATCTCTTTAATTTCTGTGGCAAGTTGTTCATCAATTTGTTCGATGTGTGCAATAGTTGCTTTGGCTGCTTTTTGTCCTAACCTGTTAAACATTTCTGCCACAGAACGCGTTCCACCCACTTCTACTTTGTAGCTTGTGAGAGATTCTAGTTTGTTTTCAAGCACTGCGGATACCCTTTTGACAACATTTGGCGAAATATCTCCAAGGTTTGCCATTCTAATAGCCACTTCAGCGCGTAAATCATCAGAAAAATACCCCAAAGTCTCTGCCGCAGAGCTTGGATCCATATGTGCAAGAATGAGGGCGATTGTTTGTGGGTGTTCATTGATGATAAAATCTGCGAGTTGTTGTGGACGCACTTTGGCAAGGTATGCAAAGTTTTTGGCAGATTGCATTGTTTTGGCAAGTTTGTCTAAAATTGCCTTGGCAGCCTCTGGTCCTAGTGCCTTGATAAGCAAATCTCTTGCATAATCCAAACCACCAGTATTGATGTATTGGTTAGATTGGAAAATAACATAAAACTCTTCTAAAATCGCTGCCCCTATACTTTTGTCGGTATTGCCAAGCTGTGCGATTTGCTTGGAAATTTCTGTAATAGAATCTATATCGAGGTGGCGAAATATATCGCTTGTGATTTCATCACCCAATTGTATGAGTAAAATTGCAATTTTTTCTGACATAGAGAGTTCATCATATTGTGCTCTTTGTCGCGGTGTGAGATTAATTGCCATATTATATCCTTACTCTATGAAGCATTATTGATTTCTATTTCATCTTTGATGAGTGTTTGAAAAAGTGAGGCGACTTCCTCAGGTTTTTCAGCAATGATACTACGCATACGCTCTAAAATAACTTCATATTTTACTTCATCTTCGTTAAATCCGCCACCAAGACCTAATTGATCTTCTACGCGTTTGCGTAGCTCACTAAAGCGATTGAGATCTTCATCATCATCATCTTCAAGTCGCAAGAGAGATTCTACCTCATCATCTTCTTCCTCTTGCACTTCAAGCATACGCTCGGCAAATGGTGTAACGATCTTTTTGTAAAAGATAAAGAGCACAATAGCCACAATAAAGTATTTGATAAGAGGTAAGAATGGACCTAAGTATTTTTCGACATTTTCTGAGAAGCTTTCCCAAGAATCTTTGGGTCGATAATTGGCTGTAGCGGCATTTAGTTCAAAGTTTGAAACCTTAACAAAATCCCCTCTATCCTCATTAAAAGATATAACACCTTTAACAATATCCTCTATTTCTTTTAAATCACGCTCACTTCGTGGCACATATTCTAAACGCCTGTTTCCATCTTCATCAGTTACTTCGCGATATGTCCCATCGATGACTACACCCGTGCTTATGCGTTTAAGTGTCCCAATGGGTCCCTTGATTTCACTCACTGTTCGATCTACCACATAGTTTGTGGCTTCATCGGTTTTGTGTTTTTCATTCAAGATATTGTTGTCATCAAGTCCTTGGACAGGTCCTATATTGCTTACTACACCGGGGACGCCACCTATTGGAGCTTCACGAATGCCTTTTTCGTGCTCTTCGATATTTCGTTGTGCGGCAACAACATTGTTGCCAAAAAGTTCTTGTGTTTGCTTGACTTGACTAAAATCAAATTCCATACTTACTTGTGCACGGACTCTACTTTCATCACCCACAATAGCCTTAAGGGCTTCGATGATTTTGTGTTCGTAATTTTTTTCAATATTCATTTGATATTTGCGTTGTTGTTCGGCAAGTTTTATCATGCCCGATGGTTCGCTAAATTCATTGAGTTCGCCGAGTAAATCCCCATCTTGATTGATGATTTTTACTCTATCTGGTGTGAGGTTAGTTACCGCGGCAGCCACGAGATTTTTGATACCAATGGTTTGTGCTTGGGTGAGATCCATACCCTGTCTTAGCTGAATTTTAACCGATGCGGTGGGTGGAATATTTTGTTTGCTAAATACGGACTTTTCCGCTGGGGCAATAAGGACACTCGCGCTTTCAATAGCCGTAATACTTTCGATAGTTTTTGTGAGTTCGCCCTCTACAGCAAGTTGGTATTTTGTTTGTTCCCTAAAGTCTGTATCACCAAGATTCTGATTTTCGATAAAGTCACTAAATCCTATTTTTTTCCCTTGTTTTGGGATTCCTAAAGAAGCGAGGTTAATGCGTTGCTCATAGACTTTGTCGCTAGGGATAAGGATTGTATTATCCGTGGGGATTTTATATGGAATCTTATTTTGTTGGAGGTTTTGTAAAATAAGCGCACTATCTGCAGGATCCACACCATTAAATAGCACAGAGTAGCCCTCATATTCATTTTTTGGATCTACCCTAAAAAGCACGAGATAGGTCACAAATGATATGAGAATGACAATCGTAGCAAGAATAATAATGCGTTGCTTTTTGTTAATGCGCCCAAGTATTTTTGAAACTTGTTCTAAAATTAACTGCAGATTCAAACGATTCTCCTAATTTTTTGTCACTGCTCTAAGTATTGTTGTATAAATGTAAGCACACGCGTATTTTGTTCTTTTGTGCCAATTGTGATTCTAAAAGCATTAAGTCCATAACTAGCTAGATCGCGCACGATAATTCCACGCTCCAAAAGCCATTGGCAACATTTGCTACTTTGAATCTTGTCGCTGTGATAGGTAATAAAATTCGTATATGATGGGATATATTCAATGGCGTGATCTTTTGCAAATTTTTCATAGCGCGCCATTTCCTCGAAATTTTTCTGTATGCAAGAGTGGATAAACTCTTGATCTTTAAGGGCTTGGATTGCTGCTTGCAAACTTAGTGTTGTGATATTAAATGGTGGTCGCACTTTGTGCAATGCAGTAATAATGTCTTTTTGTGCTATGCCATATCCTACACGCATACCACCCAATCCATAGGCTTTGGAAAAAGTCCCTAGATAAATGACATTTGGGTATGTGGTAATAAAATGCGATGGGCTAATGCTTCTAGCGCTATCTTTGTAGACGGCATATTCTTGATACGCTCCGTCGATGACTACAAGTGTATCAGGACTAATTTGTGCGAGAAAATCCTCTATTTGCTTAGATTCTAGACATTCTCCTAGCGGATTGTTGGGCACACACAAAAAGATAATATCTGGCTTATGTGTTTGGTAGGATTCTAAAAATTGTGCAAGATTGTGAGCATTATCGGGTGTTTTGATGACTTCTGCGCCATAAAGCTTGGCATAGATTCCATACATTGCAAAAGTTACTCCCGCATGTAAGATTTTTAATCCCTCTTTGTGCAGTGCGTGGATACAAAATTCAATAATTTGATCGCTCCCAGATCCGATAACGATATTTTGAGAATCTACGCCATAATGCGCAGCCAAGCCATCTTTTAGCTCATAATACGAATCATCTGGGTAGAGACTCATAGCCTCAAGTTGTATGGATTGTAGGACTTTTGGGGAAGTGCCATATGGATTTTCATTGCTTGCAAGCTTGATAATATCTTCACGCTTTATGCCATATTCACGCACCACTAATTCTATAGGTTTTCCAGCTTCATAAGAGGTGATATGTTGCAATACGCGATTAAAGTGCATGATACATCCTTGTAACTATAAATCTAGAATTTGAGTTGTTTTAAGGTGGTTTCAAAAATTCTACGCCAAAACTTTGCAAATTGTATCGCATTTCTGCTAAAGTTTTTGTAAAATTTTTAGCAAAATTCTTTGGTGCAATAAAGGAGTGCAGTTATGAGTTCAAATGGACGAGAGAAAATATTTAGAGAATACGATATACGCGGTATTTTTGATAAAGATTTGACACAAGATGTGGTCTTTAACATCGGTAGGCTTTTGGGAGAGAGGCTTAAAAAGCTTGGAGAAAGCAGTGTGAGCATTGGTATTGATGCGCGCACACATTCGCCTATTCTTTTTGGGTGGCTAAAAAGTGGTTTTGAAAATGCCCATATTGCAGTATATGATTTGGGGCTTATTCCTACTCCTGTGGCATACTTTGCTACATATAACGCCATAAATGGTGTGCAGTGTAGAAATTCTGTGATGATTACAGGTTCGCATAATCCCCTACAATACAATGGCTTTAAAATAACCTTGCAAAATGCGCCATTTTATGGTGAGGCGATTAAAGAGCTTGGGCAAGAACTTATAGCACAGCTTGATACGCACCCATATATACCTTCTACCAAATCTTGTGAAAAGCTTCCAGCGCTAGATTCTTATATCACGTTTTTGAGTGAGCAATTTGCTCATCTAGCGCATTTTCCTTACAAGGTTGCCATTGATTGTGGTAATGGCGTGGCAGGTGTGGCGATTAAGCAAGTATTAGAGAATTTGCATATTGAGTATGAGGCGTTGTATTTTGAGCCAGATGGCACTTTCCCTAATCATCACCCAGATCCAAGCGAGGAAGAGAATTTGCACGATCTTAAAGCCATTATGGCACAAAAACAAATCCCTATTGGTATTGCCTTTGATGGCGATGCGGATAGATTGGCGCTTTTAAGCACAAATTATAGCTATAAGGGCGATGAATTAGCCATACTCTTTGCGCGTGAAATGGCAAGTCGCGGTATCAAACCTATCGTCATAGGCGAGGTAAAATGTTCAAGCATAATGTATGATGAAATCAATAAAATAGGTAAGGCAGTGATGTATAAAACTGGACACTCTAACCTCAAAGTAAAACTTAAAGAGCTCAATGCTGATCTTGCTGCTGAAATGAGCGGACATATCTTTTTTAAAGAGCGCTATTTTGGGTATGATGATGCGATTTATTCGGCATTTAGGGCATTAGAATTGTTCATACAATCCACACCACAAGAGATAGAATCTCAAATTGCGGCTTTACCAAAGATGTTTTCAACTCCAGAAGAGAAGATTCCCACCACAGAAGAGCAAAAATTTTCTCTTATCGCCAAGCTAACAACACGCCTTTCTCACCCACCAGCAGATTTTCCAAAGATTTTAGATATTATTGATATTGATGGTTTGCGCGTGGTATTTGAACATGGTTGGGGACTTTTGCGAGCAAGCAATACAACACCAGTGCTTGTGAGTCGCTTTGAGGCAGATTCACAAGAGTATGCGATGTTGTATAAACAAAAAATGCTTGAACTTCTTGCGCAATGCCAATAATAATCTGTTGGAGTGAGTGATGAGTGCATTTTTTGAACGATTTTTTGGGGATTTTTTGCAATCTAGGGAATATCAAGAGATCACACTTAGTAATCCCCTTGATATGCATTTGCATTTACGACAGGGTGCAATGCTTGAATCTGTGCTACCTTTTAGCGCTAGGGATTTTGCCCTTGGTGTGGTAATGCCAAACCTAAACCCTCCTATTATGACTACTGCTTTGGCGCTACAATATCGCGATGAGATTATGCGACTAAGTAAGGACTTAGATTTTGTGCCTTTTATGACATTGTATTTGCATGAGAATCTAGACAAAGAGGAATTGACACACGCCTACGCACAAGGCATAAGAATCCTCAAGCTCTATCCAAGGGGAGCGACTACAGGCAGTGAAAATGGTGTGCGTGAGGTTGTCAGTGAGCGGATACTTGAGATTTTGCATATTGCGCAAGATTTGGGCTTTATGTTATCTATTCATGGTGAAAGTAATGGATATTGTATGGATCGTGAATTTGAGTTTTTGGAAGTGTATGAATTCCTTGCTCGCACATTTCCGCGTTTGAAAATCATCATCGAGCATATGAGCGATAGGCGATCGCTAGAGAGTTTGGAGCGATATGAGAATCTATATGCCACAATAACCTTGCACCATATGCTATTAAGCCTTGATGATGTATTAGGGAACCTTATGCACCCAGATTTGTTTTGCAAACCCATGATAAAAACACCAAAAGATAGAGATTCGCTACTTGCATGTGCTTTAAGCGCTCACCCAAAGGTGAGTTTTGGTTCAGATTCTGCACCACATTTACAAAGCAAGAAATATTCTGCATCGGCTCCGGGTGGGATTTTTTCTGCGCCAATTGCGCTTAGTATGTTGGCAAGTGTGTTTGCATATCACGATAAATTAGAGAATCTTCAGGCGTTTGTGAGTGATAACGCATATAAAAATTATGGGCTAGATTCTGTCTTGGGCGATACGCACAAGGTCATCAAGCTTTGTGCGCAATCTTGGGAGATACCACAAAGCATAGTGTGTGAAAATAGTGCCATTTCTGTGCTTTTTGGCGGAAAACAATGCGTTTTTGGACGCATTAGCAAATAACTATCAAGGAAAAATGTGAAAAAATCGCTATATTATGCTCATTTTCCATATGTATATATGGTGCTTTGTATTATCGTGTATATTGTGTGTTTGCCACTTTTGGTAGCTAGTGTGTTGCGCAAAAAACACAAAGATTCATTACCCCAGCGGTTTTTTGGTGTGCATTTTAAGCTGCCTTTTAAACCCCAATATTGGTTTCATGCATGCTCTTTTGGAGAAGTGAAATCGCTAGAACCTATCATCACGGCTTTATTGAAAGATTCTAAGCAACCGCTTGTATTGATTACTACCATTACACACACAGGCTATGCGGAAGCAAACAAGCTTTTTAAGTCTAAATTTCCTACACAAGTGTGCGTGAAATTTTTACCATTTGAGATTTTTTTGCCACTTTGGCGCGGGAAGCTCAAACAGCTAAAAAGCCTTGTTGTCATGGAAGCAGAATTATGGAAAATGCTTTTTTTTATCGCAAAATCTAGGCGTGCTAAGACTTTTTTGCTAAATGCCAGAATCTCGGATAAATCGCACAAAAATTATGAACGCCTCAAGGGATTTTATAAGGGTATTTTTGAAAATATTGATGTGGTGCTTGCCCAAAGTCACAAAGATAAAAAACGCTTGCAAGCTATCGGTGCGCGTAATGTCAGCGTGTTTGGGAATCTAAAAATGCTTAATCTCCCAAAAGTAAGCAAGGCTTATCACAAAATCGCACCGCTTATCATACTTGGGGCTAGCACACATAAGGGCGAAGAAGAGATTATTATACGAAGTTTTTTGGACTTTAAGAGGCAGTATCCAGACGCGCAATGTATTCTTGCTCCAAGGCACCCAGAGAGATTCCAATCTGTGTGTGAAATGCTAGATAAAATAGGGCTTGCCTATGAGAGGTTAAGTGCGCTTGGCAGTGAGCTTAGGGGAGATATTATTGTGGTGGATATGCTAGGGGAGCTTGTGAATCTCTATGCTGTGAGTGATATTGTCGTGCTTGGTGGGTCATTTGTGCCAAAGGTGGGCGGACATAATCCGCTAGAACCAGCGTTTTTTCAGACAAGGCTTATTAGCGGTGTGCATATTTTTAACCAACAAGCCCTTTTTGCGTGTGTGCAAAATGTCAAGCTTATAGAATCTACACAACTTACCCAAACGCTTTTGGGGTATGAAAACTTGGCTCCAGCGCGTGTAGATTTTAGGGTGAATGCCCTTGAGGAAATTATAACGCTCATTAAATAGAGATCTGCTCTAAGGCTTGTCGCATATAAGCATTACACACAAAAACGCAGTGAGTATTAAATATAGCCTAAGAGATTTTTGGCTAGACTTCAGAAATTTTTTGAAATGGAAGTGTATGTTAAGAGATTTGGTAAAGATCGCACGTCCTCACCAATGGACAAAAAATCTTTTTATTTTTGTGCCTTTGTTTTTTGCATTCAATATTTATGGCATATGGGGGATTGACTATCATGTAGCCGTGGGTGCATTTGTAGGGTTTAGTCTCGTGTGCAGCGGGGTCTATTGTCTTAATGATATAGTTGATAGGGATTATGATAGATTGCACCCTACAAAACAAAACCGACCTATTGCAAGTGGTAGGGTAAGTGTAGTGGTAGGTTTTATATTTATGTGTATTTTAATGCTCGGGGGGGGGGCATTATTAATGAGCCTTTCTCCTCATGGGGTTTTTATTCCTATTATCTTATATGTAATTATTAATATCCTTTACTCTTTTTGGCTTAAAAATATTGCTATTATTGATGTTTTTGTGATTGCATGTGGATTTGTGTTGCGATTATGGATAGGTGCGATTTGCTTTGATATATCTCTATCACATTGGATTGTGGTTGTTACATTTCTTTTAGCACTTTTCTTGGCTTTGGCTAAGCGACGCGATGATTGCATTTTGCTTGAAAGAAGCGGACATAAAATGCGTCAAAATATAGAATCCTATAATCGTGTGTTTCTTGATGTGGCAATGAGTGTGTCAGCTTCCATTGTGATGGTGGCATATATTTTTTATAGCATCGATGAAGAAGTCATACAGAGATTTGGCACTGATAAGTTGTATTTCACTTCCATTTTTGTTCTACTTGGAATCTTTCGGTATTTGCAAATTACTTTTGTCTATAAACGTAGCTCAAGTCCATCTAAGATTCTCCTCAAAGATAGATTCTTGCAAATGAGTATTTTGGCTTGGCTTATATGTTTTGTCGGACTTGTGTATTTTAAAGCATAAAGGAGTGTTATGAGAGGGATTAATGGAGTTTTTTGGATAATCAGTGTATGTGTTTTTGGTGTTTTTGCCTATATGAATTGGCGTTATCTAGATGTGCAGTTTTTGGAATATACAATGGGGGATGAGTTTCCTCAGTTTTTGCAATTACAAAAAATGTATGAGGGAATGCTAGAATTTGACATAAAAAAAATTTTTGCCTTTGAGTTTTATAATTATGGTTTTTTGTGGTATGTGCTTAATCTCCTTGTAGTCTTGCCTTTTAAGGTGTATCCAAATTATGAAATGGCTATTTATATGCCTAGAATGCTTAACGCATTATTTGCCATCGCTTTGCTTGGGGTGATATATAAAATTGCGAAATTATATGTAAACTCAAGGATTGCACTTCTTTTTTGTATTTTTGCTATTGCTATGCCAGGTTTTTGGAGGGTTGGCTATCTTTTTAAGCCAGATCTTTTCCAGGCTCTCTTGCTTTTGTGTTGTGTATATTATCTATGCAAGGATAATTTTCGTTTTAGTAAATTTTATTATTATGGCATTATATTTTTTGGATTTGCTTTTGGTGCAGCAAAGTTTCAGGCTATTATGTTTTTGCCACTACTTTATAGTTATATGTTTTATATTTTTATTAATAATCCGAACATACACACACTTCTACATGTTGCTAAAAAGATTACAATAGCTACATTGAGTATTTTTGCACTTTGGATTCTTACAAATCCTTATCTTGTGCATCCTAGAGGTTTTTTAGCGTGGTTTAATATGTTTAAAGGGAATATGAATAGTAATGCCACTAATCATGGTTCCTATATCGATGTAAGCATCATGCAAAAGTTATCTCAGGTTGTGGATTTTTATTATTTTGAGTTTGTAGTATTTGTCTGTTTAGTATTTGTATGTATTGCGTTAGGTATTCTAGCTTTTAGGATGTTTTTTGCACGCACACATACATTTCAAAAGTATTATATATTTATTCCTGTTGCCGTTGGTTTTGGTGTTTCGATACTTTATTTGTTGCTACAAGTTAACAAAGCTTGGGAATCGTATTATTTTAGTTCAATATGTTTAGGAATTTTACTTTTTATTCCTTTTGTGCTTGTTATCAGTGAAAGATTTGAGCGAATGAAGTTAAATCTTGGGGGAGTGGCATTTAGTATGCTCATAATTTTAGAAATATTTGGTGGTTTTTGCAATCATGCTTATCAGCAGGTTTTTGAGAAATATCCTCGTGATCTTTCCGCCCTCAAGGAACGATCAGACAAGCTAGTTGCACTTTTAAAACCTTACTTTAAGGACATGCATCTACCGTTCACGCTTCTTATTGATACACCGCTTGCTTATTTGCAGTTTGGCTTAGAGCCAAAAAATATTTATAGACACTATGGTCATCTAAATCCTGAGGGCTTTGTGTATGAAGAATGGAATAAAAAACCTCATAATCTTCCTTTCGTGCCAAAGGACTTTATCATTTTACGCAAAGATTCTGCATTTTTTGACTCATCAAAAAGACCTAGTGTGATAAGTCAAAATCTTGCGCATTCTTTACAAACCTTGCAGGAATTACAAGATGGTGTGTGGCCATATGAAAAAATCATTGATACACAAGACTTTGTGGTATTCCAGAATCTTGATACAATCCATAATAACAAGGAGTAGGATATGATAATAAGTAGATTTACTGAGGCTTTAGTGAGATTTTATAATCGATATTATGTTGTTTTTTGGCTAGTTTTTGCTCTTGTTGTATTGAGAGCTTCGTATTATAGTTTACTAGCAGCATGTGAGAGTAGTCTAGATATGCAATGGTATCCTGCAGTGCAGCTATGGACTTCGGGGGGGGGGCATTTAGATGTTATTAATCCTTATGTAGCCTTTTTAGAAGGAGATAGATTTATGAGCAATGGTCCGAATTATATGCCATTTATGTATTTTTTTATGATGCCCTTTGCTTTTTTGGACTGGGAAAGTGCCAAGATAGTCTTTGGGCTTTTAAATATTATATTGTTTCTTGCTACGGTATTTTTATTGTATATAGCTGGTGTGCCGAGATTATTTTTGTGGTTTGTATCGGTTTTGGTGCTTTTTGGTTATACATATGGTAATGTTATAGGTAATGCACAAAGCGCAATTATTGTAGGGTTTGGGGTTGCGTTAGCATATTCATTTAGACATAAACCTTGGATTATGGTTATAGGATTGTCTTTAGTATGTGTAAAACATTCTTTTGCATTACCTATTTTACTTGGTTTCTTCCTTTGTGGATATTATAAAGAGGTTCTTGGTAGCGCTTTGATAGCATTTGGGTTTGTCTGTTTGTTTGGACTTAAGGTTGGTGCTTCTCCTATTGAGGTTTTACATCTACTTTCACAGGTTAATGCTCAACATTATCTGGGTGATCATG
Source organism: Helicobacter sp. TUL (assembly GCF_002287135.1). GTDB lineage: Bacteria > Campylobacterota > Campylobacteria > Campylobacterales > Helicobacteraceae > Helicobacter_F. The sequence continues at coordinate 61,439 of NZ_NESU01000011.1, forward strand.
CCCTTGGTGGACCAAGTGATTTAATGAGCCTTTCTCAAAAGCTTTTTGGCACTCCATATTCGATGATTTCTTTGGTTATTGTTTTAGTGTATGTCAGTTTTGTGGTTTTGGTATGGAGATTTAAACCCGAAACTCATAAGGTAGTAGCGGCTTCTATTGTATTGTCATTACTTACTTTGCCACACTTGGGATATGATCATTATATGCTTTTTATTGCTATATGTTTAGCTTCTCTATCTTGTAAATATGAAAAAGTTGTATTATATATGGTTGTTTTAGCACTCTTTTTATGGCGTGGTGAAAAGATATTTAAACCTCTTTTTGATCGCCTCAATCCAGATGTTTCAATACATTGGGCTATGAATATGGGTGTTGTTTTTTGTGTTTGTGTCGTTGTATTGTTTGCTTTAGCCTTATATGGCTTGATTTTAGATACTAGGAAACATAAGTGTTAGTTAGATATATACTTGTGGGTTGTGTTGCTACGGCGATTTTTTATATTGTAGCAAATGTGTTTGCATTTTTTGGTGGTGGATATATTGCTACTTTTATGGGTAATCTTGTGAGTTTTGTTTTTGGATATTTTGCACAGATGAAATACGCTTTTGGCATGCAACCAAATCACGCTACAATGTTGCCAAAATATATTGTAACATTGTGTCTCATCTTTGGCTATGGGCAATTTATTACATTTTTGGGTAAAGACTTTTCATATATATATGTGAGTTTATGTATCGCATTGAGTGTGCCTTTGTTTTCTTATCCTTTGCAGAAGTTTTGGGTATTTAGAGAGGTGAATGATAGGGAT
>NZ_NESU01000012.1 GCF_002287135.1 Helicobacter sp. TUL
CCTTGTGTAGCCATTTGTTGGTTATACTTTCCTACACCCATACCATATCTACTATTAGAAGATATAAATCCTGTATTTGTGCCAAGCTTAGCAACACTTCCACCTGGAGCATAGAAAGCTACATTTTGGAAACTATTTTGCACAAAATTATTAGCAGTATTTATCACACCTACAGTTCTCATACCATTGACACCACCTGCTGCATAACCTGCTGCCGCACTTGCATCTCCCATATCAACTCTATAGCCACCATATACATTAAGGCTACTATCAAAGCTTCCACTATATTGTCCATCTGCACTAGTAGTAAGGTTAAAGAGACAGCAATTAAAAAGTAATTATGGATCAATATAAATTGTCAAAATATCTCCCAAAAACTTCAAAATGCCCATCCGCTTGTATTAAAAAAATGTCCATACACTTGTATGAAAATGTACATTTTTTAAAGACAAGAAAATATTATAATACCCTTGCTTTAGAAACAAAAACAAGGAGAAATCATGGAAACCAAAATTAGTTTATTATCAAAAGAAAGGCTAAGATCTTATGATTATGACATCAGTAAGCATTATGAGAATCTAAAGCTTGTAGGCAAAATTACTCCAAAAATTGCCACACTAGAAATCATTTTAAGAAACAAGCTTGACCAGAAGTTATCAGAATCCAATAGGCATTGGATGGAGGAATCTAATGATGAAAATGTTATTAACGCTAGAGAGAAAATAGCTCAAAGAGAACACACTCAAAATCTCTCACACCACCAATATCTTTCGAGAATGAATCTAGGAAATGTCATTTATCTCATCAAAGAAAACAAAATACAAAACTTTATGATGAATCTAGATACTATTAATTTCAAAAACTATGACCAAAGTAATAGGAATTTCTTTTTAAGAAACAACAAAAAGAGAAACTTTGGCAATATACATAAGGTAGATATTGTGCTAAGCTTGTTGCACAACATAAGAAACAGAAGCTATCATTGGGAAAATATTTTAAAAACAACAGAGAAAAATGGGAAATCTTATCCAAGACTAACTACAAAACTAGAAGGGACACACATAGGAATTAATCCACGCAATATAGAAATGTTTTTAGATGATCTGATTAAAGTTTTTGATGGTGAGTTTTTGAAATATTGTTAATAAACGTTATATAGAAGAGAATGGGACACAAGGAGTCCCTTGAATTTCAAAAATGATTATATTTGCTACCTACTTAAAAAATACTGAACTTTTCTCTTTGAAGTAGCCTTAATCCAAAATAGAAGGTAAGGTTTATGGATAAGATTCAAACAATATTAAGGTTACTATCAAAGTTTCCATTATATTGTCCATATGCACTAATAGTGGTATTTTTGTCAATTACTCAGGCAAGTCAATCCTTAGAAGTTCTGTATTAGCTGTTATATACAGCACCGGTTTATTAGCCTCATTCACACCAAAGGCAAGATTTCCTACGACATTACCCACGATTATCTCACCAAGCAGTGTGCCATTTGGAGAAAAAACCAAGACTCTATTTTTGCCACTTGACCATACATTGCCTTTAGAATCTACCTTGATTCCATCAGGAAAGCCCTCTTTAAAAGTTGCAAAAATGCGTTCTTGACTTAGATTGTTATCCTTATCAAGAGTGTAGGCAATAATGTGTGCATGTAGTGTGGGATCGTTGGAATTATATGCTTTTTGAGAATCTGCAATATAGAGTGTCTTTTCATCAGGAGATAGAGCTAATCCATTTGGGGCTTTAATGAATGGCGTATCAAGACGCACAATGGTATTGCTTGAAGGCGTATAGCGATAGACATATTCGCCATCTTGCTCGATTGTGCCACCATAGCTTTCTTGTGTATTGCGTATCCCAAAGGCTGGATCAGTAAAATAGATATCTCCATTACTATGTGTAATACAGTCATTTGGGCTATTAAATTTCTTACCCTTATAAGAATCTATAAGCACAATCCATTTACCATTTTCGAATTTTTCAATGCCTCTTTTGCCGTGTGAAGCTGCTATGAGATTACCTTTGGTATCTAAAGTATGTCCATTTTGAAAATGCGATATTGGAAGATAGACACTAATGCCTTCTTTTTCATCATACTTTAAGAGTTTATTTGCCTTTACATCACTAAAGATAAGACTTTTATCTGGAAGGACAACTGGTCCCTCAAGCCATACTCCTTTGTCATATAGGATAAAGGCTTTAGCATCTTTATCAATAAGTGTATAAAAGCTTGTATCATAGGCTTTTATCTGTATATCTTTGGTGCGTGGAGTAGATTCTTGTGCATAGAGTTGGGTTGTTTGCAAGACAAAGACAACACAAGCACAGATCTAGCTAAGGTCGTGCAGAGAGTAGGCATACTTATCCTTTGTAGTGATAATAAATGTGGTATTGTAGCGTATTGCACATTATAATTAGGCTAGTGTGATATCGCTACATCTTACAAAAAATCATCAATCTAACAAGAGATTAACAAAAGAGATTCTATAATGTTGAGATTCTAAAATTTCTAAGGAAGATTATGTTTGAAGCAACTACGATACTAGGCTATAAAGGCGAATACAATGGCAAACAATATGCGATTATTGGTGGCGATGGGCAAGTGACTTTTGGAAATTGTGTCCTCAAAGGGAATGCGACTAAGATTCGCACACTATATAATGACAAAATTTTAAGCGGTTTTGCAGGAAGCACTGCTGATGCTTTTAGTCTTTTTGATATGTTTGAGCGTATCTTGGAGGGCAAAAAAGGCGAGTTGGTGCGTTCTGTGCTAGAATTTAGCAAACAATGGCGAAGTGATAAGTATTTGCGAAAACTTGAGGCGATGATGATTGTGCTTAATAAAGATCATATTTTTATTCTTAGTGGCACAGGTGATGTGGTTGAGCCTGAAGATGGTAAGATTGCAGCTATTGGCAGCGGCGGGAATTATGCCCTAAGTGCGGCTAGAGCATTGGATAGAATGGCAGAGATTGAGCCTAGAGTGCTTGTAGAAGAATCATTAAAAATCGCAGGCGAATTGTGTATCTACACAAATACAAATATTAAGATATTGGAGTTAGCATAAAATGGATAAAGAAAATATGACCCCGCGACAAATTGTTGCGTATTTAGATGATTATATTATCGGACAACAAGAAGCCAAAAAGTGCGTGGCAGTTGCATTGCGAAACCGCTATCGTAGAATGAAGCTTGAAAAGGAAGTGCAAGAGGAAATTACGCCCAAAAATATTTTAATGATTGGTTCTACAGGTGTGGGTAAAACTGAAATTGCACGGCGAATGGCTAAGATTATGGGCTTACCATTTGTCAAAGTAGAGGCAAGTAAATATACCGAAGTGGGATTTGTGGGGCGCGATGTAGAATCTATGGTGCGAGATTTGGTGCTTGCAAGTGTTAATCTTGTCGAAAAAGAATACAAAGAGGAGCAGCAAGAAGCCATACAAGAATATATTCTTAACAAAATTACACGCAAGATTCTCCCACCTTTGCCACATAGCGTGAGTGAGCAAAAAAAGGCAGAATATGAACAAAGTTTTGCCAAGATGAAGCAAAAAGTGCGCGATGGAGAAATGGATTCCTTAGTCATTGAGATTGAAGTAAGCAAAAATATTTCACTAAATGATGAAAATATGCCTCCAGAAATGTTAAAAGTCCAAGAATCTATCATCAAAGTTTTGAGCGCTCAAGAACAAACCCAAAAACGCGAAATGAGTGTCAAAGAGGCAAAAGAAGTGCTTTTGTATGAGGCAACAAAGGAATGCCTAGATTATGATCTTATCAAACAAGAGGGGCTAAGACGTGCTGAACAAAAGGGCGTTATTTTTATCGATGAGATTGATAAAATTGCTGTAGGTGGCAAAGATGGATCTCGACAAGATCCAAGTAAAGAGGGAGTGCAAAGAGACTTGCTACCTATTGTTGAGGGTAGTGTGGTAAATACCAAATATGGACAGATTCGCACAGATTATATACTTTTTATTGCCGCAGGTGCTTTTCATTTTAGTAAGCCTAGCGATTTGATTCCAGAATTACAGGGGCGATTTCCATTACGAGTAGAATTAGAGAATCTCACACAAGAAAGTTTGTGTAAGATTCTCACACAAGTTAAAAGCTCTATTATCCGCCAATACCAGCTTTTATTGCAAACAGAAGATATTACTTTAGAATTTGAAGATGAGGCTATTAAAGAATTGGCAAGGCTTTCATTTAATGCCAATGAAAAAACAGAAGATATTGGCGCACGACGCTTACATACGACTATAGAGCGCGTGTTAGAGGATATAAGTTTTGAGTGCGAGGAATACATAGGCAAGGAAGTTGTCATTACCGCAGAAATGGTGCGTCAAAAACTTGGGGAACTTGTAGAGAATGTAGATTTAGCTCGTTATATTTTGTAGGCGACATATGCAAGATAAACAAACGCGTTGTGGGTTTGTGGCGACTTTGGGCAGACCAAATGCGGGCAAAAGCACATTATTAAACGCCCTCCTTGGGCAAAAGATTTCTCTCACCTCGCATAAGGCAAATGCCACAAGAAAACAATTACAAATAATTATGCAGCATAGCGGTGTAGATACGCGCGGATCTTATGATGCGCAAATTATTTTTGTTGATACACCAGGAATACATCATCAAGAAAAGCTTCTTAATCAATATATGCTTCATCAATCGCTTCGCGCGATGAATGATTGTGATTTGGGCATTTATCTTGCGCCTGTAAGTGATGAGGTGCGATATTATGAGGAGTTTTTGAATCTCTCGCGCGATAAATCTGTGCATAATAAACACATTCTACTTATTAGCAAAACTGATATGGTTGATAAGACTACTTTGATGAAAAAAATTGCGCAATATCAGCAGTATCAATCCCATTATTTAGCGCTTGTCCCTATGAGTGTAAAGAAAGGATTTTATCCAAAAGATTTATTAGAATCTATAGCGCTTTTTTTACCAGATTCTGCATTTTTGTTTGATGAGGAATGTATAACGACTGCACAAACGCGTGAAATTGTCAAAGAACTTATACGCGAGAGTGTTTTTGAGAATCTTAGTGATGAGATTCCATATGAGAGTGATGTGGTGATTGAGCGCTATGAGGAAGGCGAAATTGAGCGAATCTATGCTACAATAATTGTCGAAAAACAAAGCCAAAAGGGCGTAGTGATAGGTGCAAAGGCACAGACTATTAAGCGTATTGGCATACTCGCACGCAAAAATATCGAACTTTTTTTGGATAAACAGGTGTTTTTAAAGCTCGAAGTGAGTGTGCAAAAGGGTTGGAGCAAGGAAACCAAGAAGCTTAAAAAGATAGGCTATGATTGCGCGGATATGCTATAAAAGGAGTGAAGCCTTGAGAGAAAAAATCTTAAGAATCTGTATGTGTTGTTGTGTATTTTTGGGGGTGGGTATGGCACAATCCCCACAAGAACCTCTTGATGAAGCTACTTTTGAGCTTATCAAGCTTTATCAACAAAAGGGCTTAGCAAGTGTGCAAGAAAAATTAGAATCCTATTTGCTCTCCCCATCATATTGGTTAAGAGTGATAGGGCAAAAAGATGTGAGTTATGGATATTTTCAAAATGCTCGTTATGTTTTTGTATCAAACAAGGCGATACCTGATTTGAGATTATTTAAGGTAACTAATCAAGGTTTTGATTTGCTAGGGAACTCTAGCGCATTAGTAGCTAAGGGCAAAGGACACAAAAAGCTTGAAGGCGATTTGACGACACCTATTGGCGTGTATGATCTCACTGCTAGACTTAGCAATCTTCCGCCATATTATGGTCCATTAGCCTTTGCTACAGATTATCCAAACACATATGATAGATCGCTAAAACGCACAGGTAGCGGGATTTGGATTCATGGTTTGCCATTAGATGGCAATAGAGAGGAGCTCAATACAAAAGGGTGTATCGCTATTGATAATGAGATTTTGAAAAAATATGATAGTTTGGTGGATTATAAAGATACGGTTGTGATTATTTCTGAAGGAGATTTACACACAATGGACGCCACACAAGCTGCACAGATTCTTGCTGGGCTTTATCAGTGGAAGGAAATGTGGCAAAAAGGTGATTTGGCAGGATATTTGGATTTTTATGATACGCAAAATTTTATCCGACAAGATGGTATGCGATATAAGGCGTTTGCTGAATACAAAAGTCGTGTATTTGCCAAAAATGAGGAAAAACAAATCGAACTTAGTGCAATTGATATCGTGCCATTTCCAAATGAAGAGGGCAGAGAAATGTATCGTGTGAATTTTCGACAAGATTATAAAGCCTCACTGAATGGCAGGGTAAGCTTTAGCTCAAATCATCGCAAAGATCTTTATGTATGGTTAGAGAATGGAAAAATGAAGATTCTTAGTGAAAAATAATAAGGGCATATTTTGTTTGGGTTGCGTAGGTTAGTTTTTTGCGTGATAGGATTCTTATGTATTGCCAATACATTAGAATCTTGTGATGAGAATTCGGAATGCCTTATAGAATCTAGCCCAACACCGCAATTAATATGGGAAGAAGTTGGCGGATGTGGGGATATGTGTAGCACTTATGAGGCTGTATATATGGGAAATCTAAAAGACGCTTATAGAATCCTTTGGCAAAAACATGGAGAGCCACAAGATACACAAGATGCGGAAATGCACGATAAGGCAGGAGATGCTTGTCCGGGGATTGTTGATCCTAGTGTGATAGAGGAATTTTTTTATCAACATAGGAGTTTTACTACTCCGTATAGCGATGATAGCAATAGCACACAAGAAAGCGGATATGAATCTTTGCGTTATGAGTTTAATAAAGATTCTCTACAGATTAAGCGCAATTGTTGGGGTGGCGGAGGATTTGAATTTAGATTACGCGAAATAGATGGCAAACGCACTATTATCACACAAGATGCAAGTGCTGATTGATATAGCATTCAAAATTTGTAATATATTGGCGTAATTTTAGGGAGATAAAGCAAAAATTGGCATAACATTTGCTTATTTCTGTGTGTAGAAAATCCACATACAAGGAAGGTGCATGGAAGCTCTAAAGGACACATCAATAGTATATCCACTCGTATACAAGGCGTTGGATTATCGCTCATTGCGTCAAGATTTGATTTCTTCAAATATCGCTAATGTCGATACACCCTTTTATCGTCCCAAGGATATTAGTTTTGAGCAATACTTAGCTAGGGAAAGCAATAAGGTTTTTAAAAAGCATGTAGATCGTGAATTGCCTATGCTTAAAACTTCACCATTACATATAGATGGTAAGCGTAGCGATCTTGATAGAGCAGATATGTTTATACGCGATGGACATTTAGCTCGTAACGATGGCAATAGTGTAGATTTAGATGTAGAAACAAGTGAAATGGGTAAAAATAGCGTAATGTATCAAGCCCTAACAAGTGCGCTAAGAAAGCATAAAGGGATTTTTAGTTACGCCTTAGATTCTGGGAAAAATATATAAGGATTAAGATATGTCATTTTTATCAAGTTTTGATATTAGCGGTTATGGGCTTTCGGCTCAAAGGGTGCGCACAAATATCATTTCTTCAAATATTGCCAATGCCAATACTACACGCACCGATGAGGGCGGTCCATATAGAAGACGTGAAGTTGTGTTTCGAGCCTTTGATTTTAATAAGATTCTTAATGAGCGTTTGGGAAAAGACAATAATCAATTACGCTATGAAGATCCACTAGATGAGGGGGATTTTGGAAAAGAACCAAAACCTGCTATAATGAGTGTGTATATTCATAAGATTGTGCGCGATGATCGCCAACCACTGATGAAATACGATCCAAGCCACCCAGATGCAAACTCTGAAGGGTATGTAGCGTATCCAAATGTTAATCCAGTGGTGGAAATGGCCGATTTGATAGAGGCAACAAGAGCTTACCAAGCCAATGTAAGCGCTTTTCAAAGTGCAAAGAATATGGCGAGTAATGCCATTAGTATGTTTCAAGCATAGTTAGGAGAGAGAAATGGCTCAAATAAGTCAATTTGGTGTGATTAAAAGTGATATTATCAAGCCCGATATGAATCCAAGTGTCACAAAGACTGGCACTCCACTTCCAAATACAAATGACGGACTTGATTTTGCGCAAACATTAACCAAAACCATTGATGAAGTAAATACACAACAACAAACTTCTGAAAAAGCCTTGGCTGATATGGCAACAGGGCAGATTAAAGATTTACATCAAGCCGCCATTGCAATTTCAAAAGCTGAAAATAGTATGAAAGTTATGCTAGAAGTTCGCAACAAGGCTATTAACGCTTATAAAGAAATTTTACGCACACAAGTGTAATTATCATACATTTTTGTATTCTTGCCTGTTATGGAAAATAAAAAAACCTCTGTCATTTTGGGTATTTTTTTTATTCTCCTTGTGTGCTTTATTATCTTTTTGTCTATCATTTATGTCAAAATAGTAACCCCTCGCAAAATCCCCACGCTCCAAAGCACAAAAATTGATACTGCGTTAAGGGGTTCGATTTTTAGCCTTGATGGCTTTGAGGTCGCCTCTAGTTCGAATCTATATAAAGCAAGTATCAACACCCAAAGCATCGATGCAGATAAAAAAGAGCTTTTTATTAATCTTTTTTCTATTTATAGTGGGATTCCAAAAGAGCAGATTGAAAAAAAATTTCTTGCAAAAGGCAATGTTGTTCTTTCGTATAATCTTAGCAATAGCGTGGCGACTAATCTCAAAAAGTTAAATCTTATTTTGTTGCGTTATGATGTGTTTAGGGAATATGAAAATGCTAATGGCGTGGTAGTCCCAAAACAAGGACTTAGCATAGAAGTAAGCGGTAATAATCGCGCCTACCCTTATAAAGCCCTGTTAGAGCCTCTCATAGGCTATGTGAGAAAGGGTGAGATTGATGGTATCACGCGCGTATATGGGCTAAAAGGTGTAGAAAAGTATTACAATGAGATTCTTGCCTCTAAGCAAGATGGAGAGATTATAGGCAAGCGTGATGTTGGGTTTAATGTTATTTTGGATAAGGAAGCGATCAAAAAAATACGCCAAGATGGTTTTGATGTTACGCTAAGTATCCCCTTGCGTGTGCAACATAAACTTGAGGGAATCTTAGATAGAGCAAAATCACATTATAATGTCCAAGAGGTTATCGCCGGTGTTATGGATTCTTATAGTGGGCGTTTTTTGGCATTGGCAACATCAAATAGATTTAATCCCAATGCGTTGCGTGATATTAAAGATTATTCGTTTTTGAATCTTAGTGCACTAGAGCGAGTATATGAGCCAGGCAGCACGATTAAGCCTATAATTTATGCAATTTTGCTTGAAAAAAATAGAATTAATCCTACGCAAATTATCGACTTAGAGGGTGGCGTATATAAATTGCGCAATTATACAATCCGCGATAGCAGTGTGCTAGATAAAGGCACACCAGAGGATATTTTGCTTCGGTCAAGTAATATCGGTATGGTAAAACTCGCGGCTTCTTTAAGCGCAAAAGAACTTCATACTGCGCTTAAGGCTTTTGGTTTTTCTGAGCTAAGCGGTATTGATTTGCCTTATGAAAAGCGTGGCACAATCCCAAGCGTGCGTCGCCTCAATATCGAGGAGGCTACCAAGGCAACAATAAGTTATGGCTATGGTTTGCAAACGACTTTTATGCAACTTATGCGATCATATGCGAGTTTTAGTAATGGTGGATTTTTGCCAACTCCGCGTATCACACAATATATTAGCGCCAAAGATTCACAACGATATAATCTCCCAATCCCCACGCCTATACAGATTCTCTCGCCACATGTTGCCAAAAAGATAGAAGAGCTTTTGATACAGGTGGTGCAAAGAGGCACAGGCAAACCAGCATTTGTAGAAAATGTGATTGTGGGTGGCAAAACAGGCACGGCAAAGATAGCAAAAAATGGTGAGTATATTAATCAATACAATGGGTCATTTTTTGGCTTTGCCAAAGATAGCAATCACACATATACCATTGGTGTTGTAGTCTTTGAATCTCATATCCAAAATGATTATTATGGTGGGCGCACCGCCGCACCGATTTTTAAAGAAATCGTGGAAATGCTTATAGATGAGGGGTATCTCAAGAAAATAGATCCATCTTAAATAAATATAGATAACTGCTTCACAAAAATGTTTGTTGTTTATATGGGTATAGGGCTTGTTGTGCTACAATAAATCTATATTATTATCAGCTTATCGGAGGATTACATATGTGTGGTATTTTGGGAACTGTTCCAACAACCAATGATAAAGAAGCGTTTTTGCAGGCATTGAATACTTTTTCATATAGGGGTCCAGATGATTTTGGGGTGTATCATGATCAGGATATAAGTTTTGGGCACAGACGCTTAGCAATTATTGATACTAGTTTAGATGGACATCAGCCAATGTCCTACGCATGCGGGGGGGGGGCGATATACAATTGTATTTAACGGAGAAATTTATAATTTTTTAGAACTTAGAGAAGAGCTTAAGCTCAAGGGTTATGAATTTCGTACACAAAGCGATACGGAAGTGATTTTGGCAAGTTATGATTGTTGGGGTGAGCAGTGTCTGAGTAAATTTAACGGTATGTGGGCATTGGCTATTTGGGACCATAGAAAGAAACATTTATTTCTTGCGCGAGATAGGTTTGGTAAGAAACCTTTATTTTATGCATTTATTCAGGATTCTCAAGGTAGGGATCTTTTGATTTTTGCATCAGAAATGAAGGCGATATATCCATATCTCAAAGAAATTAAGCCTTCTCAATATTTTGATAATATGAGTGATGTAAGGTATATTTTTAGCTATGATCAACAAAAAGATCATACTCTTGTGGAAGGTATTTATCGTTTCCCTTATTCGCATTATGCATATTATGCTCCACATAAATCTCAACAACGGTTAGAATATAAACGTTATTATTGTATTCTTGATTATCTAGTAGATTCTCCAAGATGCTACAATGAGGCAGTTGAAATATTTAGGGAGCTGTTTTTAGATTCTGTGCGCTTACGTATGCGCTCTGATGTTGCCATAGGGACAGCATTGAGTGGAGGGGTAGATTCTAGTTCTACTATCTGTGCCATGGCGTATTTAGCCAAACAAGGGTTAAAAATGGAGACTAAAGATTGGCAACATGCGTTTGTTGCATGCTTCAAGGATACTCCACAAGAAGAAAGTCACTATGCTAAAGATGTAGTGGATTATATTGGTGTAGGAGCTACATTTTTAGATATTAATCCTCTAGATAATTGGGACAAATTAGAGTATTATTTTTATTGCTTGGAAGATTTGTATGGCAGAATTCCACTCGCGCAAATTAGCACTTACCAAGCAATCAAAAAACATGGTGTAAGTGTAACACTTGATGGGCACGGTTGCGATGAATTAGTATGTGGGTATGGGCATTTGATATATGCTCTTTGGGATTGTAAATTTAATCCTTTAAAAATTTATGATCTATTGAATACTACAAACCAAACCCTTGCCCATCCCTTAAGTAGAACAAAGATTGTTAGGAATGGAGCGAGTTTTATTCTAAAATCCTTGATAAAAAAAATTATTGGCAAAGAAATCGGTTTAGCTTCTAAGGATTCTTCTCATCCTAATTTTCAGAGAATGGACTTTTTTACTCAGCAACTCTATGTGATTTTTTATGAAACGCTTTTGCCTGTTATTTTGAGAGATTATGATAGATATTCTATGATAAATAGTTTAGAGATTCGTATGCCTTTTATGGATCACAGGCTTGTTGAATTTTTGTTTTCTTTGCCTTTTGATTACAAAAATGGACATGGTTATACTAAACGTATTGTGCGAGATAGTATGGATCAGCTTGTGCCAAGAAGCGTTATAAGACGCAAACACAAAATTGGATTTAATTCTCCTATGGTACAATGGATGCAGCGAGACAGGGCTCATAATGGTTTACGGGAATATTTTTTAGATCTAGCACATTCGCAGGATTTTCTGCAATCTTGTTTTGTTAAAAACCCTCAATATATACAAGAAGCTATTACGAGAATTTGCAACGGTCAAGAAAATTCATTTCATCTTGCTGAGGAAATATGGTGTGCAATTAACCCTTATCTTTGGCACAAATCTTTAAGGTATGCCATTAAGTTCAATTGAGGTAGGTTTCATGTTTGAGATACGAATCTATGCTGTGTGTGATGTGTGGTTGTATATGCAATCGCAAACGAAGCACGCTTAGGGGAAAGCCCATATTTTCAAGCTTTACTTCATCTTTAGAGGTTACAAGTAGGCTTGTTGCATTGTATTGTTGCATGTATTGCTGCAAGGTAGGTGCATCAAATGTGCTATGATCTTGGAGTGTGATTTTACCCACAACAGATGGCAAAAATTCATCAAGCCTTGAGGGATTTGCAATCGCTGTAAGCAAAAGCATTCTAGGCGTTGGATTCTCAACAAAAACCTCGCGTGTATATTCTTCTCCCTCACGCACAAGTAAATCGGCGTATTTATAGAGATAGGGCATTTCTCGATACATACCACTTGGGAGCAAAAATGGAAAATATGGTTGCAGTTTTGGTTGCAACACAATATTAAGCTTTTTGAAATGGAATCTAAAGCCATCGTCTAAAAAGATGTATTTTGCACCCAATTCTTTTGCTTTATAAATAGCTTGCTTACGATCCTTGGAGACAATCACGCTCGCATTTGGCAAACTTTTTGCAAGCAAATAAGCTTCATCTCCTGCTTGGGGTTGGGTGCATAGAATCTCGCCATTATGGCTTACCACCACAAGCCCTTTGCTTTTTCGTTTGTAGCCACGCGAGATAATCGCGCTGTGTGAATAGGATTTTGCAATTTCGATGATAAAAGGTGTTTTGCCACTACCACCGACGATAAGATTCCCAACGCTTATGATAGGTATCCCAAAATCATAATATTTAGAGCATTTTCGACGCAATGTCGCACTTATGCCATAAAGTAGCGATACTGGCAGTAGCGCAAAACTTAGGAGCTTTTGTGCGAATGAAGGGTTGTAAAAATATGAATCTATAAAGCGCATAGTATTCCTTGAAAATAATGTAATTATTGATATGTAAGAATTGTAGGCATTTTTGCCTTAAAAGTATTCATAAAGATTCTGTGCAATAAGGAATCTGTAAATGTAGATTCAAACCCTTGCGCGATTAGAGAATCCCTAAGGGTTGCTAATATGGATTTGTCAGCAAGGCTAAGGTTTGTGAGTTGGAGATTTTTGGTTGCAAGGAGAGTTTGCAAGGCTTGTAAAAATGGATCGATTTGGGTATAACTATAGCCTAAATCCCCCTCATCACTTTGGTTTTCAAATAAATCTGCACTTGGTTTTTTGTCGATGAGATGTTGGGAAATGCCAAGAGCTTTGGCAAGAGCAAATATTTGGGTTTTGTAAAAGTTACCTATAGGATTTATCGCACAGGCGAGATCCCCATATAATGTGCCATAGCCAAGCATAATTTCACTTTTGTTGCTTGTGCCTATGACAAGTGCGTTGTGTGTGGCTGCAAAATCATAAAGATGTATCATACGCATACGCGCACAAAAGTTTCCAATACGCATTTTTTGGTGTGAATCTAATGGTGGATACAAAGTGTGTTGTTGTCTAAAAAGTTCATCAAATTTGGCTATGGAGGTGATGGTGTAGGTAATATTATTGTCTTTGGCAAATGTGATGGCATCTTGCAAGTGTGTGGGATTGGAGCTAGCAGTTGGGAGCAAAAGAGCGTGGAGATTGTGTGCAAATACATTGGCACAAAGTTTTGCAACTACAGCAGAATCTATACCGCCACTTAATCCTACTACGACTTTATCAAAACCCCTATTGCGCACTTCAGCGGCTAATTGTTTTTGTATGGAGTCAATGTGTGAGAAAATATTTTGCATATTTAAGATCCTTTTAGAAAATCTACAATCTATAAGCAAAGCATAACAGATTTTAGCAAAATAATAAAGTTTTAAGTTACTTTTCTTTACCATAGGGGGTTTTTTACTTACTTCAGTATGAACAATCACTCAAGGTTATGGAAGGAGATTATGATGTCTGATAATGTCAAAAGACGAGATTTTCTTGGTATGGCATTGGGAGGCGTTGCAGCGGTAGGTGCAGTAGCTTCGTTGTATGCAGTCAAACGAACTTGGGATCCTTTGCCAAGTGTAGTGTCTGCTGGTTTTACTACGGTGGATTTAAGTGGGCTTCAAGAGGGACATTTAAGCACGGTAGAATGGAGAGGTAAGCCAGTATATATCCTCAAAAAACAAAGCGGTAGCCAAAAAGTAGAGGGTAGAGATTTTGAAATTAATGGCGCTCTTTATACCGTTGGGATTCAGATTTGCACACACTTAGGGTGTATTCCTGGTTTTGATGAAAAAACTCAAGGGTTTTTGTGTGCGTGCCATGGTGGGCGATTTAATGCTTCTGGTGTTAATCAGCCTGGCACACCACCACCACGCCCTATGGAGATACCTCCATTTAAAATAGACGGAATGAAAATGGTGCTAGGTGAAGAGGGTGCGGAATATCAAGCACTCAAAAAGGCATAGTAAGGAGAGAATTATGGAAGTGAAAAAAGCAAATGGAGTCATAGATTGGCTTGATCAACGCATTGCTATCAAGAAAGTAATCGAAGTTTTGGCAACAAAATATTGGGTTCCAAAAAATATTAACTTCTTGTGGGCTATGGGTGTAATTTTATTGACACTTTTTACATTGCTTGTAGTGAGCGGATTTTTCTTGCTTATGTATTATAAGCCTGATACAAAACTCGCTTTTGATAGCGTCAATGATACGATTATGCGTGAAGTAGCCTTTGGGTGGTTGTGGAGACATATTCATGCAGTAGCAGCAAGTATGGTGTTTTTGATTATTTATATTCATATGTTTGTGGCTGTGTATTATGGATCTTATAAGCGTGGTAGAGAAGTGATTTGGATCGGTGGTATGCTACTTTTTGTTGTTTTTTCTGCCGAGGCATTTAGTGGATATATGCTTCCTTGGGGACAAATGAGCTTTTGGGCTGCAGCGGTGATTACAAATTTACCAAGTGCTATTCCTGGTATTGGACCAGATTTGGTTGAGTGGGTGCGAGGAAACTTTGTGATTGCAGATTCTACGCTAACAAGATTTTTTATGCTTCATGTTTGTCTTCTTCCTATCGTGATTTTGATGCTTATTGCATTGCACTTCTACACACTTAGAGTGCCTCATGTTAATAACGAAAATGGTGAAGAGATAGATTTTGAAGCTGAAGCAAAAAAATATGAAGAAGGCAAAAAGAAAGAAGCAAAAGTTATTAGTTTTTGGCCTGATTTCTTAAGCAAAGACATTTTTGTTGTCAGTGTGTTTATGATGCTATTCTTCTACCTTGTGTGCTATCACTTTAATTTTGCAATGGATCCAATTAACTTTGAGCCAGCAAATAATATGAAAACTCCAGCACATATTTATCCAGAGTGGTATTTCTTGTGGAGTTATGAAGTGCTTAGAGGCTTTTTCTTTAGTGCTGATGTTGGACTTATTGCATTTGGTATTGCGCAAGTAGCGTTTCTCTTTTTGCCTTGGCTTGATAGAAGCCCTATCGTAGCTCCTGCACATAAGCGTCCTTTGTTTATGATTTGGTTTTGGGTGCTTATTCTCGACTTGGTAGTGCTTACGATTTTTGGTAAATTGCCTCCAGAGGGTATAAATAACCAAATTGGACTTGTTGCGGCAGTGGGCTTTTTAGTATGGGTTTTTGTTGCCTTGCCGGTAGTAACAATTATGGAAAGAAAGAAATAGGGAGTGCTTACTATGAGAGAAATTAAAATTTTGGCGATTGTTGTTGTTATCGTGGGCGTTCTTTATTGGGGTGTAGAGCCTTTGGCACACTCCGTATTTCATCCAAAGTCAGCTCCTAGTGATTTTGCATTTAGAGATTTGGATCGTGTTGATTTATCTCAAGCAGATGCACAAAGAGGGAAAGATCTTGTAGAGGCTAATTGTGCAGCTTGTCATAATATCAAAGCAATTGGCATTGATAATGGTGTAGTTGCATTTCCAGCTGGTAATGGAGAGATTACAACACCAGATCTTTCTACCGCAGGAGCTTTGTATGATGAAAACTTCCTTGCTACACTTATCGTAAATCCTGTCAAAGCTGTTAAGCTTGGACATAAATTTAGCGATGAGAATCCTTTCCCTATGACTGCTTATGATGGAGATAAGCAAGATGTAGCAGATATGGTAGCGTTTTTAAAATCTATTGGTGCAACAAGCCTTAAGCATAATGTGCTAGATTCTGATGAGTATGTTGCAAAAAAAGATGCGCTTGCAAATAGTGCATTATCTGATTCACAAAAAGAAGCAGAATTGGCAAAAATTGAAAAACAGCTAACTAATAAAGCAGTTTTCAAAGATGCATGTAGCCGTTGCCATACTATCAAGTATGATGAGCCTAAAACAAAGGCGCAAATGGAGGCTGATGAAGTTAAAAAAGCAAATATTCGAGGATATCTTGGTGCAGAGGCTCCCGATCTTTCTATGATGATTAGAAGTAAGGGTGAGCATTACCTTGAAGGCTTTATTAATGATCCACAAAAGGTTTCTTATAATGCTATTAAGCAAGCTATTATTGCTAAAGAAGGTTCACTCCCAGAAAATTCTGCTAAGAGTGAATGGCAAGATAATGATGATTATAGCAATCTTGCAAAAGAGCTTGGCGTAATGCCTAATGGTCTTTCTATGCCACGCACAGGGCTTACTCAAGAATCTCAAGAGCGTGTTATTGCTTATTTGGAATCTATAGGAGATTCTAAAAAAGCTGAGCGTGAGAATCTCGGAGTATATATCATTATATTCTTTGCGATCTTGAGTATCTTGGCATTTTTGTGGAAGAGAAAAATTTGGAAAGACCTACACTAAAAAGTTCCAAAAGAATCGTCTTGATTCTTTTGGGCTTTTATTGTAGAATTCGCGCTTCACATTACCATTTTTAGGAGGTCTATTATGGCTTTAGATATGGCGAAAAAGCAAGAGATTATTGCGAAATTTGCTCGTGATAGTAAGGACACTGGTTCTTCAGAGATTCAGGTTGCGCTTTTGACACAAAGAATTGCTGATTTGACAGCACATCTTAAGGCAAATCCAAAAGATCACTCAAGTCGTTTGGGATTGTTAAAACTTGTGGGACAGAGAAAATCTCTTTTAGGTTATCTCAAACGCACACAATATGAGCGTTATGTCAAACTTATCACAGAATTAAAACTTAAGGATCGATAAGTCCTTAAGCCTCTTTTCTTCTTTTACTTCATTATTTTGTGAAATGTGTTATACTCTTTGTTATACAAATTTAAGGAGTGTAGCGTGAAAACACGAAAAGAACATGATTTTATCGGTGAATTAGAGATCGCAGATGATGTGTATTATGGGATTCAGACATTTAGGGCTGTGGAGAATTTTTCTATCACAAAAGAGCGCTTAAGTAATTTTCCTGTCTTTGTAAAGGCTTTGGCACAAGTCAAAAAAGCTGCTGCATTAGCAAATTTTGAACTTAATCTTCTTGATGAAAATATCAAAAATGCCATAGTATTTGCATGTGATAGAATCATTGCTGGTGAGTTTTTGGATCAATTTGTTGTGGATATGATACAAGGTGGAGCCGGCACAAGCACAAATATGAATGCCAATGAAGTGATTGCAAATGTTGCCCTTGAGTATATGGGGCATAAAAAAGGCGAGTATCAATATTGCCACCCAAATGATCATGTAAATCTTTCTCAATCTACTAATGATGCGTATCCTACGGCGTTGCGTTTGGCACTTTATGAATTATTATTTGATCTTATAGAATCTATGCAGATTCTTAAAACCTCTTTTGATGGCAAGGCTAAAGAATTTGCACATGTCCTAAAAATGGGGCGAACACAGCTCCAAGATGCGGTGCCTATGACGCTTGGACAGGAGTTTCAGACCTTTGCTGTTATGTTAGGTGAAGATATGCAACGCGTTAGAGAAGCACAGAATCTAGTGCGTGAGATTAATCTTGGAGGGACGGCTATTGGCACGGGGATTAATTCTCATCCGGATTATCCAAAAATTGTTGAAACAAAACTCCAAGAAGTGACTAACCGCCCATTTGTTACCGCTACAGATCTTATCGAGGCTACACAAGATACAGGTGCGTATGTGCAAGTAAGCGGTGTGCTTAAGCGTGTAGCAACAAAGATTTCTAAGATTTGCAACGATTTGCGACTTTTGAGTTCTGGACCACGCGCAGGGCTAAATGAAATAAATCTCCCAAAAATGCAACCCGGTAGCTCTATAATGCCAGGCAAAGTAAATCCTGTGATACCTGAAGTTGTCAATCAAGTATGTTTTAATGTGATTGGCAATGATATTACGATTACCTTAGCTTCCGAGGCAGGGCAGTTGCAGCTTAATGTTTTTGAGCCTGTGATTGCGTATAGTTTGTTTAATTCCATTGTGCGTATGAAACGCGCGTGTATTACATTGGCGCAAAAATGCGTTGATGGTATCACGGCAAATGAGGAAGTGTGTAGAGATTTTGTATTCCATAGCATTGGCATTGTAACGGCATTAAATCCTTACATAGGGTATGAAAATTCTGCAAAAATTGCCAAAGAGGCATTGCAAACAGGTAAAAGTGTGTATGATTTGACACTAGAGCATAAGCTTCTTAGCAAAGAAGAGCTTGATGAAATTTTTAAGCCACAAAATATGTTAAATCCACATATGCGAGAAGTAAAGGGACATAAATAATGAGAATCTTACGATTTTTGGGAAAATGCCTAAGATTCATTAATGAAAATTTTAAGGCAATTGTGCTTGTGCTTGTCGTGTTGCTTGTTGTGGGTAGTATGCAAGATACTCCCACACAGCAACCAAATCT
Source organism: Helicobacter sp. TUL (assembly GCF_002287135.1). Classification (GTDB taxonomy): domain Bacteria; phylum Campylobacterota; class Campylobacteria; order Campylobacterales; family Helicobacteraceae; genus Helicobacter_F. The sequence continues at coordinate 18,886 of NZ_NESU01000012.1, forward strand.
TGCAAAATTGTATCTCACCACCCCCATTTTTTCTGCAACCTCTATTGAATCTCAAATACAAAATATCAAAAAAAATCCAAGCATTAAAGGCGTACTTCTTGTGATAGATTCACCCGGTGGGAGTGTAAGTGCGAGTATTGAAGTCGCAGATCTTATTAAAGAGCTTGGGCAAGATATACCAGTGGTGGCTTATGTGCAGGGTTCTATGGCAAGTGGGAGTTATTATGGCGGTATGTATGCTAGCGAGATTGTGGCAAACCGCGGTGCATTGATTGGTTCGATAGGAGTGATTTTTAGCGGATATAACATCGCGCATCTTTTAGAAAATTTGGGGATACAAGAGCAAGTATTAAAAAAAGGCGAATACAAAGAAGTAGGCACGATGTCACGGCAGTGGAGTGCGCAAGAGAGAGAATTTTTGGATAATCTTTTGAGCGAGCAGTATGCTATGTTTGTTAATGATGTCAAAGCAGCGCGCGGTGAGAAATTAAGCCAAGATTCACAGGCTTTTGCACAAGGAAAAATTTTTAGTGCTAAAACTGCTTTGCAACTTGGACTTATCGATAAAATAGGGAGTTTGCAAGAAGCCACAGAGATTCTAAAAGAAAAGGCACATGTTGATGAAGTCGTGTGGCTTAAAAAAAGTAAGATTGATAGTTATGTAGAACAATTCCAAGATTCACTCATAAGCAAGGTTCTTTCTTTGGGTGCGCCTAGCCTTCGATAATGCAGCTTTTGTATTTGGAGGAAATGCGTGCAGGCAAGAATCTCTTGGCTTTTTCAGGTGGCGTAGATTCTAGTGCGTTGTTTTTTTTGCTTCTTGAGGCAGATATAGCGTTTGATATGGCGATTGTAGATTATGGTGTGCGTCCAGAAAGCAAAGATGAAATAGCGTATGCCAAAGCCTTAAGTGCGCAGTATCATAAAAGACTTTTTGTGCATACTGCACCAAAGATTGCGACAAATTTCGAGCATACCGCGCGCAATGTGCGTTATGATTTTTTTGCAAAAGTGTGCAGGGAATATCATTATAATAATGTGCTTATGGCACACCAGCTTGATGATAGGCTTGAGTGGTTTTTGATGCAACTTTGCAAGGGAAGTGGGATTTTAGGCTTAAATGGGTTACAAGGCATTAGTCAAAGGCGTGAATTTTGTATCCTGCGACCACTAATTGAGACTACTCGCAAAGATTTGTATGCCTATCTACATACCCATAGGCATACATATTTTGAAGATAGTAGCAATGCCAATACGCATTTTATGCGCAATTTTTTTCGTCATAATGTGGCACGCACACTTATTGCTGAATTTGCAAGTGGGGTGGCAAGGACTTTTAGAATCTTGGAGCAAGAGAGCGAAGGGATTGTTGCACAACCTTATGAGGTTTTAGCTAATCTTTTTGTTGTAAGGCGTTTAGCAATGCCTCATAATGAAGCGCTATATGAGTGCTATGGCGTGGATTTGGCACTCAAAAAACTCGGATATGTGATGAGCGCTAAGCAAAGGCAAGAGATTATAAGATCCAATTTTTCGTGCCATATCGCACAAAATTATGTGATAGATAGTAATATGGATTATGTGTTTATTGCCAAAAGAGATTCTGTGGTAACGATACCTAAGCGCTACAAGGAGCAATATCGTCTTGCAAGAATCCCTGCCAAAATCCGCCCAATACTTTTTCAAAATGGTATTATAGATTCACAATTACAGGCGTTTGTGCAGAATCTAGACACTGCTAAGGACAAGTAGCAGTTTTGCAAAAAAAGGTTTGTGGTATATGTATCGCATTATTGATATTAGGATTTTAGAATGTGCGCTATAGGGTTTTGTAGCAACAACATTTGTGTTTGTGTGTAAAAAGACAGGGATTGTTTTTGATATAACTAATGAGCTTTTATCAAATGTATAGATATATACAGGAGGGAGAGAGAATTACTAGTTTTGTGGGGAATAATATTAATATTTTTTTGGGGTTAGGTAACCCCAAAATGTTACTGCATTTGTGCCGCAACTTCAGCAGCAAAATCTTCTACTTTTTTCTCGATACCTTCACCTAGCTCAAATCGCACATATTTGATAATCTCTAGCTCATCACCAAGTTCTTTGGATTTTGCGTCAAGGACTTGTGCAATAGTTTTTTTATCGTCCATAACAAAAAACTGCCCCAAAAGCGTAAGGCGTTGATCAATAAGTGTGTTATCAGCGATAAATCGCTCTATTTGTCCTGGAATGATCTTATCCCAAATTTGCTCTGGTTTGCCTTGTGCCTTGAGATCATCTTGAAGTTTTTTCTTGGTAGATTCTAGCACTTCTGGTGTAAGTTCGCTGCGACTTACATATTCTGGAATCTTATGCAATGGCTTACCAAGTCGTTTAAGCTCTTCATTTTCTTTTGTAAGCTCTGCGATAAGCGCTACTTTTTCTTTTTGGATAAATTCAGAATCTAATTCGTGATAGCTCAAAACTTGCGGTTTCATCGCTGCTGCATGCATACAAAAATTTCGTGCAAGCTCTGCGGCTGGAGTTTTTGAATTTGCATTATTGTATTTTATTGCAATAAGCACACCTACACGACCATTAGAATGCACATATCCATTCACAACGGCATTGCCTTCGACTTTGATACTCTCAAGGCGTCGTATTACGATGTTTTCACCGATTTTTGCGATATTTTGTTGGAGATATTCCTCAAATTTTGTGCCTTCTATTTGAATGCTATTTAGCGTGCTAACATCGCTAATATTGTGATCAAAGACAAGTTTGGAACTTTTTGCTACAAGATCTTTAAAGTTATCATTTTTTGCCACAAAGTCTGTTTCAGAGTTAATCTCTAGCATTGAAGCCTTAGAAAAATCACTTGCTACTTCTACGCTAACAACTCCTTCACTCGCCACTCTATCAGCTTTTTTTGCTGCCTTGCTTAAACCTTTTTCTCGGAGATATTCTACTGCTTTTTGGATATCGCCACCTACCTCGACTAATGCCTTTTTGCAGTCCATCATTCCTGCATCAGTCATTTCGCGGAGTTGTTTTACTAATTGTGCTGAAATCTCCATAGTTATTCTCCTTGCTCTTGTTTAAGTTCTTCAAGCACTTCTTGCTTTTCTTCTTCTGTAGCTGGAATTGGTGCTTCTTGTTCGCCATCTTTATTCTCATTGCGTCCTTCCAAAATCGCTTCAGTCACTTCTTTGCAAAAGAGTTGGATTGAGCGAATCGCATCGTCATTGCCAGGGATTGGATAATCTACATTATCAGGATCGCAATTTGTATCAAGCGGTGCTATAACAGGGATTCCAAGTCGGCGTGCCTCTGCAACAGCAATTTTTTCTTTTACGACATCGATAACAAAAATCATATCTGGAGCTTTTTTCATATGGCGCACACCACCAAGATATTTGGTAAGTTTGTCTTTTTTGCGTTGGAGCATAAGTTTTTCTTTTTTTGTCAAAAGATCAATTTGTCCGCTTTCTTCCATTTGTTCGATAATCTCAAGTTTGCGCACAGATTTTTTTATGGTGCTAAAGTTTGTTAGCATACCACCTAGCCAACGATAATTTACATATGGGACATTAATGCTTTGAGCATATTGCTCGATTGTTTGACTTGCTTGTTTTTTTGTTCCTACAAACATAATCGTTTTGCCTTCAGCAGATGCATCTTTGATAATGTTGTATGTGTATTTGAAATAACGCAAGGTTTTTTGTAAGTCAATAATGTGAATATTTTTGCGCACACCAAAAATAAATCGCTTCATTTTTGGATTCCATCGTCTTGTTTGGTGTCCAAAATGCACACCGCATTCGAGTAAATCTTTCATTGTTACCATGTTTTGGTTCTCCTTAATTGTGTAATGTGGTTTTGCCTCCATACCCATTAGCGAATACATTTCGCAACCTTACTAAAGGATTGGTATGTGTGGATTGTTTTTGTGAAAAAACGCGAGATTGTAGCGTATCTTTCTTGAGCTATGCCTTAAGCTTGGGAGAAAGATAGATAAGGAATAGTAATTGTTTATCTCATGGTGGCTTTGCTTAAAGTTTTTTATGCTAGACTTGCGTGTTTTTAGATTCTTGAGAGCCAAGGGGTTAGATAATGGATTTTATCAGCATTATTATGGGAAGTAAGAGTGATTTTAGTGTGATGAGTGAATGTGCTGAAGTATTAAAAAAGTTTGATGTGCCATATGAAATGATTGTTTCTTCCGCGCACCGATCTCCTGATCGCACAAAAGAATACATCAAAGATGCGCAAAATCGCGGCGCACAAGTATTTATCGCCGCTGCGGGTATGGCAGCACATCTCGCAGGTGCAGTAGCAGCACAAACTTGTAAGCCTGTTATTGGTGTGCCACTTGCTGGTGGTGCGCTTGATGGTTTAGATTCTTTGCTATCCACGGTGCAAATGCCTAGCTCAATGCCTGTGGCAACGGTTACTATTGGTAAGGCTGGTGCTATCAACGCCGCGTATCTTGCGCTACAGATTCTAAGTCTAAAAAATGAAGAATTAGCAGGAAAGCTCGTGCAAGATAGAATGATGAAAGCCAAAAAAGTAGAATTAGATTCTTCAGAGATAGAAGTAAGGATTGATTAATGCAAGACACACCCACACAAAAAGATTCACAGACTTTGCCTGTAGCCTCGAGTGCTTCTGCGACTTGGATAAGTGTAGATGAGTTTATTAAGCTTTCTGGCTTAGAAGAGGCTCGTGTTTTAGAACTCATAGAATCTGGAGCGATTGTGAGTAAAAAAGAGGGCGAAAATGTGATGATTGACGCAAGTAGTGGCACTTCTGCACTTATCAAGCGTGTAGAAAATAATCTTGTCAATGCTGATATGCATGGCAAGGAATTAAGCCCTGTTTTTGTGGAGAAAACGATTGCTACGATTTTGAGCTTGCATGATAAAGTGATTGCTAGTAAAGATGAGACCATCAGCGCATTTAAGAATGAAAATGCGTTTTTAAAAGACGCGCTTGTTTCGATGCAAGAAGTATATGATGATGATAAGAAAACAATGGAAGTATTACGTTCAGAACTTCAAAGTGCGCGTGAAGAAGTGGAATTTATGAAGCGCAAATATCGCTTGATGTGGGGCAAGGTCTCAAATATGGCAGAGGGTAGCAAATAATTTATGAATCTCACCCATACTTGCCTTGAGTGCCTTTATAAACAGATTCACAATTTTTTACACACTTCAGCAGATTCACACACATTCCAAACACGCACACGCGATGAGATTCTTCATCACACTAAAGATCTCTTGCATTCCCTAGAGCAATCTTTGCATAACACTACACTTACGCCACCAAAGGCTGCTATAGCGATTTATAAAAATCTCTCTAAGGCACTTCAAAACCAAGATCCCTACAAGCACATCAAGCAACAAAGCATAGAATCTGCTGCCACAATCCTTGCTACTTTAAAGGATCATAAAGTCTATAACAAGACTTTGAGTGATTGTATCAAGGTTGCGGTTTTAGGAAATGTGATTGATTATGGATCACAAAGCTCCTTTAGTTTTGAATCTAGTTTTGATTTTGGGGGCTTGGAGTTTGCGCGTTTTGATATAGAGGCATTTGAAATGCGTTTGTGCAACGCCAAGAATTTGTTATACATAGCCGATAACGCAGGGGAAAATCTCTTTGATATCGTGTTACTCCAATTTCTTAAAAATCATTATCCCAATTTGCATATTACATATCTCGTGCGTGGTGCGCCTATTATCAATGATGTGACTTTAGCGGATTTGACGCATCCATTGTGCGCAGAGATATACCATTTGTGCGATGTCAAAAGCTCTCATATGGAAAGTCCTGGATTTATCTATGATGATGCACCAAAAGAGATCAAAGATAGCTTTGATAGTGCAGATGTTATCGTGGCAAAGGGTATGGGGAATTATGAATGTTTAGAATCCATACATAAAGAGAATCTGTTTTTGTTATTCAAGGTCAAATGTAGCGTGGTGGCAGCACATAGTGGCTTTGAGCTTGGAAAAATGGTATTTTTACACAACAAAGGAGAAGCATATGCGTAGTTTTTCAGATATTTTACTTGCGCTGCAAGAGTTTTGGAAAAAGCAAGGTTGTCTTATTGTGCAGCCTTATGACATTCCCGCAGGAGCAGGGACATTTCATCCTTTTACGCTTTTGCGAAGCTTAGATTCTAAGCCTTGGAGTGTAGCTTATGTCGCGCCTTCTAGGCGTCCTACAGATGGTCGATATGGGGAAAATCCAAACCGCTTGGGGAGTTATTATCAGTTTCAAGTGCTTATTAAGCCAAACCCAAGCAATATCCAAGAATTGTATTTGCAAAGCCTAGAGGCTTTGGGGTTAGATTTGCAAAAGCATGATGTGCGTTTTGTGGAGGATAATTGGGAATCCCCAACACTTGGTGCTTGGGGGCTTGGATGGGAAGTATGGCTTGATGGTATGGAAGTTACGCAATTTACTTATTTTCAGCAAGTTGGTGGGTTGCCTTGCGAGCCTGTGGCGGTGGAGATTACCTATGGTGTGGAGCGGTTGGCGATGTATATCCAAGGCGTGGAAAATGTGTTTGATATTTTGTGGGGTGTGGATTCACAAGGGCAGAATGTTTATTATCGTAATGTGCACAAAGAGGGTGAATATGAGTTTAGTAAATATCATTTTGAAGTGGCTGATGTTGCAAAACTTTTTAGCTTTTTTGAACAAGCCAAAGAGGAAGCCACGCATTGTTTAGAAGCACAACTCCCACTCCCAGCCTATGATTATACAATGCTTGCAAGTCATTTTTTTAATATTCTTGATGCGCGCAAGGCAATTTCTGTGGCACAGCGACAAAATTATATTTTACAGATTCGCGATCTTGCCAAGGGTTGCGCGGTGCTATATAAAGAACAAGAGGCTATGCGAGATGAACGCATACAAAGCTAAGTCATAGAGGATGTTATTCTATGACTTCACAAAAGAGCGCACACTCATCTGCCGCAGTGAAGTCTGTAGGTTTTATAATTTTAAAGCTATATCCTAGATTCCAAGATTCTATCATAGGCTTAATCTCAAAGAAATCGCTTGCTTGGTGATAAATACTAATAAGCATTGCAGGCTTTTGCTCTGTGATTGTTTGTTTTGCACCCTTTAAAAACTCTTGTTCAAAGCCTTCGATGTCGACTTTGATAAATCCAACCTCTAGATTATGCTCATGCACAAAAGAATCGAGTGTGATGACCTCAATGTTTTCATTATCGGTATGATTATGCAGTATTAGACTAGAACCTATGCCATTAATGTTGATCTTGGCTCGTGAGTGTTCTGATCCTAGAGCTTTTTTGATTGGGATAATACGCATTGCATTATTGAGTTTAATAGTTTGGAGTAAAACCTCGTAATTTTGGCTTGTAGGTTCAAAAGTATAAATATTTTTGTCTGTATATTTTTGAAAGACCAATGCACTATCACCTACATACCCACCAACATCGATAATATCTTTATTTTTTATCTTTGCTAGTGTGCTAGATTCAAATTCTTTTAATTTATGTTCATACCAAAACACACTAATTTCGAAAGAGTGAGTAGGTAAGAAATAGTTTTTATATATGTAAAGTGTATGGGAGAGTTTATGGATATTTGGGAAAAATTCTGTTGTAATGCGGTAAAGCTCCAAATATTCTTTTTCAGTAAGAGTCTCTATGAATTCCTTGTGCAAAATATGGGCTGTGCGTAGGGGAGAGATGATTGTTGTGAGTGTCTCGATACTTTTTTGATCTAATCCTTTACAGAGGTTCAGAATCTTTGTGTCAATGTCTTTATCAGTGGCTATATCTTTGGCGACTTTTGTGTGTAAAGTGTGAAATTTAGGATTGAGAGTGGCAAATCGGATTTTATGAATGGTGTTATGAATGGTTTTTCCAAAAACTTTATATTTAACAAAAACTTCTGCTATGCCCCCCCTTGTAGCCTACAATAACTTGTTCCCGAGTTAGGATGGAGTGCCCAAAAATATCAAGTGAAATCTTGCACAATTCTCCATTCCAAAGATGTCCGTTTCGTGAGATTGATAACATGTAAATTCTCCTTAATTTTAAAAAATTAGTCGCATTATATCTTACAAATCTTTTAAAACCTTAAAATCATTTCCGGTGCGTGTGAGTGTTTCAAATACCAAACGCAAGTCTTGTGTAGTTTCACTAATGCACCTTTCATCTACAAAGCACTGCTTTAGTTCAAGCAAAAGCGTATCTGTTGTGCTTTGAAAATCCCATATATCATAAAAATCACATAAAAACGCACATTGGGCATTGCTAGGCACTGGTGGATAGTTGCTATGGATACTCTTAAGACTTATGCCAAGCTCACTTGCCTCGCTTATACCTCGCGCAAATTCTTCAGAGCATTGTTGCAAGTGCAAACAATCCTGTGGGCTTGGGATTGTGATAGTTGCACATTTGTGGGTTTTGGCATTATAGAGTGTGTCTTTTATCGTGTCATCGCTTTTTTTCATCACACACACGCTTAGAATCGTGGGTTCTAAACTCACAGGCGCAAAAAAGCTAAAAGGTGCGAGATTGATACTGCCATTATCATTTATCGTGCTAATCCACGCAATAGGACGCGGTATAAGGCATTGGCTTAAGATTTTGAAATTTTGGAGTGGTGTGTTGGGTGAGAAATCAAAAAGCATACTATCTATTCCTTAGGGAGTTGTAGCATTGTGAGTGCGATTGTAAAAACTTCATCTGGCGTGATAGATTTCATACAGAGGTGGTGTTTGAGTGGGCAAGTGCGTTTTTTACACGGCGCACATTCTAAATGTTTGCTAAGGATAGTGATAGTATCAGCCGTGAGCGTTGTATATGTAGTGATATCTTTTGGTGTCGGATATGGTGTAGAATCTAGTGCGTGTGATATCATCGCTTGTGAGGGCAAGAAAAATTCTTGTGCTATTGGGAGATTCCATGGACAAGTATCCGCGGTATCCGTAGATCCAAAAATAGCTATCGTAGGAGTTTGAAGCGCGGCAGCGATGTGCATAGGACCACTATCATTGGTAATAAAGAGATCAAGTGCCTTAATGCTATCAATAAGCTCTATTAAGGTTGTTTTGTTGCTAAGATCATGAATATGCGTGTCATCTTGTATGGTGAGATTTTGTGTATCACCAAAGATATAGACTTCCCACCCTCTTGCAGCAAAACGCGTAATAATATCGATAAAATACTCTTTTTCCCAGCATTTTGCCCAACCAAAAGCCGCACCAGGATTAATGCCGATATGTTTTTTATCATCACAAATAATCTTGCTTTCTTTGCCACATACAAGGTGCAATGGTGTGTATGCCTCAAAGATTGCATAATCTACAAAATCTTTTATCAGATATTCGTATTTTTGCACTTGGTGTAGAGGCTTTAGTGTTGGGGGTTTGAGGGCATGTGTGAGAAGAAAGGATCGCAAATTTTTGGCATATCCCACACGCACTTTAGCTTTGCAAAGATACAAAAGTAGCGCGCCAAAAAATCCATTGCTAAAACAAAAGCCTAGATCGATAGATCCAATTTCTGTGCGTATTGTTTTGGCTAAATGATAAAGGCTTAGGATTCTATTTTTTGCTTTTTTGCTTTCATCAAGATATATGGCTTTGACACATGGATCACGTCTAAATATTTCACACACATAGCTTCCTACAAGCACAAATTGTGCATGTGGATACATACGCTTTAATTTTTGAAACGCACTTGTGCACATCACGCTATCGCCTAGCCAATTTGGCAATCGTAAAAGGATTGTTTGTATCATGTTTATCACTTATGTTGTTATTTTAGGTTTCTTGGCATTATAGCAAACTCTGTTAAGGTTTGTAAAAACTCTCTTTTGTTAGAATCTGCCTCTTTAAAATCTAAGTCTCTACGATATTTTTCATACACAAAGGATTTTTATGGCACTCGCTCCTTTAAATCTCACAGATGAGGATAAGTTACAGCTTGCAAAAATGGCAAATACCTTGCGGTTTTTGTGTGCGGATATGGTGCAAAAGGCAAATAGCGGTCACCCCGGTGCGCCTATGGGGTTGGCAGATATTGCGACAATATTAAGTTTATATCTCAAGCTTGATCCCACTAACCCTTCGTGGCTTAATCGCGATAGAGTGATTTTTAGTGGAGGACACGCGAGTGCTTTGGTGTATAGTTTGTTGCATGTATGGGGATTTGAAATTAGCAAAGAAGATTTAATGCAATTTCGTCAGCTAGATTCAAAAACACCTGGACATCCAGAATACAAGCACACGCCCGGTGTAGAGATTACCACTGGTCCGCTAGGACAAGGCATTGCTAATGCAGTAGGTATGGCATTTGCCTCCAAATATGCACAAAATCTCTTAGGCAAAGAGCTTATTTCTCATAATGTCTTTTGTTTTTGTGGTGATGGGGATTTGCAGGAAGGTATAAGCTATGAGGCTTGCTCACTTGCAGGATTGCATAATTTAGAAAATCTTGTTGTGATTTATGATAGCAATGGCATAAGCATTGAAGGTGCGGTGCAAAAAGCATTTAATGAAGATATCAAAGGGCGTTTTATCGCGCAGGGCTGGGAAGTTTTGGAGTGTGATGGACATAATTTTGATTCTATTAATACAGCACTTGTTAGAGCTATCAATGCCAAAAAACCAAGTATTATCATCGCAACGACTACTATAGGCAAAGGTGCGCTTAGCCTTGAAGGAAACCATAAAACACACGGCGCACCTTTAGGCGGAGATATAATTGCACAAGCAAAAAGTGCATTAGGGTTTGAATCTAGCGCTGAATTCAATATTCCTGATGATGTGGCATTGCGATTTTTAAATGTCAAAGAAGTTGGCGCACTCGCACATTATGAATGGCAAAAACTTCTTACACCAGACACACAAGCGCTTATAGATTCTATGTTGGATATAAGTAACATTACGTATCCTACATACCAAAAAGGACAATCTATCGCTACGCGCGTAAGTAATGGCGAGATTTTAAATGCTATTGCCACAAGTCTTAAAGGCTTTTTAGGCGGTAGTGCGGATTTAGCACCAAGCAACAACACAGAGCTTAAGGGTGAGCAGGATTTTCCAAATGGGCGCAATATGCATTTTGGTATCCGAGAACACGCTATGGGTGCGATTTGTAATGGTATTGCCAATTATGGGTTATTTTTGCCTTTTTGTGCGACTTTTTTTGTGTTTAGTGATTATCTCACGCCTAGCATACGCGTTGCAAGTTTGATGAAAACGCGTGTTATGTATGTTTTTACGCATGATAGCATAGGCGTTGGCGAAGATGGTGCGACACATCAGCCTATTGAGCACCTTTCTCATTTTCGTGCTATGCCAAATCTTTTGGTATTCCGCCCATGTGATGCAAACGAAAATATAGCGTGTTGGCAAGTAGCGCTACAACATCACACACCAAGTGCCTTTGTGCTTAGTCGCCAGAATCTTAAGGTTGTGTGTGATAGCCCAAATACAGAAGCAGTGACAAAAGGTGGTTATATTTTGCAAGAAAGCACCCTAGATTCACAAAATCCTAAACTTACACTTCTTGCAAGTGGTAGCGAGGTAAAACTTGCGCTAGATTCACAACAGGCTTTAGAGCAACAAGGCATTGCTACACGCGTAGTAAGCGTGCCTTGTTTTGAGCTTCTTTTGGCGCAAGATAGGGCATATAAGCAAAAACTTTTTGGTGCAAGTAAGGTTATGGCAATTGAGGCGGCAAGAGGGCTAGAATGGTATGTATTTGCCGATGATGTAGTAGGTATGGAGAGTTTTGGTGCTAGTGGCAAGGGCGAGGCATTGTTTGCGCGTTTTGGTTTTAGCGTGGATAATGTCGTGCAAAGGGCTAAAGCCTTATGTCTTTAGAGGCATTACAATCTCAAGAACTTCTTGTTTTTCCCTCAAGACGCGCGCTTACTCAATATCATAGCGTCAAAGAGGGAATTTGTGCGCCAAGCATGTTATTAGGAGAGTTTTTCTCCAAAGCTATCATATATCCAAACAAGAGCATTGTGCCTAAGCATTTGCGTAAATTTATCGTAAGTCGTGTGCTAAGAGAATACGACAAACAACATCACATTCTTTTGCATAATGGCTTTGTTTTTGAGCAAAGTTTTATAGCATATTTGCAATCTAGTGAGTTTTTTTTACGCTTTTTTGATGAATTATTTGTCCATAAGATCGCTATTAGTGATATTCCGCTGCTTGATACCTATGGCGAATATGAGGATCATTTGAGAATCTTGCAAGATGTGTATGAGCGATATTGTGCATTTTTGGAGCAACGAGGGTGGGTGTATAAAAGTTGGGATTTTACACTTGCGCATTTGTGGTTACAGGATTTTTCGCGTATTACCATTATGCTTTGTGGTGTGCTAAGTCCCTTTGAGTTGGCAATTTTGCGTGAAGTTTCTCGTGTGTGTTTGGTGCATATACGCTTTGATATGTGGGAAAAGACGCAAGGGTTTTGGGATATTTTTGATTCGCCCTTGGATTTGGATTGTGGTTTTTCGTATGTATTATCTTATCCTAGTGGTGAATTAGTGGCAAAGACGCCTTTAGATTCAGCACATACTTTGCGTGCATATTCATTTCTCTCACGCATAGAACAAGTGGGTGCGATTCGCCAACAAATTAGCGAATGGTTGGCGCGCGGCATAGAGCCAGAAGAGATGTCTATTGTGCTACCACAGGAGGATTTTACGCAATATTTGCAAGTGCTTGATATAGAGAGAAATTGTAATTATGCTATGGGTAAGCCATTGCAACACACTACATTGTATGCGACTTTATCCCAAGCCTTGCAGGAGAACACACAAAGTTTGTCTGTATGTGTAGCACAAAGTTTTGCTACTCTTAATGCACAAGATAGGATTCATTATGCGCCTATAAAACAAAAACTTGATGAGATTGTGCATGAATACCAAACAATGCACGCATTTTTTGATGATGTGGATTTTGGTGAAATAGCGCAGAGTTTTTTGCATGAGATTAAAGGGCTTAGCATTGATGATGTGTATGGTGGTAGAATCCGCGTTATAGGTGCGCTTGAAAGTCGGGGGGTTATGCTTCCTTATGTTATTTTGGTTGATTGCAATGATGGAGTGATACCGCATTTTAGAGATAATGATTTATTTTTAAATACTGCTTTGCGCCTAAAACTTGGCATTCCCACCACATACGACAAAGAAAAGCTTCAGGTGCTGTATTATAAAAATCTTTTGTTAGGGGCAAAGGAGGCGGTGGCACTTTGTGTCCAAGATGACAAAAATGCCCCTGCGCATTTGCTTCAAGAGCTTGGGTGCGTGGTGCATGAAAGCGAGCAAAACATTTTTCAACACACTCTAACGCAATCACCAGCTTATAAGAGAGAGCATTATGTGGGGCGCTTACGCAAGGTATTTTCACCAACAAGTTTTACTACATTTGTGCGTTGTAAATTGCAGTATTGTTTTAGGTATATTGTAGAACTAAGAGAGGAGAGCATAGAGAGGAGTAATGCGGCTTCTGTGGGGATTCTCGTGCATAGTGCATTGCAAAAGGCATATGAGCCATATATTCATAAGATAGTGAATCTAGCGGACATAGACTTGGTGCAAAAAGCTTGTGAGCAGTATGTGCGCGCACAAGAATTTGAACAAGCCCTAGATCGCGCAAATGTGGAGATTTTGTTACTTGACTTGGCGCGTTTTTTTGAGTTTGAGCGTGAGCATATCAAACAATATGGGGCATTTGAGATTTTGGGATTAGAAGAGGAGCTAGAGGACTTTGTGGTTGAGGGTTATCGTTTTTGTGGTGCGAGAGTGGATAGAATCCAACGCCAAAGCAATGGCGAAGTGCTTGTGATTGATTATAAATACACAAATAATATTGGTGATATTGCCAAAGAGGATTTTGCCCTTGAGCTTTATGCAAATGCACTAAGTGCCAAATATGGGAATATCAAAGCTATGTATTATGATTTAAAAAATGCAAAAAGCATATCATTGCCAAGCAAAAAAGAGGAGCTTATCGCAATCTTGCATACGATAGATACGCATTTTTGTGCGCGTGAAGTAAGCAGTGATGAGGTGCTTATACAAAGCACGAAGCATACTTTAGATTCTTCGCACTATACGCAAGGCTATGGGGTGTTTAGTCCAGCAGATACTTCCAAGCCCTGTTTATATTGCGCGTATAAAACTATTTGTGATAGATAGTGTTATTCTCGTGTGCCCAAAAATCCTGTCATTAGATTCTGTAGGCATTTGGTATCATCTTGGCATTCTTGGCGTTTGGTGATATATTCTTGCGCAAGATCTTTGGTAGATTCTAAAAGTATGACAAGCTCTCTATCAGCCTTGGCAAGATTTGCATTGTGGCAAATAGCAATTTCATCTTGAGTTTGGGCTTTGGCGCATTCAAAACTAGGTTGGAGATTGTAATACACATCAGTAAGAATGCCTTGCATATAGAGCGATTCGCACGCGTTTTTGTTTTGGAAAGGATAAATTTTTAGGCTAAATTCATCACGCTTTTCTATCATAATCCCACATTCAGGATCTGTGTCTAATTGCGTGATATATGCTTGAGTGCTATTAAGGGGTTTTAGGATAAATGTCGCACTTGCTGTATTTTGCCTTCCGTCTTTTTGAATCGTATGACTAAAGATTATATGATGCTCTTGTGTGCTAATGGTGTAAGATTCTTCTTGGAGATAGGGGTGCATTTTTTGTGAATCTAGCTTGATATCAGATTCTGCTAGATTGTTGGTAGATGGATTTAGGGATTGTTTTATGTAGCTAAAAGTGGCGATATCCTCCCAAGATGAGCCAAACTTTTGCCCATCGACATAGGCGCAAGAAGTAGGTTGAAATTGTGTAAAGATTGGTTCTTGATTTGGCGCATGTATAGCAAAAATCGCCTTTTTTGGCGAGAGAACATAGGATTTATTATTATGCACAAAGGTAAAAAAATCCTCATTGCTCTGTATTTGGGCATTACTTTCATCAAGTTTTAGGATTGTAGAATCTTGCTTGTTGGTGATTTGTAGTGTAGGGCTTTGGCATGTATCTTCACATACAAATTTTATATATGATGTTTGGTTTTCAAAGCATTCCGCACCAAAGACAATAGCAAATGTCCATATGTATACCCAAAAATAGCGCATATTTAATATCCTTTATTTATAGAATCTAATACCTCAAGGATAATCTCCCCAACGTGCTTAGCGTCATCAAGATTCATACTCTGCGCACATGGGATTGAAAGCTCGGCATTATAGAATCTCTGTGCATTTTGGAGATGTATCTCTCCAAATTTTTGCTTATAGAGGCTAAAGCTATATATCGGAATATAATGCACTTGCACACCAATACCGCGCTTATGAAGATCTGCAAAAATGCGTTTTTTACAATCCCAAAATTGCTCATGCAAAAAGATCGGATAGAGATGATATGTATGTATATCTGTAGATTGGGGCAAAATCGTAAAAAAGGGATTATTGCGAAAATATTGCTGATAAAATTGTGCGATTTGCGTGCGTTTGGCGATAAAAGATTGTAGTTTTGGGAGCTGGGATAATCCCAAAGCCGCGCTTAATTCGTGCATTCTAAAGTTAAACCCACATTCTAAGCAATCATATTCCCACGCATCACCTTTGAGGATTCCGTGACTTACAAGGCGCTTGGCGTGTGTAAAAAGCGCTTCATTATTAGTAACCAATGCGCCACCTTCGGCAGTTGTGATAGGCTTTATCGCATGAAAACTAAAGATTGTCATATCCGCTTGTGATCCAACTTTGCTTCCCTGAAAACTTGCACCAAAGGCGTGTGAGCTATCTGAAACCCAAAATAAATCAAATTCTTGTGCAAGCTCACGCATATGTGTGCAATCTATGCTTTGCCCACCATAATCCATACTAACCAAAAGTTTAATGTGTTGTTTGTGAGGATGCGTTGTGAGAATCTCGCGCACACTTTTAGGATCGAGGTGTCCGCTTGGTGTGATGTCGGCAAAAATCGGCGTAATGTCATTTGCCAACATCATATTTGTCGTAGCTACGAAGCTAATGGGCGTAGTGATTGCAAAGATTGGCGTGTGTGGAGATTTAGTGTGTAGCATAGATTTTATGGCGTGATAGGCTACATAAAGTGCCGAAGTGGCGGAATTACACACGATAGCGTGTGAGACATTACAATATTTTGCTATGGCAGATTCAAATTCTTGGGCGCGCCAACCTTGCGTAAGATTTTTGTCATCAAGTGCGCAAAGGACGGCTTTTTTGTCATCTCCTTGAATGAATTGCGTGCTATAAGGATACATTAGGCTAACAATTTTTGGACACGATCAGAATCTAACTTGTTTGTATCGTGTGAGCTTTTAAGGAAGTTGCCTAGCCCTTTGAAAAATGATGCAATTTTGCCAGGCTGTTTTTCTTGTATAATCGGAGAATCTAGCACATTATCTTTGTGTTCTTTACTTACTTGTTGTTGGATTTTTTGTGCATTTTCTTGGGCATCTTGAGAGAGAGAGGCTATCGCATCTTTTATATCTTTTTTTAAGTCTTTGATGTCTTGAGTAAGTGCGCCCAAATCGCGTTTATTTTCATTGATTAGCGAAGTATCAAGCTTGACTTTTGTAAGCACCACCTCGCCTTTAGAATCTTTAAATGCTACACCAAAAACCTTTTCATCTCCAAAAGTTGTCTCTTTCATCACTTTTTTGACTTCTTCTTGTAGCTCTTTGGCTTTTTGTTCTCGTTGTGTTTCATCTTCGATTTTTTGGAGAGCTTGGAGTTTTGGCTCGATAGAATCTAGCACAGATTGCAAAGTTTGTAGCTTGCCGATGTTTGTATTTGAATCCTTGATAGCGCTAGTGTTAATCGCTTGTGTTTTTGGGAGTGAATCCGTGCTTTGCTTTATCAGAGTAGTTTTTGGTTCTTTGGTTTGTGTTTTTTGTGTAGGTTGGGTAAAAGTGCTATTGCTTTTTGTGTTATCTATTTTCATCTTACCACCCCTTAAATTTTTTTATCATCTAAGCAAATTCCGAGCCACTATGCCCCAAACTTGAAATGTATTATAGTAGTTGGGATAAATAATCTATGTTGGAGAAACCTCAAAGAGAAAATCTTTGAGGTTTTGTGTTATTGCTTATAGCTTGTGATACTTGCAGAGTGTGAATCTAAAACCTTGTAGTTATAAGGCTTTGTGTTTTTGTCAAGCTCAAGCAATTCTTTTGGAGGCTCTCCATTGACATTGTGGTGTTCATAGTAGCGATCACCAGCTTTATGTCCTGCCATATCGACTTTATATGTGATTTCTCCAGGGTTAAGTTTTTGAATCTCTTCAAATCCTACATTAGAAACACTAAAGCCTTTGATACCATTAGCTGCAGCTATTTCTACGAGTTTAGCTTGTCCCATTCTTGCCATTTCTACAGCTTGGAGGAGCATTCTACTTGCTTCGCGTGGGTTGTGGAAGCCTGTAGAATTTTCTGCACCGACAAAATCACCCCTCATTTGTCCTCTTCTGTGTAGCTCGAGAGGTTCTGCAAGTGCTTTTGAAATTTTGGCTTCATCAGGCTTACCAGCAGTTTGGTATGCAGGAAGTTTGCCTAACTCATCGCGCAACTTTTTAATGTCTTGGATAAGGCTAACGGTTGCGTATTCTGCACTTCTTAAGTCATAAGCGACAGATTTTTGAATATCAGCAATTTGCGCTTTAAGCACATCTTCACTTTGAGAGTGGCAAGTTTTGCATGATGCGTTTATGTCATTAAGTGGTGAAGTTATGTTGTGTTGTGTAACTTTTCTACCACCCGCACCTTTTGTATAAGGCATATGACAATCCGCACAACTTACACCATTAGCCGCATGCACACCACCGCTAAAGAGTTCAGATTCTGGGTGTTGGATTTTGAGCATTGGTGCTTTTGTGAGTTTGTGCTCCCAATCAGAGACAAATACATTTGCTTCTCGCGCTTTGTCATAATGCTCATCAAACATCTCGATTCTAAATGGTTCCCCTTTTTTCCATGCGCTCCAAGGGAATACAAGCTCAATACCATCAACTTCTATTTCAGTAGGACTATTGCCATCACGCCATATATCATATTCATCATATGTTTTTTGTGTGCCATCCCACCATTTTTGGCTTGGATCTTGTGCGATACTCTCGCCTGTAACCTTAACTTTGGATCCTGTCGGTCTAAAGTAGTATTCCACATGGCATTGGGTGCACACAAGTGTTCGCATTTCTTTTCTATCTGCTTTTACGCCTTGGATTGGATCTTTTTGGTATCCTCTAAAATCCACAAGTGCATTGATAAGCGCTTGACGTGTGATTCTAAGCTCCATAGTTTCTGGGTTGTGGCAGTCTGCACAAGTTACACCCATTCTTGTTCCGCCATGTGGTCCTCTGTGTGCTTCAGAATCTGGCGCTTCACCATTGATTGTAGGGACATCTTTTATCATAGTCCAATATTTTGTAGAGTTAAATCGCACCCAATCGCCTTTAGCAGAGTTTTTGAGAAGCCAAGGCGACCACCCACTATGGCAATTCATACATGCCGCAGGTTGTCCTCCAAATTTTGCAAAACCATGAGCATTAAGAAAATCTTTGTTATTTCTTGCGGTATCCATTTGATCGACTTGAATCCAAAAATGCCCTCGCTCTTCATTGGCATCTAGGCTAAATGGATAACCCGCCCAAAGAATAGTGAGTTGTGGGTATCGGATAAGTTTTGAATACGCGAGATTCCCACCAAAATCTGTGTATTTTGGAGTTTCTGTTTCGACTTTGAGATACATATCTCTGTATTCTGGAAAGTTTTTACCCCATTCATCAAATGTAGGATTGTTATCAGTGAGTTCCACAGCCCCCAAAGACTTAGTGCTTGTTACAGCACTTTTAGAGCTAATATCACTATTAAGCCACCAAATACCAGCGATGATAATGACTGCCAATATAATAAGAATTGGCATCATACTACTTTTCTTTTGCATATCTTCCTCCTTAAATGTAGATTAAAATCCGCGTCGATGTCCGACATTTTCGTGACACGATACGCATTGCAAAGCCTGTGTATTGTTACCCGCGTGTGTAGTCGGATTGATCGCATTTCCTGCATAATCGCTATGACAATTAATGCAATTTTGTTGCACAATCTTTTTACTTTTTTCATTTGCGCTTAGATTCACAGGGAGATCATCAAGCTCAAATGTGAATGCGTAGCCGTGTCCTAAACCACTTTGTGCCTTTGCAATCCATTTAGAAACAAAGCCATGAGGCAAATGACAATCGCTACATGTAGCTTTTTCTTTGCCATTAATTTTGAGAGAATGTGGATCAGACATATAGTTTGCATACACATCATTCATCACATGGCAGTTGTTACAAGCCTCTGGGTTGTTGCTAAGATAGGAAAATCCTTTGGCGTTGTAAAATGTATAGCCACCACTTATGATGATGACAACGACCAAAAAAATGAGAATCTTTGCCGACAAAGACCAGGGTTGACTTTTGCGTGACCTCAAGAACTCCTCCTTAACATTTTATACACTATCTATTTTTGGATAGATACCTATTATTCTAATATAAACTTTCTTAAAATTTTTTGATTTACTTTTTGTTAATATTTCTATCAAGATTTTAGATTCTCAAAGGAATTGCTATGTTTGCTTATACGGACTTTATCCCAAATGCTTCAAAAAATGGCGGTGTGCTTTTTGCGCTAAGTAATCGTTATGGTGGATATAGCAAACCGCCCTATGAAAGCCTAAATCTTGCATTTCACACAGGTGATGAATCTGCGGTGGTGGAGCGTAACATCACGCATATATTGGAGCATTTTACAAAGCTAGATTCTAGGCTAGATTCACAATCCATACACACGCTTACATATATGACACAAATTCACGCCTTGCATTGCGCTTTGGATACTGATTGTGCACAAGAGCGTGAGAGTATGGGCATTAGGCTTAGGAATGTGGGCGAGGCTGACGCACTGCTTTTGACACGCCCATATACACCTGCTATGGTGCTTGTTGCGGATTGTAATCCGATTTTGTTCTTTGATTGTGCGCACAATGTCGCCACGCTTATTCACGCTGGGCGAGCCGGTGTGTTTGGGCGGATTTGCTCAAAGACTTTGGCGTATATGCGTGAGCATTATGGCACGAGGGCAAGTGATGTATTTGCATTTGTAGGGGCAGGGATACGCAAATGTTGCTATGAAATACAAGAAGATGTGCGTAAAGAATTAGAGCGTGTGTGCAGTGAGCCTATGCGTTATATACAAATGCGAGAAAATCGGTATTTTCTTGATTTGGCGTTGATGTTGGCAGATGAATTACAGAATCTAGGGATTGTCAATACTAGAGTTTTGCCACAATGTAGCAGTTGTGAGGGCGAGTTTTTTTCGTATCGGCGTGATGGTGTGAGTGGGCGATTTGCCCTCATCGCTATGCTTGTAGGCTAGCGATGAAGTTTTTGGTAGCACTAGAAATTGTAAGTATAGCGCACACCGGTGTTGTAGATTTGTGTTGTGCTCATATCAGTTTTTACAGGAACACCATTCATTTCTGCCGTAGCACTCGCACCAATCACACCAAAGCGTGTAAAGAACTCTATGCCGTGTTTTTTGCCAAATAGTGTTCTAAGACCGAGATTTATCCCCATATCAAAGCCTGAGATGTTAGAGAGATTGCTATTTGCGGTGGTGGCTTTTACGATACCGCCAGAATGGATACCTACACCAAGAGAGAGACCAGCAAACCATCCAGCAGAGACTTGCTCACTATTATAAAACGTATTAAGGAAATCCACATTAGCATTCACAAACATCGAGTTGAATTGGTTGCCATTTGGTGTTTGACCATTTCCACCAGTAGAAGCATCTTGCAAATAGCTCGTGCCATTATTGAGTGCTACATACGCTCTCAAGCCTACATTTTCTGTGAAAAACCACTTATAACCACCCATAAGACCATATCTAAGGCTACCAAGAGCATAAGTTGTTTGTGTGCTACCATTTATAGACGATTCGCTTGTCATTTTAGAGAGATTGGCAAGTCCGAGATCCACACCCACAAATGCACCACTTTCTTCTGCAACTACAGCGCTTGTGCTAAATGCTAGAGCTAATGCTCCACTTACGATAAGCTTTTTCATGCAAACTCCTTTAGGGTTTTGTTGTTGGTATCGTTTGTCTAGTTTTTGGAGAAACTAGAGCAAAACGTATCCATTTTATCTCTAAATTCTTATGCAATCCTTAATTTTATGAGCTTAGTGTATATTTTGTTGGTTGTGTGAAAAAAATACTAAAGCAATGCGAGGATTTGTGAGATGATAGTGCGCGCACCATTTGGTGAGATTTTGTCTTGCAAGGCTTGTGAGACTTGCGCAATGCGTGGAGTAAGTGAGTCCAAAAATGTTAGGATTTGTTGTGGGTGGAGGGTAGATTCTCTACATACTTGCGCGAGGTTGGCAGTGGCAAACTCTAGGGCATTGTGGTATTGGTGATCTTTGGCTGCAAATGGATAGGGGATAAAAAAGCAAGGCAAACCATTGGCGCAACTCTCCCACACGCTTCCAGCTCCAGCACGACTGATACACACATCACTTTTTTCCACAAAATCAATGAGCTTGGGGCTAAAGGCAAAAAGCTCAATGTCTTGCAAGATACTTTGTTGTGCGTAGGCTTGGCTTATGCGCTCTTTGTCTCTCTCACCGCATTGATGAATGATGTGATACCCACGCGCTAAAAGTGTAGGCGCGAGATCTAGTGCGATATTGTTTATTGCTTTTGCGCCTTGTGAGCCACCCAAAAAGAGTATAGTTTTTATCTCTGTGCGTGTGCGTGCGTGGGCAAAAAATTCTTGACGCACAGGATAATCACAGCGATAAAAACGCTTATTTGCAAGTGCAAAAGAGCCAAAAATTTGGGTAGCAAATGGGCTTAGGAGTTTGTTTAATGAGCCACTTATGGCATTTTGTTCGTGGATAAAGAGCTTAACCTTGCTTCCCAAAGTCGCTAATGAAGCACCTGCTGCGCTAAAGCCTCCTACACTAATGACTGCTTGTGTGTTATGGCGTGCAAAAAGTTTTTTGCACATTTTGGTTGCATTATAGATTTTGTGTAGGGCGGCGAGTTTGGCTAAGCCTTTTTTATTGACTACGCCTGTGCTATCCAAAAAATACACTGCACTAAACAGATCGCTTTGTGCAAACCACATTTTGTCTTGTCCTGCGTGCGAGCCTATGTAGATACAAGGGATTTGCCTTTTTTGGAGTTCTTGGGCAAGAGCTTTGGCTATGGCGAGATGACCGCCTGTGCCACCACCTGTAATGGCAAACATAGTTACTCACAACAATGTGGTTTTTGGGTGCTTATAGGGTTGCCTAAGGCTTTCCATGCACCAAAACCACCCACGAG
Organism: Helicobacter sp. TUL; assembly: GCF_002287135.1. GTDB lineage: Bacteria > Campylobacterota > Campylobacteria > Campylobacterales > Helicobacteraceae > Helicobacter_F. The sequence continues at coordinate 41,297 of NZ_NESU01000012.1, forward strand.
GCGATAGAGGTTGGTATAACCAAAATTTTGCGCCCATAATATCGCAGTATGCGCACTTCCTACAGGCGCAAAAATATCATCACCTTCATCATAAAAGAGAATTTTTGCATTTTTATCCGCTCCCAAAAATTCTAAAAATTCTTGTTGTGAGCGATCGGGGCTATCTTGATTCCATTCTTGTTGTGTGCCTTTGCCTATTTCTTTGAGGCTTGGGCTTTTGGCAAAGGCAAAATGTTTGGCACTAGGGATTAATCCTAGATTGTAGATTCCGCGTGGTAGCGTGGCTATGATGACAAAAGAATCAAGATCTTGTGCTAGTGCGTGTGAATCTATGAGCTGATAGCCTGTGGCATTGGCGCGTTGGATAAGCGCGCGCGCGTCTTCTTGTGCGCTAGATTGTGTGTGCGTATTTGGAGTATTTTTGAGCTCTAAGTAGCTTTGTGTAAGGGCGATGTAGGCATTTGGGGTTGCAAGATGTGGTTTTTTGAGCCAAAAGATTATGATAAGCGCTACACAAAATGCAGCAAGAAATATGAATATAAAGAGTTGTAGTCTTTTTTTTGCTTTGCGTGTTGGCATATTACTTCCTTTGGAGTGTGTGGAGTTCGTTTTGGACTTTTTGGAGTTTGTCTTTGGCATTTTGTAGGGCGGTGCGGTTTTGCTCTAGCACTTGTTGTGGTGCGTTTTTGACAAAGTTTGGATTTTCTAGCATAGCATTAAGTTTTGTAATTTCTTTTTGGAGCTTTGTTTCTTGGGATTGTAGGCGTGTGATGATAGCGCTAATATCAATCCCATGGAGTGCTATGAAAGTTTGTGCTACTTCTCCGACATCGCTTATACATTCGGCTGGATTAGCAGCGTGAGAATCTAATATAGTGAGATTCTCAACTTTAGCAAGTTTATTGACAAAAAGTCTCAGCACTGCTACATCTATAGAGGTATTTATACGCACAAAGGCTTGTTGTATTGGGGCATTGCCTAATTCTAGGGTTGCTTTGATACGGCGCAAGGAAGTGATACAATCTTTAATCAATGTGAATTCTTGCTCTATATAATCATCTTGTGTCGTGTCTGTAGGGAATGTAGCTATCATAATTGATTGGCTTGCCTCTAAGCTTGTGCCACTAAGTGCATGCCACAAATCTTCGGTGATAAATGGCATAAATGGATGCAGAAGTTTTAAGCTCTCTTTAAACACTATGCCTAATTCAAAAATGGCTTCTTTTTGGGCTTTGGCAAGTTCGATACCCCAATCACAAAATTCATTCCACAAAAAGTGGTGCAGTATGCTTGTGGCGTCATTAAAGCGATAGTTATCTAGCGCGTGGCGGAGTTGTTTGGTTGCAAAGGCTAGGCGCGAGTGCATATAACGCCCAAGCGGTGTAGAGAATGTAAGATTCTCATCTGTGAAATAAGGATTTTGTGGGCGAAGTTGTGCGGCATACATAAGCAGGAATTGCGCGGCATTATAGATTTTGTTGGCAAAGTTTTTGCTAAGCTCAAGTTGGGCGTGTGAGAGTTTAATATCTCTACCTTGCGCACATAAACTAGCGAGTGTAAAACGCACAGAATCTGCGCCATATGTCGCGATAATCTCAAGAGGATCGATGACATTGCCTTTTGATTTACTCATTTTTTCGCCATTTTCATCACGCACAAGAGCGTGTAGATATATGTCTTTAAAAGGTAGCTTACCTAATAAAGATTCTCCTGCTAGGAGCATACGCGCCACCCAAAAAAACAAAATATCAAAGCCTGTGATAAGCAAGGAATTAGGATAGAATCTCTGTAAATCCTCATCGTGATAGAGTGCGTGTGTCGTGTCGTTTTGTTGGTGTGTGGCGTTTGTATTGCCCCAACCAAGTGTGCTAAATGCCCACAATGCAGAGCTAAACCAAGTATCAAGCACATCATTATCTTGTGTGGTAATGGTGGCGTGGCATTTGGGGCAAGTAGGGTTATCAATTTCACTAGCTACTTTTTCTCCACACGCGCAATACCACACAGGGATTCTGTGTCCCCACCAAAGTTGCCGACTAATGCACCAAGGGCGTAAATCACGCATCCACGCATTGTAGTTATTAAGCCATTGCGCAGGGAAAAATTTTGCTTCACCATTATTAACGCGTTCTATCGCCTTTGTAGCGACTTCTTTTTTGACAAACCATTGCTTAGAAATATAGGGTTCTATGACATTACCACAACGATAGCATACCCCCACTTGATTTTGATAAGGCTCTATGGCGTGGATAAAGCCCTCGCTTTGTAGTTTTGCAACGATTTGTTCTCGTGCTTGGAGGCGTTCTAATCCCGCAAACTCTCCGGCTAAATCATTGAGAATCCCTTTTTCATCAAAGACGACAAGTGAGGGCAGATTGTGGCGTTTGCCTACTTCATAGTCATTCATATCGTGTGCAGGTGTTACCTTAACGCACCCTGTTCCAAAGCTCATATCTACATGTGAATCTGCGATGATAGGAATCTCGCGATTAAGCAAAGGAAGCACGATACTTTTACCCACAAGGTGTGTATAGCGTTCATCATCTGGATTTACCATTACCGCAGTATCACCAAAAAATGTTTCTGGGCGTGTGGTGGCAACGATGAGGGATTGTGTAGAATCTTTAATCGGATATTTGATGTGATACAAAAAGCCATCATTTTGTTTGTATTCTACTTCTATATCGCTTAGTGCGCCATCGTGTGTGCACCAATTAATCATATATGAATCTTGAATGATAAGCCCTTGTTCATACCATTGCACAAATGCTTTTTTGACGGCATTTTTTAAGCCATCATCCATTGTAAAACGCAATCTACTCCACGCTGGAGAGATACCAAGTTTTCGCATTTGGTTTAGAATCTTGCCACCAGATTCTTCTTTCCATTGCCATACTTTATCAATAAATGCCTCACGACCGATACTTTCTTTGCTGATACCTTGGGCTAAGAGTTGTTTTTCGACGATATTTTGTGTCGCAATTCCTGCGTGATCCATACCTGGTTGATATAATGTCGCATAGCCGTCCATACGCTTATAGCGTGTAATAATGTCTTGGAGGCTGAATGTGAATGCGTGTCCGATGTGTAGCACACCTGTAACATTTGGCGGGGGCATCATAATACAAAAGTTTTTTTGTTTGCTTCTATCGACTTCAAAATATCCGCGTTCTTGGCATATTTCATAAATTTTAGATTCTATGGCTTGTGGATTGTAAGCTTTTTTTTCTTGCATAAGAGCACCCTTATTTCTTTGGTTGTATAATTTTAGGGAATTATAACAAACTTCTAAGGAGATTGTATGGCTTATGAGAGCAAATCATTGGGCAATATCCATAGCACTAATAAAAAACGCCTACAATCTCTTAGCAAATAACTTCTATGCCTCTCTCTCGCCTCAATCAAGAACAATATCGCGCCGCAACTGCTAAGCAAGGCTATAATCTTATCATTGCTTCGGCTGGAACAGGTAAAACCTCCACGATTGTAGGGCGTATCGCGTTTTTGCTCCAAAATGGCGTGCACCCCAAGGAGATTTTACTCTTGACCTTTACAAACAAGGCGAGTCAAGAAATGATTGAGCGTGTGGGGAGATTTTTTGGTGCTAAAGTCGCTGGTGAGATAGAATCTGGCACATTTCACGCCGTGGCATATCGATACCTCAAAGAACATTTGCATATTAGCCTTAAGCAACCAAAAGAGCTAAAGATTCTATTAAAAAGCCTTTTTGAAAAGCGCGTGTTTAGCGATCGTAGCTCGGCATCGGTTTATACTTCACAATATCTCTATGATAGCTATTCGCTATATCTTAATAGCGGATCGACACTAAGCTTTGGTGAGTGGATATGCCAAAAAATTCCTGCACAAGCGCCATATGTCAAGATTTATGAAGATGTATTGGCGGAATTTGATGAGCTGAAGCGATACCACAATTATGCGGATTATAATGATTTGTTATTGCTTTTTAGAGATGAGATTACGCGCAATGTATTGGAGTTTGCTGAAGTGTTGTGTGATGAATACCAAGACACAAATCCCTTGCAAGATTCTATATTGCAGGCTTTGAATCCAAAAAGTCTGTTTTGTGTGGGGGATTATGATCAAAGTATTTATGCGTTTAATGGAGCGGATATTGGGATTATAGGAAATTTTACGACTAAGTATCCAAATGCGCAGGTTTTTACGTTGAGTAAAAATTATCGTTCTTCAGAAAAGATTTTGTCTCTAGCTGATAGGCTTATTAAGCATAATCCTAGAATCTATCCTAAAAGCTTGGAGGTTATCAAGGAGGGCGCTTTTGCATCGCCAAAACTCTTGGGCTTTGAAGAGTTGTTTGCGCAATATCAAGGGATTGCTAAGCATATCGCGCTAAGTAACTATAAGCACGAAGATATTGCTATTATTTTTCGTAATAATGCAAGTGCTGATGGTTTGGAGGCTTGTTTGCGTGAGCTTGGAATCTCGTGCAAACGCAAGGGTAGCACAAGCTTTTTTGATAGCAAGGAAGTTTCTGTTGTGCTTGATATTTGTGCGATAGCAACATATCCGCGTGATATGATGGCATATATTCATATTTTGGGCTATGGCAAGGGCATAGGTAATGCAATGGCAAAGGATATTTATGAATCTTTATTGCGACTTGGGAATGGCGTAGCGCTTAGAGGGCTTTTTAGTCCGGATCTTTTGGTGCGCCCTTATGAACAGAAAGCAAAAAATACAGAGCTTGGACTTTTTGATGATTTTTTTGCCTTGCAAGCACAAAATCGCTTTGATGAGCATATTTCTAAGCAATTTGCTTCACACCCTATTTTGGAACACCCAAAGCTTACTCTTAAGGGTGCGCAGTTTTTGGATACATTTTTTGCAATGCTTAGTGAGATACACGATATTACAAGCCCAAAGGATTGTATTGCGCGCATTGCACATAGTCAATTTTTTAAGGATATCGCGTATCATCTCGCGCAAACTCGCGCCAAAAACAAAGATGGAAGTATAGATTCAGAGCGTTTGCAAAAGGCATTAGATAATATTGATCGCAAAGTTTCTTTGTTGCGCGATTTGGCGTGTAATTATAAAGAAATGGGAAAATTTCTTAATGCTATGGTGCTTGGCTCAAGCGAGGCAAATGAGGGTAGCGGCGTAAATCTCCTTAGCGTGCATGCCAGCAAGGGCTTAGAATTTAGAGATGTATATATTGTGGATTTAATGGATGGGCGATTCCCAAATGTGAAATTGATGAATAAAGGTGGGAGTTTGGAAGAGGAGCGGCGACTTTTGTATGTAGCCATTACACGCGCTAAGGAAAACCTCGTGCTTTCTTATGCCAAAAGAGATGCGCTTAAGGGCATTGATTATGAACCCTCAAGATTTTTGTATGAGACTAAACTTTTGAAGAAAAATACACCATAAATCCATAAAGTTGCTGAAGTATCTCTTGACAAACGTTAGCAAAATGACTATAATTTCGCTTTTTTGTAACAAAAGGTGCAGGGCTAAAATAGCTTGATGACCCGTTAGCTCAGCTGGTAGAGCAATTCCCTTTTAAGGAATGGGCCGTTGGTTCGAATCCAACACGGGTCACCACTTCAATGATTTTCTTTGTAAATAAAAGTGGCCCCTTCATCTAACGGTTAGGATACCACCCTTTCACGGTGGCTACAGGGGTTCGAATCCCCTAGGGGTCACCACTTTTATTTATTTCCTTTGGTCGCTTAGCTCAGTTGGTAGAGCGCCACCCTTACAAGGTGGATGTCATAAGTTCGAGTCTTATAGCGACCACCATTCTTATTCTAATAAGGTGGAGCGGTAGTTCAGTTGGTTAGAATACCTGCCTGTCACGCAGGGGGTCGCGGGTTCGAGCCCCGTCCGTTCCGCCATTACATATATTTCTCTCTTTTTTAATACAACATCCAAACCCAAAATGGTATTGATACTGCACTAAACAGCAATCCAAAAGCAATCGCACTTACTGCAAGATTGGAATCTAGCTTTGCTTTCATGACCATAGCTCCAGCAAGAGTCATAGTCGGCATAGCAGTTTCAAAGATAGCAATCATCATAGATGGCGATGAGGATATGTGGAGGATATGAGTTATACCTATAAAAATAAGTGGTGCTAAAAGCATTTTGCCTATTATGACAAGCGTTACGCTTTTGTAGGAATTTTTAATCGCACTAAAGCCCAAAGAAAGCCCAATGGCAAAGAGTGCCACAGGTGTCGCTGAATGCCCAAAAAGCGTAATAGGACCAAAGATAAATGATGGTAATTTGATAAGGCTACATACTAATCCCAAGATAAGCGCGATAAATGGCGGAAACATCACAATAGCTTTGATATTTTGGATTAGGCTTGGTTTGTTGGGGTATGCGAGATTGATAACAAATGAACCAAAAAGTAAAATTGGTAGCATAGTGGCTAGAGCATCATAACAAATCACCTCACCCATATATTGTGGATCTGGATAGAGCGCAGAAATGATAGGTATCCCCACAAAGAGTGTGTTACCAAAGCATGTAAGCAGTGCCATACTTACTAAGGTAATTTTTGAGAATCTAAGCATTTTGCCAAGGACTATGATGATACAAGTTGTTAGGATATTAGAGCAGAGCCCTATGGCGATCACTCCTAGCAGTTCTGTATCAAATTTGAGCTTGTAGGTATTTTCAAAAATAAGACAGGGGAGAGCAAAGAGCAGGGCAAAATCAAGAAACATCTTGGATTGCTTTTGTTTGAGGACACCCAATCTTTTGGCGACATAACCACCAAAAAGCAGCACAAAAATCGTAAATAATGGCTCAAAGACAAACATTCCTTTCTCCTTGCTTTGTGTCTAAAGCGCGTGTTAGTTTTCTTGAGGTTCTTCCTCAAAAATTTCAATAGATTCTATAATATCACCTTGCTTGAGTGAATCTAAAACCTTGAGACTTTCGCGTTTGTTGGGTTGTATGCGTCCAAAAACGGTGTGTTCACCATCAAGATGAGGTTGCTCCAAGAAGCAAATAAAAAATTGGCTACCACCAGTATCACGCCCTGCGTGTGCCATAGAAAGTGAGCCTTTTTTATGTAGGTTTGGATTGTCTTTTAATTCACAACGGATTCTATATCCCGGACCCCCTGTGCCATTGCCTATAGGACAACCACCTTGCGCAACAAATCCAGGTATTACGCGGTGAAAAGTGAGGTTATTATAAAAACCATCTTTTGCGAGGGTAGCAAAGTTGGTTACGGTTTGGGGTGCATCATCGGGAAACAATTTAACAAGCATAGAGCCTTTATTTGTCTTAATAAGCGCGTAGTTAAGCTTTTGTAATTCCTGTGGATTGATGTCAAAAACCTTTAATTCTTCCATGAAAAACTCCTTAATCGTGAGGTAAAAATACGGCGTATTTTACCGATATAGCAACATACTTTCGCTTAAAAAAGGACAAAAAATTGCAAAGGATTGCAAGGGTTATGAGCATTGTCTGTATGTGTGTATTGCTGCATGCAGATGTGTATGATGAAGATATGCTTATACAAGAGGGTGTTATAGATTCATTTGGGATTCATAAGTCCTCGCCTTTGCGTGGGTTAGATTCTAGATTGGGTGAGGGGCTAGATTACGCATCTTTATCAAAAGAGAATCTTGATGATATTTCTAATCAAAATACAGCCCCTATGCTTTCTTCTGCGCTTTTGCCTCAACAATACATTCTCCCAGAACCTTTGCCAGATTGGATTTATGCCACAGCGATTATCGAGGTGCATTTTAATGATGGCTCTATGCGTCGAGGTTTTGCAAATATGCTTAAAAATGGTTTGTATATTACTTCAAGTGAGGTTGTGTATAGTGCCTCGCTCATACCGCGTCGCGTGTATGTCAAAATGCAAGATTCTAGCGCGCCTGAAATTATTTGTGTTGCAAAATTGCATCTTATGGCTGTGGATACCCAAAGTGGCTTAGCGCTTTTGGAAAATATCGCAAGCACAGATGATTATTGCAATGTTGTGCAAAAGAGTTACTATCACGATAGAATCCAAAAGCGTGTTACAATAGATGTCTTTAACAAAACACCAAGCATAAATCCTAATCAAAATGTATTATTTCCTTATGTGGATAAATATTATTCTTTTGTGCCAAAAACAATGCAAGTTGGTGAAGTAGAGACGTATTATGATCAAGCGTCTGCTACATATGTCAAATATGGCTATCAGTTAAAACGCGATTGGTATCCTAATTTTGCCTATGGTAAGGGGATTTTTGACACAAAAGGGAATTTTTTGGGACTTATTAGCCTTACATATCATAGTTATTTGCCTGTGCTTGTCAAAAAAGAAGTGGTGCAAGATTTTTTGTGTTCGCTTGATGAAAAAAAGGTGCTTCAAGATGGAGATATTGCAAAAAGTTGCGCGGCATTGCACAAAAGACAAAGATTTTTTTAAAAGACTATGGTATTTTGCAATTTCTATGGGGATTGGTGCTTGACTTTTTGAGAAAACTTCTTTATAATTACGCTTTTTTGAAATTCCGGATTAGCTCAGCGGTAGAGTAGGCGGCTGTTAACCGCTTGGTCGCAGGTTCGAATCCTGCATCCGGAGCCATCTTCTTTTTAAGACTTCAGATATACTTTTTCAATCACGATTTTTAGATATAGGTTTTATTTTAGAGCTTGATAATTTTTGCACCAAAACCACCTAGATTCAGTGGTGCATCACCAAAGGATTGGATTTTTGGGTGAGATTTTAAAAATTCTGCCACAGCTGCACTTAGTTTGCCTGTGCCAATCCCATGATACACAAGCACTTCATCAAATCCTGTTATGAGGGCATTTGAGAGAAAATCATCAAGTGTTTCTATAGCCTCTTGGACACGCATTCCGTGGAGATCAAGACTCACATTTGTAGGCTTTGAGGGCGTGGGCGATGTTTTGGAATGTATTGCTTGGGGTTTTTGTGTAGGTTTTAGTTGGTGGAGTGGGAGTTTGAGGCGCACACCATTTTCAAGTTCAAGGCTACACATTTTTCCCATAATCTCGATAATCACTCCGCGACTTTGTCCGTATTTGGCATAATCACCTTTTTTGAGGCTTGTTTCTTTGGGTTTATTTGGGGTGTAGTGGTGTGTATGTGTTTGTAAGATTGCATTTGCTGTGTTGATACCACGATGAATGGCTTTGTTGTCATTTTCTTTCATATGTTTTTTAAGTTCATTAAGGGCATTGCGATAAGTGCGTTCTAGTTCGGTTTTTATGTGCGTGTATTCGCGTTCATAATTTGTAATAGTTTCATTTAGGGCTTGTGCTTTGCGTTCATACGCTTGTTCTTTTTGCTCTAAGAGACGCATTTTTTGTTTGAGTTCTCGCTCAAGTGTGCTAGAGCGCTCAATAAGTTCGTTTAAATATTTTTTATCCTCGCCATAGACTTCTTGTGCGCGATTGATTAAAGTCGCTGGAATCCCATAGTTTTTGGCAGTTTCAAACGCGTAACTTTTGCCAATGCTACCTTGCAAAAACTCATAAAGTGGGCGTGATTTTACTTCATCATACAAGGCTGCAATTAATGCGACATCTTCCCTATTTGCCATCAATGCCGCAAGGCTCTTGTGGTGTGTGGTAAGAATAATCTTGCATTGTTTGTGGCTTAGGTGCTCTAAAATGACTTTGTATAGACTTGCTGCCTCTTGAGAATCTGTGCCCAGTTCAATCTCATCGATACCTAGTAAAAAATTATCCTCACCCAAAATTTGTGCAAATTCCACCATACGCCCTGCAAATGTTGAAATGTCATTTTTGCTATTTTGTGGATCTGAAATAATGGCAAAGATATGTTTAAAAAGTGGGATTTTAGAGTGCGCGGCATTGATTTTTAGTGGCAAGAGATATTTGCTTAGCAAACTTGCACACAAAATGGATTTTAATAAAATGGTCTTACCTCCGGCATTAACGCCAGTAATAAGGGTGATTTTTTTGTGAATCTCGATATTTAGAGGCTTTGGATTTTTAAGGATTGGATGACAAAAATCTTTTAGCACAATATCTTCTTTGCTAGATTCATACACAAATTCCAAATTATACGCCTTGGCAAAACTATGACGCGCATAGATATGATCAAATTTATCAAATTCTTTATTTAAAAATCGCAAAAACATAAGTTGCTTTTGCAAACTCGCGCTTAAATCTTTGCAAAGCTCATATAGGAGGGATTGGAGCGTGTCATTGAGGCTACTTTGCTTTGTTTTTAGTTCGGCGATATTTTGTGGGAGGACATAAAAAAAGCCATTGGCACTACGCGCGATAATGATGCCTTTGAGCGCATTATTAAACCCAGCCTTTAGCAGTAGGCATTCTGTTTGGTTAATGTAGTGAATCTGCTGATCTACAAGATATGTTTTTATGCTTCCAAGTAGGGCATTAAAAGCTTGTGTGATATGCTGTTGTGTGCGAGCAATAGCGTCTTTTATGCCATCAATATCTGGATAAATCCCACGCTTTAATTCGCCATCATCTTCAAAGATCTCACAAAGTTGTGCAATATGTGGTGGGATTTGGATTGAATCTAGCCAAGCGTGAAGATGTGGCGTATCTTCTTTTATGAGGCGTTTTAGGTAGGCAAAATATCGCACAAGTTTTACAAATTCAAAAATATCCTCAAAACTTAAAACACCAAACTTTTGGAGATGAGTAAGGGCGCTTTGTAAGTCTTTTAGCTTTGGGAGTGGGCTTATGCGTGTAGATTCTAATTCTTGTAAAAAATGGGCAAAAACTCGTCTATCGCCACTAAATGCAAAGTCTTTGGGGCGTGCCAAAAAACTCTCAAAAGTATGGATAAAATCCTCTAAATCAAGGGCATTGATAAGTTTAGAGAGTGCGTGCATGTGCTATTTGCTACAAGATTCTAAGAGGATTTTTATACCCTTGTATGGGGAGTTGTCTTTGCCTTGAAGTGATTTGATACCGCTTGTGATTTCAAAATCTTGCTTTTGGACTACAAGAGTATCGTCATTCATTTTGCACTGCAAGGATTCTCCACGATTAAAGGCATTTTGCAGTTCATAGAGGTTTTGTGCATCTTGATCTTGTAAATATGTGTAAACACCGCCTAAGCCCACGATAATAACAAGACTTATGGTAATGCCAATACGCTTTTTTGTGTCAATTTCTTGTGAATCTTTTATAATCATTATAATGAGCGCGATAAGCAATGTAACAAAAATAACAAATAACATATAAGCCATAAAAATCCTTTTTAAGTGTTGTGTGTATTATTTTTCACCGCGTAGTTGATAGGTGATATCCCCAGCCCCTAATCCTATAATAAGTGCATTTTGAAGATCACGCAGTTTGTGCATGTCATTATACAATGCAATGCCTTGATTTTCTTTTTTGATATGTGTGGCAAAGGTAGGTTTATAATGCGCAAATTCAGCAGGCAAGTCGATAGCTATTTCTTTTTCACCAGCACGCCACACAGGCAAAATTACTAATTCATCACAAAGATCAAAGCATGTTTTAAAACTTTGAAGATTCTCTACAAGGCGCGAGTATTTGTGTGGTTGCCAAATGGCGATAATACGATGTAAGTCACTAAGGTTAGCATAAATTCGGGCGCTTTTTAGCGTGGCTAGAATCTCTGTGGGGTGATGTGCGTAATCATCAATAATAGTAGTCGCACCTTTTTGAAGTATATCAAAACGCTTTTTTATGCCTTTGAAATTACGGAGATTTGTAGCAATTTGTGCTGTATCTTTGCCCTCATCAAGTGCGCATAAAATCGCCAAAGAGGCATTAAGTGCGATATGCTCACCAAAACCATAGACTTGAAAAGTCCCTACATTTTTAAGTGTGAATCTCGTGTATGGTTCGCCATTATCAATCATATATGTGATATCACAAATATCGTGTTTGGGATTTAGCTTTGTGGCTTGGAGATTGACATTTTGGAGGTAGGTATCTTGGATATTGATAACGCGTTTTTTGGCAAGTTGCAAAAACGCATCGTATGCGCTATAAAATTCCTCTAGGTTGTGATTGTATGTTTCCATATGTTCGGGTTCGGCGTTTGGCACGATTGCATAATATGGGTTGGAATTTAAAAAGCTCTTATCAGATTCATCAGCTTCAAAGATGAGATTCTCACTCGCACACGCACGCACATTAGAGCCAAATTCTTTAGAATCTGCGCCAATTATTGCGCCATATTCTGGAAATATACTGCTAAGCATTGCGCTTGTTGTGCTTTTGCCATGTGCTCCACAGATACTAAATACTCTTTTGTCCTTGAGGATAAATTCTAGGGCTTGTGATCGTGAAAGGACGGGGATTTTTTTTTCAAGAGCACTTAAGACTTCGACATTATCAGGTTTGATGATAGCAGAATGTATCACAAGATCTTGATCGGTAATGCAATCTGCGTTGTGTGGGATTGTGATAGGCACTCCTTGGGCCTTTAGTTCTTTTATGGCGTTGCTTTGTGCAATGTCAGATCCACTAATCTGTGCGCCTTGAGCCATAAGATAACGCGCTAATCCAGAGATTCCAATCCCACCAATACCAATAAAATGTATTTTCATCGCTTTTTGCATTGTTGTCCTATTTGTGTATTTTTTGAAAATTTTGAAGAGATGTGCGTATGCGTTTTAGTGCGTCTGTGATAGTGGGCGTATCATACACAAGAGCAAGGCGCACATAACCTTTACCAACGCCATTGCGCCCCAAAAAGCTACCTGGTAGCACACTAATGCCTTCAGTGGCATATATATATTTGCAAAATTCCTCATCATCGCCTACATTAAGCCATACATAAAATGTATATGGACTGATGTGAATATCAGGGAATATTTTTTGGGCTACGCGGAGATTCTCTGCATAGATTGCGCGGCTTTGTTCTGGTGAGTGAAAATCTTCCCACGCATATGCAGCGGCTTTTTGGAGTGGCAGTGGGATAGCGCACCCAATGTATGTGCGATATAAACCATAGGCTTTTAAAATATCGCTATCTCCGGCAATAAATCCGCTTCTAAGTCCCGGAGCACTAGAACGCTTGGATATAGAATTAAGTGCTAGGATATTTTTAAAATTCGTATTCCCTGCTTTAAGACTTGCTTCTAGGATACTTGTTGGTTTTGTATCGACATAAAGTTCGCTATAACATTCATCACTTAAAATTACAAAGTCATATTCAAGCGCTTTTTGCACCCATTCTATAAGTTCATCAAGCTCTAGGATACTACCAGTTGGATTGTTAGGAGAGTTAAGAATCACAATTTGGGGCTTGTTTGGACTTGCTAAAAGAGATTGTAAAGAGGGCTTAAAGGCATTTTGTGGTGTGAGATTCATAAGGATTGTTTGAGCCCTGCACGCAATTGCCGCACCTTCATAGATTTGATAAAATGGATTAGGGTAGGCTATAGTAGGGTTTTGTGTGCCAAAGAGATAAAATTGGGGAAAATTAAAAAGCACCTCACGCGTCCCAAATGTAGGGATAATTTGTTGTGGATTTAGTTGTATGCCATAGCGATGAGCAATAAAGGCAAGTTGTGCGTTGATGAGATATTCCTCGCCACTTGATCTTGGATATTTATTGAGTAAAGACGTGTTTTCTTTGAGACTAAGTTGAATATTTTGTGGTGTTTGGAATTGTGGTTCGCCTATGGTAAGTGTGATAGGCGGTATTTGCGGTGGCATTATGCCACTAAGGAGGGCGCGGAGCTTTTCAAATGGATAGCTTTGGAATTGAGTTAGCACACAAGATCCTTAATATAAGATATGTCGTAAAATCGGCTATTTTGCCTAAATACAAAGCACTTAAGGCTGTTATTGTAGTGAAAAAAACTTATATTTTAATTATTTGTGGAATTTAGCTTGATTTTTTAGAAAAACACTGCTAAAATTCCAATTTTTGTGCGGGAATAGCTCAGTGGTAGAGCACAACCTTGCCAAGGTTGGGGCCGCGGGTTCGATCCCCGTTTCCCGCTCCATATCGTTTATTTTTCTCAGTTTTTATAATTTAGTGTTTTGTTTTGGAACTTTTGGGTTATGCCCGGGTGGTGAAATTGGTAGACACAAGGGACTTAAAATCCCTCGGACATTGCGTCTGTACCGGTTCAAGTCCGGTCTCGGGCACCACCTTTTTGGATTACAATTATATGTGTGGCGACATAGCCAAGTGGTAAGGCATGGGCCTGCAAAGCCTTGATTCCCCAGTTCGAATCTGGGTGTCGCCTCCAAAATTAGCCTACTACATTTTTTATATACAAAAGTTCGGGAGATGGCTGAGTGGTTGAAAGCGGCGGTCTTGAAAACCGTTGAGGGTCACACCTCCGGGGGTTCGAATCCCTCTCTCCCGGCCAGAGTTTCCTGTTTTCTTATAATCGATTCAAAGGACCCACAATGAATCCCTTCTTTTATATCATCGTGCCAATCTATAATGTCCAAGCATATTTACACCAATGTCTAGATTCTCTTATTAATCAAACATACACACATTTTAAAGCGATTTTAATTAATGATGGTAGCACAGATTTAAGTGGGCAAATCGCACAAGAGTATTGTGATAAAGATTCACGTTTTGTGCTTATCACACAACAAAATGCAGGACAATCTATAGCAAGAAATGCCGGATTAGCATATATCAAAAATGACTTATTATCAA
>NZ_NESU01000013.1 GCF_002287135.1 Helicobacter sp. TUL
AGAGTTGATATGGGAGATGCAAGTGCGGCAGCAGGTTATGCAGCAGGTGGTGTCAATGGTATGAGAACTGTAGGTGTGATAAATACTGCTAATAATTTTGTGCAAAATAGTTTCCAAAATGTAGCTTTCTATGCTCCAGGTGGAAGTGTTGCTAAGCTTGGCACAAATACAGGATTTATATCTTCTAATAGTAGATATGGTATGGGTGTAGGAAAGTATAACCAACAAATGGCTACACAAGGTATGAGGCAAGAACAAGGAGCAGCCTTAGGAGATACTAAAGGGCTTGGGGGAGGAGGAATCACAAATAAGGCAAACAGCCTTGATATAGCTATGCCCTAAACAATAACCCTATGGGTTTTGTTTGCAAGATATTGCTTCACTACAGACAACCCTTGTTGATATAGTGGGTGTTTAGTTTCCTCTCTAGTTTCATCAGCCCAAATTAAAATAAATCCTGTTGGGTTTTGTAGTGGAGCAACTATTTGTAACTCTCCTTTTTCTATAAGGTCAGCTTGTTCATCTTGGGTCATATTTGGGTAAGTTTTTGGGAAAAACTTAAACCCCTCCTCGTGATTTCTTAATCTCTCGATAACCCCTTCCTTCACTGCTCTATCCCAAGCCTTCCAATATGCTTCCCAATATGCCTTTTCCTCTATTTCTCTCAATCTAGCCTCTTCTGCTACGATTTCTTTTGCGATTTCATCTGCAGTGGGTGTGAATACTGCTGCCCACATTGCTGCACTTGCTATATTGCTAGCCATAGTGTCCTCCTTAGTTTTAATTTCTGTGTGGATTATAACAGAAAATATAGGTGGTTTCAAAAGCTATGAAAGATTATAAGGATTGGTTATAAAATGACTAAAGCGGATTGTGATAGCAAAATCTGTGGTAATGGTGTCAAGGGGGAGACTTGAACTCCCGACCTCCGGCTTATGAGACCAGCGCTCTAACCAGCTGAGCTACCCTGACATCACTTGTGGTAAGTAGGTGTAAATTAAAAAGTGCGTATTGTAAAAAAACTTTGCTTAAAAGGCATTGAAATAACACTTAGCCCAAATAATCCCCTTGCATTATTTGCTCATACGCATTTTTATAGCGCTTGATAAAACTTTCAATTTGGCTATTTTGCACGCCAAATGCTTTGAGTTGGTGTTGGGTTGTCGCGTCTATTTGCGCACTCTCCATATCTTTGCGTCCCTGATACAAATCTGTAAATCTATACAAGCCTTGTGCCATAAGCATTTTTTGAGATTCACTTAAGCCTTGTGAAGCAAATACAAAGGCGCGATATTCTTCATCACTCATAAGCTCTAAGATTTTCAAACCATATGTGATACGATTTGGGTGCAGATTTTCATCGGTATTTTGAGAATCTTGGGCTTGATTTTGGGTTATGTCTTGCGTAGCAGTGATAGATTGCAAATCCTTAGAATCTTTAGAATCTTTGGTGCGTGAAGTGCTTTTGTCCTCTGTCGTGGCTAGTGTTTGATTTTGATTTGTATCCTCTGCTTTTTGATGTTGCGCTGTAGGATCGTTTTGCGTCGCATACGATGATGATAAAAATGGGGTATTGATAGTATTATTAATCTGCAAGTAAAGCTCCTAAAATAAATAACCACAAGCCCAAAAGCAAAAAACACTCCACAATTTGTCATTTGCTCTATAACATTTCAAGTTTCTACGCCCAACATACCTAAAATTTTGCTTGTTTTTACTCCCATTTTGCTACAATTACCAAACCAAACTTTAGGAGATTTGCTATGGCAAAATGTAGCGCACAACAAACAAGTAAAACAGAGGAATTAGACCACATAAAAGCTCTAGATCAAGCATATGTGCTTCCAACCTATGCACGAGCAGATATCGCCTTTATCAAAGGACAAGGCGCAAGAGTGCAAGATACGCAAGGCAAAGATTATATCGATTTTGGCAGTGGCATAGGCGTAAGTTCGCTAGGACACAATCACAAAGCCTTGCAAAAAGCCATCAAAAAAAGTGCAAAAACACTCATTCACACCTCTAATCTCTACTATATCAAACCTCAAGCCAAACTTGCCAAGCGACTTGTCAAATACTATCAAAATGGCAGTGATGAGACTACCAAATGGCGTGTGTTTTTTGGGAATTCTGGTGCAGAGGCAAATGAATGTGCGATAAAAATCGCGCGTAAGTTTGGGCAAGAAGATGGGCGTTATAAAATCATCACGCTAGATTCTAGCTTCCATGGGCGCACCATAGCTACACTCAAAGCCACAGGACAAGATAAATTTCACAAACATTTTGCGCCATTCCCTGATGGTTTTGTCCGCGCCAAAGATCTCTCTGATATACCAAATAAAATAGATTCTCACACTATCGCCGTGCTTTTGGAGCTTGTGCAAGGAGAGGGCGGAATCAACGCGCTAGATATACAACAAGTCCAACACCTAGCCAAGCTTTTAAAAGAACAAAATATCTTGCTTATGATTGATGAAGTCCAAAGCGGAATCTATCGTAGTGGAGAAATCTTTGCTTCAAAAATCTATGGCATACAACCCGATGTCATCACAATGGCAAAAGGTTTGGCTGGTGGTGTGCCAATTGGTGCGTGTATGACAAGGCTTATAGATGTATTTGCACCCGGTGATCACGGAAGCACTTTTGGGGGAAATTTCCTTAGCACAAATGCAGGTTTATGTGTGCTAAAAACACTAGAAAAAATGCGCAAAAACACAACCCTAGCTACGACAATACAATATTTTCATGCTAAGCTAGATTCTCTTGTGAAATCCTATCCTAAGCTTTTTATCAAACGCGTAGGTTTGGGGCTTATGTGTGGTTTGCAAACGCATAATGCAGAAATCCTCACACAATGCCTTGATGCATGCCTCAAGCATCGTGTGCTTGTATTGCGATCAGGAGGAAATGTCTTACGCTTTTTACCACCATTGACAATCACGCAAGAAGAGATTGATGAAGGTTTTGCGCGATTTACTTGTGCGATGAAAGAACTTAGCGCTCATAAGAAATCAAGAATCTAAAAATGAGCAAACTCTCTAAAGCTCTCCAATCCCTCAATCCATCACAACGCCAAGCAGTAGAACATACTGAAGGCGCGTTGCTTATTCTTGCTGGTGCAGGAAGTGGCAAAACAAAAACACTTACTACGCGCCTTGCCTATCTTATAGAGGGCTTAGGGATTTTGGCACAAAACACCCTCACTCTTACTTTTACCAACAAAGCAGCCGCAGAAATGCGTGAGCGCGCTATGACGCTTTTAGAATCTAGCACCCAAATACCACCGCTCCTTTGCACATTTCATAAGTTTGGCTTGCTTTTTTTGCGCTTTCACATACATCATTTAGGACGCAACGCAAACTTCACACTTTTAGATTCTGATGATTGCAAACGCATTATAAAAAAACTCTCACCCAACATCGCTCCACAAAGAGTTTTGGGCTATATCAGTAGTTGCAAAAATGCCTCACTAAGTCCAGAATCTGCCGCCGCCTACGCACATACTCCAGAATATAAAACTATGCATCGCATATATGTCGAATATGAAGAGTTTTTGCGCACAAAAAATATGCTAGATTTTGATGATTTACTCTATCTCACATGCGAGATTCTCGCTACAAACAAAGATTTATCCCTACAGACAAGCAAACATTATCAATACATTATGGTTGATGAATACCAAGACACAAATGAGATTCAATATAGGCTCCTCTCCTATCTCACAAGTGCGCACACTAATCTTTGTGTTGTTGGTGATGATGATCAAAGTATTTATGGTTGGCGTGGAGCAGATATCAATAATATTTTAAATTTTCAACGACAATTTCACAATGCCACACTTATCAAACTCGAACAAAACTATCGCTCTACACCCCAAATCTTGCAAGTAGCCAATGCACTCATCGCACACAATACACATCGCTTAGGCAAAAAACTCCAAAGTATGCAAGAAAACGGACAAGAAGTAGAAACTTTGCACTCTCAAGATGAAGCACATGAGGGACACGCCATAGCAACGCTTATTGCCCAAGCCCTACAACAAGGTGAACACGCAAGTAATTTTGCAGTGCTTTTTCGGCTTAATGCACTCTCGCGCAGCATAGAAGAATCCTTTAATAAAGCAAGAATACCTTATAAAATCATTGGCGCTATGCGTTTTTATGAACGCGCAGAAGTCAAGGATTTGCTAAGTTACCTACGCTTTGTGCATAATTTTGATGATGATTATTCGCTACTACGTATCATTAATAAGCCGCGTCGTGGTATTGGTAAAAAGACTCAAGAAACCCTAGAATCTATCGCGCGATCCAAACAAATGAGTATTGCAAAAACATTTTTTACATACAAAAATGAGTGCTTGCAGGCTATCGGAGCAAAAAATACCAAAACGCTTGAAGAATTTTTTGCCAAACTCACAAATCTACAGGCGCTTTTAGATTCTGATAGGCTTGGCTTTATTGAATCTTTGCAAGAATGGCTAGACTTCAGCAATGAATTTAGTGCTTTAGAATCTGTGGATAGAATCGCAAACATTGAGGAATTTTATGGGCTTTTGCGTGATTTTGTCGTGCATAGTCCAGATGAAAGTTTGCAAGATTTTTTAAATAATATTGCGCTTAGCTCAAGTAGTGATGAACAAGTCGGAGATTGCGTGAGTTGTATGAGCATACATAGCGCCAAAGGCTTAGAGTTTGATGTTGTCTTTGTGATAGGACTTGAAGAGGAGATTTTCCCTATCTCTAGTGGCGAAGAACTGCAAGAAGAACGACGATTGGGATATGTCGCTTTTACGAGGGCAAAACGCAAACTTTATCTGTGCAGTGTAGAAAGTAGATTTGTGCATGGTAAGCGTCGATTTTTGCGCCCATCTAGGTTTTTGGCAGAATCTGGAGTGCGTGAATCTAGCACCCTAAAAGCACATTCTTTAGGGGATAGTCAAGACAAAGATGAAGCAATCGGTGTCAATGATATGGTAATGCACAAAGTTTTTGGCACAGGGCGTGTGTGTGAAGTGCGAAATAATGGCGGACAAATAGCCTTAAAAATCAATTTTGGAGGCAATGAACGCGTGATACTTGAGAGTTTTGTGCAAAAAATCTAACAACTTTCATTTAATCTAGCTTTGAGCTAAATTTGCTACAATAAAGCAAGGATTTTGACATTAGGGGATAGACAATGGAAAAGAAAAGAGGTAGTAAGTTAGGATTGTATCTTGTGCTTGTGGCAGTGTTGTTACTCATCATACTTGGTGCAATTTATTATATCTTGCTTGGATCACAAAATAATATCTTAGAACGCAAGGAACTAGGGCTTTCTGTGGAGCGATCCCAAGATGATGCCAAAGACGCACAGATTAAGCGTCTAGAAGCTGAAGCAAAAGCACTAAGAAGCGAAAAGGATAGCGTATCTTTAACACTCAATTATATGATAAAACCACAAGAAACACTTGTGAGTGAATGTGGCGTTTTGCCTGTGGGCAAATGGAGTCTTAATCAAAAATGCCAACAAACACTCGCAGAGAATCTCAAACGCACATTAGAAGACAAAAGAGTTGTGGCTATCGAAGTGAGTGGAGTTGTGGATACGCGACCTTATGGCGGCTCTAGTCCAGAACTCAAACAAGAGGGCTTAGCAAGTTTCCGCGCAAAAGAGGCTATACTTTTTGTGCAAAAAAATGCGCCAAATATTGCCGTATTTGAAGGTCTTTCCCAACAAATACCAAATAAACGCGGATTTGTCGTTAAAGCCTATTATGTGGTGAAAAACTAGGTTGTATGCTAGAGGTTACCAAAGTCGCTAAAATCGGCGTGGTTTTGCGCCCATCAAGTCCAGATTTACGAGAAGTCTTTGAAAGCATAAATACAATCTTTCAAGCTCATAATATAGAACTAAAGCTAGATTCTATTAGTGCGGCGATGATAGGACTTAGGGGGGTAGATTTTAGCACCTTGATAGAATGGAGTGATATTTTACTATCCATTGGGGGCGATGGGACGCTTATTGCGATGATTCGGCGAAGCTATGGTAAAAATATCGCTTGTATGGGTATAAATACCGGTAGATTGGGGTTTTTGACAGCCATTATGCCACATCAATTAGAATCATTTCTCCCACATCTCCAAAATGCTACATATGATTTACAAGCACATATGATGCTAGAATGCAGTATCTTACGCGATAACAAACCTTATTGCACACTCTTTGCGCTCAATGAATTTTTGATTTCCAAACAAACACTATCCGGACTTATTGATATTGAAGCAAAAATCAATGGGTGGAGCTTTAATACATATTTTTGTGATTCGCTTATCGTAGGAACTCCTACAGGCTCAACAGCCTATAATATCTCTGTGGGTGGATCAGTGGTATATCCACACTGCAAAAATATCTTACTCACGCCTGTAGCCCCTCATTCTTTGACACAACGCCCACTTATTGTAGATAGCGGTGTGAAACTAGAATTTAGTGTGCGTGAAAAAGCATTGCTTATTATTGATGGACAAGAAAGTATTGATATCTTGCCAAAAGATACGATTCTTATCCATCAATCGCCCAAAGATGCCTACCTCATCTATCCAAAAGATCGCAATTATTTTGAAATTTTGCGTGAAAAATTTAAGTGGGGTGAGCTATGATTACACGGATTTTAATCAACAACTCTCCGGCTTTCAAACTCCTAGAACTTCAGCTTTTTAAGGGCTTTAATGTCTTTAGCGGAAGTAGTGGGAGTGGAAAATCAGTTTTTATGGAATCACTGCTTGCAATCTTTGGGATTAAAGATTCTAATGCAGATCTTATTGAGGCTAATATCACTATTGACTGGATGCAAGTCCCCCAAGATGTCAAGGAACTGCTAGAAGATGGTGATGATGAGATTGTTTTAAGCATTTTGCGCAAAGAAAAAGTGCGTTATTTCCTCAATCATCAATCTAGCTCCAAAAAACGCCTCAATGAGCTTGTATCCGGATTTGGTAAGCATATCAGTGCCAAAGGCGATGAGGATTTAAAACCTGCAAATATTTTGCGCATTTTAGATGCTTTTATTGCAACCAAAAATCCCAACCACGCCAAAAATTTGGAAATCTGCAAACAAAAATTTGCCAAGCTCCAAGAAATCCAAAAAAGCCTTAGCGAAATTATTGCGCAAGAAAGTCAGATTCAAACACTCAAAGAAATAGCAGAGTTTGAAATTAAAAAAATAGAATCTATCGCCCCAAAAGAAGGCGAATACGAGGAGCTTTTGGAGCTGAAAAAAACACTTTCACGACAAGAAAAAATCGCTCAAGAAATCCAAAATGTCCGCACAGCTTTAGAGAATCTACATTGTATAGATACATTTTTGGGACTTGTTGATGAACAATGTCCGGCGTTTTTTGATGGGCTAAATGAACTTGAAGCGCTTTTAGAATCTAAAGAGCAGCAACTCCACTCGCTTGAGGATATTAACCCAGAATCCCTACTTAATCGCATAAGCGATATATCAGAGCTTTTGCGCAAATATGGCAGTGTAGAGGAAGCATTGGCACACCTTGCCACGCAAAAACAAAAACTCACCCAATATGAAAATATGGCATTTGACAAGCAAGAATTGCAAAAATCTCAAGAACTTTTAGAAAGTGAGCTTCATACCCTTGCACAAACCTTGCACACACAACGCTTAGAATCTAAAGAGGCTTTTGCAAACGAGTTAGGTGCACTTATGCAAGAATTGCGCCTCAAAGATTTGCATATAGAGATTGATACAAAAACACTTGATAGTAGCGGGATTAGCGTGTGCAATCTCACGCTTGGCACAAGCACAATCAACACCCTAAGTGCAGGAGAATACAATCGTGCGCGACTAGGGCTTATGTGTCTTGATGTCTCTATTAGTCCTCGTGCTGGACTTTTAGTGCTTGATGAGATTGATGCAAATCTTAGCGGTGAAGAGAGCGAGGGTGTGGCAAAAATCCTTAAAAAACTTTCGCACTCATATCAGATATTTGCCATTTCGCACCAACCACATATGCCCACCTTGGCAGACAATCACTATCTTGTCTATAAAAATGGCGCATATAGCGATGTCAAATTGCTTGATACGCAAGGACGCATTGAAGAAATCGCACGTATGATTAGTGGATCGCAAGTTACCAAAGAAGCATTAGAGTTTGCCAAAGGTGTGTTAGCCAAAAATGGTATAAAAGTATGAATCTAGGCTTACTAAAAGGCATTAGCACATATTTTTCGCAGTTTCATAAAATCTATTGGTGCAGGAGAGTAGATGACAATCTCCTTGCACTAAACCTTGAGGGCAATATCTTTTATATTGACCTCACGCGCTCCAAAAGCACCATTTTTTGCACAACACAATCTCTCCTAAGCACAAAACACTATCAAGCACCATTTGATATTAAGCTTGGGCTTTGCCATAACGCATATTTGCATTCATCTTGTGTCGATGGCGATAACAGAATCTTAGCATTACACTTTACACCACAAAATGCCTACAAAAAACAAGCCTATATCCTTGAGTTAGAATTTACCGGTAAATACACAAATGCCATTTTGCTTGATGAGAGGCGCATCGTGATAGAAGCCCTGCGTCATATTAGTGAATCTAGGCGTCCCGTGCGTGTCGGAAAACCTTTAAATCCACTGCCACAACCACCTAACCCAAAGCCATATGAAGTTGTTGCGGTCCATAAGGAGCTTTTAGAGAATCTTTACAAAGAGCGCACACAGCATATGCTAGAGAGTGCCAAAACACAGCAATTAAAGGCTATTGAAGCCAAAGAGGCAAATCTCTCACGCCTCTTGCAAGAAATCCCATCAGTCCATGCACTCACAGAACAAGCACAACGCTACAATCTCTATGCACACACACTCACTGCGCATTTACATGAACTTCAGCATAAAGCCATACAAGGAGATTCACTAACCTTATCAAGTAGTGATACCCCAAGCCTTGAAGTGCAAATCCCTATCCTAGAGCACACCAAAAGCTTTTCCCACCTAGCCCAGCAGTATTTTACGCTTGGCAAAAAATATGCACAAAAAGCACAAAATATTCATCTACGCTTAGAGAATCTCACAGATTCTTTGCAATTCCTCCAAGCCCAAAAAGCCTTAATTGCTAAAGCCAAATCACTTGCAGATGTCAAAATATTTAGTCCCCCAAAAACATACAAAAAGCACCAAAAGCACCAAAATTTTGAAATATTTTTTATCGATGGAATAAAAATTGGTGTGGGCAAAAATACCTCACAAAATATCGAGCTCCTAAAATACGCCAGTGGTGAGGATATGTGGCTACATATCTGTGATATTCCTAGCTCACATATGATTATTTTTTGTGGTAAGACGCGCTTGCGTGATGAAGTTATACACAAGGCAGGAGAGATTTTGGTGGGGCTATGTAGTGTTAAAATTGGAAATTTTAGGGTCGATTATACAAAGCGTAAGTTTGTAAAGATTACGCAAGGTGCAAATGTCGTATATGCTAAATACCAAAGCCTAGAATATAAAAAATAAAGGAGGCGATGATGGCAGTAAGTTTCGTTGGTAATATTACCTATATCAATCAAAACTCCCAAACAACTGCAATGCAACATGCCGCCACACAGGCAAGACCAGATATATTGCTAGAAGCCAATAAAGGAGAATTTGAACGCAAACTACAAGAAATTGATCACATCAACCCCACACAAGCCTCCCCTAGCGTGGATAAAGATGGATCTAATCACGCATCACAAAATTTTGAGCAAGATTCTCAAGAATCTACTCATAATACAACGCACCAAGACACACAAGAACATAAACAAGAATATAAAGAATATTATGAAGGATTGCTTAATATTAGCGTATAAATTCCGCAACTTTGCATTACAATTACACACTCCAATATTTTTATCCCAAGGAATACATATGTCACGCAACAATTATGTCTATCTTTTGCTAAATATGGCTGCTCTGGCGGCTTTTGGTCCATTTGTAACAGATTTTTATCTCCCTGCACTCCCCGATATACAGATACTTTTTGACACAACCACATCACGTGTGCAACTTTCTATCACTTTTAGTCTCATAGGCTTAGCCTTTGGGCAACTTATCATGGGACCTTTGAGTGATAAATATGGGCGCAAACCCATACTTCTTTTATCGCTCCTCCTCTTTGTGCTTTCTACTATAGCATGCCTACTCTCGTGGGATATTTACTCTTTTCTTGTTTTTCGACTCATTCAAGGTATCTCTGGAAGTGGTGGTATAGTTATTTCTAAAAGTGTAGTAGCGGATTTGTTTGAAGGTGAGGATTTGGCGAAATTTTTTGCTCTACTTGGAGCAATACAAGGACTTGCTCCTATTATCGCACCTGTGCTTGGGGGCATAATGCTTCGATACACGGACTGGCATGGAATCTTTAGCGTGCTTCTTGGTATTGGTATCGTGCTTTGTGTCTCAATGCTATTTTTTAAAGAATCGCTACCCGCCGCAAATCGCATAAAGGGAAGTTTTTTAGAGAGTTTCGCCTTTTGGCATATCTTAAAAAACAAAGAATTTATGCTTTATGTGATCTTGCAAAGCTTTGCTATGGGCATTATGTTTAGCTTTATTGCCTCAAGCTCTTTTATCTTTCAAGCACATTTTGGGCTAAGTGGTTTTTGGTATTCACTCTGTTTTGCAGGAGCTGCCTTTAGTATCACATTAGGAGCGAGTGTAACGCCTATATTCAAAAATGAGCGATTGGCATTATGCATTGGGGTTATTGGGCTTTTTGTCTGTGGATTAGGACTATGTGTGCTTTTACAATGCAATCCTAGTCTTTTTCTTACAGAATTAGGCTTTGGTATTACGCTTGTGTTTTTAGGTTTTATTTTGCCTACTTCTACAGCTTTGGCTATGGAAATGGAGCGCAGCAACGCAGGGAATGCTTCAGCTATCCTTGGCTTTAGCTTTTTCACATTTGGGGGAGTTTTATCACCACTCACAGGGATTGGGGATAATATGTTTGCTTCTGTTGGTGCGGTCATCGCCCTATGTTGTTTAGGCGTTGGAATCTTTGGCTACATAGTGTTGCGTAAGCCACACTCACGCTAAGATTCTTATTTCTTTTTATGTAAAAGATTCCCAAGTCCTTGTAAAAGTTCAGCGCTATCAAGGACAAGATTCTTTAGCTCCACTCGCACACTTGGTTTTTCAAGGTTTTGTGTGAGCCATACATTTGCTTCATTTTTGCCTATACGCAAAGCAAGTAGTGAATCTATGGTTCTAGTTTGCAAATTAATATGCGTCTTTTGGGATTGAAGGTGCGTGTTTTGTGAATCTAGTGCAAAATTTGCGTGCAATGTGGCATCATCAAATTTGGTATCAAGTGCAACATTTTGGTATATCTCCTTTGTCATATCTACACCCAAAAAACGCACCACATCATTACTTAAGGCATTGGTAGTCATTTTGCCATCTTTGCCAGAAAGCGAGAGTGCGCCACGCTGTGCCAAAGTATTATAAGAAAAATTTCCAGAAAGTTCAGCTTGCACCACAGGCGCGATACCAAAGAGGGCGAGAATTTTTTGACTTGCAATGCCATGTAATTGCGCATTAATTTGTGAATCTCGGTAATTCCCTGTAATCATTCCGCCCAAACTTTGTGTGAGAAAATCAAAAGCTATGAGCTTATCAAGTGTCATATTTCCACTAAAATCTAACCCACCCCTAAGCGTAATACCACTTGAAAAAGCGAGTTTTGTAAGATCTTGGATATGTAGCGTATATGGACTAGAGAAAGTAAAATCTTGGATTTTTAGAGGGTTTGCTTCTAGTTGCAAACCATCACCTACAAGGCTTAATGCCCCATCACCATTGCTTCCATTAAGATTCATAGAAATATGTAGCGTAAGTGGGGTGCGTGGTAATGTGAGAGGCATTATCTTAGTATCTGGGTTTAGCATACCATTAGCTTTTGCCACAATCTTGGTAGTTGGCGTTGTATGCAAGTTTGTCATAAACAAATCTGCATCCAAAGTCGCACTAGCATATGGCGGAAGATACAACATCCATAAAAGCTCTTTAAGAGCCATATTTTGTGTGTGTGCCTCAAAACTAAGTGGCAACAAATCTTTAAACATAAGCTTATAGTGCGTGTTTGAGTTGGCAAAATCACTATCTCCTTGTATCTCTAATGCCTCAAGTAATGCACCTGTAATCGTGCCAGAACCCTGCAAACTCCCGCGTATTGCCCTAGCAAAGATTGGACTAAATGGCGTAAGATTTGAGAATCCAAATCTAAAAGAAGTATCTATAGGCATAGTGCGCAATGTAGCAAAACTAAGCGTATCAGGGAGCGTAGCAACTCCTTGTGCGTGAATATTGCCAATAGGTGCAAGAAATTCAAAAGTGTGCGTAATACTCTTATCTTGTGTTTGTGTATCCAAACGCGCACTAAAACTATTATCTTCTAAGGCAATACCAAAATCCTTTTGTAATGCCTCTGCATTAAAAACGCCATTGCGCACCACCGCATTTGTCGCTCCCTCAAATGCAGAATCTTTGTGGATGAGTTTTGTATCAATATTTAATACGCCATTAATATAAGGCTTATGCCCCAACATTGCCAAAAGTTCTTGAATAGAAGCTTCTTGCATATGCACTTCAAGGCTTTGGAGTTGTTGGTTTCTTAAATGCATATGCAGTGTGCTAAATGATTTGGCAATATCGCTTTTTGCCATAATGTTAAAATCATCAAATGTGCCACTACTTTGTGCCTCAAGCCTAAAGGCGCCCTGCAATGGTGTATCTACAAGTTCTCCAAAAATGCTAATGTCATGCACCAAGGCATTGAGTGTGAGAGTAAATTCTTGTGAGGGAATCCAAAAATGCCCATCTAACACAATATCAATATATGCACCATTTTGTAATTCAAGATGTAAGGCATCAGGCTTAAGGGAAAATTGCGTAATTTCAAGTTTAATAGGTGCTAGAGAATCTATCTTTGCTTGTAAAAGAGGTTTTAGCAACGCATTACCAAACGCACTAAAAAGCAGTGTATAAGCTATGATAGCACACGCTGCTACAATACCAAGAAACCAAAAAATACTTTTTTTAAGCACTCTATACCTTAGGCATTTGGAGTGTTCGTTTTGGACTAGCGCCAAGGATAAGAGCAACCATACACGCTACCATAAGATACATATACCAAGGCACTCTCGCGGCTTCCCCAGTCGCATAAGAATGCATACCGGTTAGAAAATAATTTACCCCAAAATATGTCATAAGCACACTCAAAAATCCCAATACAGAAGCCGCGCTAAAAATAAATGGCATATTTTTCAAGCCAAGCAATCGTAAATGCAAGATAATAGCATACACCCCTATACTAATTAATGCCCAAGTTTCCTTTGGATCCCAGCCCCAATAGCGTCCCCAAGATTCATTTGCCCAAATTGCACCCAAAAAATTACCAACGGTGAGCAAAAATAATCCTAGCATCATACACATCTCATTAATCGCACTTAAAGACAAAATAGAATCATCAATATGCGCGCGCTTACTTGATCGCAACATAAAGAGTATCAATGTAATGCACCCTAGCACAAAACACAAGCCCAAAAAGCCATAACTTGCTGTAATAACCGAAACATGAATATTAAGCCAATAAGACTTTAGTACCGGCACAAGATTCCCAATCTGTGGATTCATATCTCCCAAATTTGCTACAACAAGGGTAATTCCAGCAAGAAAACTTGCTGCACAAAGGGCAAGTGCGGATTTTCTAAAAAATACCACACCAGCAAGTGCTCCAGCCCATGCAATATACAACATAGATTCATATGCATTACTCCACGGAGCATGACCACTAACATACCAACGCAAACCTAAACCAAGAGTATGGATAACAAAGCACAATGCAATGAGAATCCACGATATGCGACAAACCCATACATTAAGTGCTTTGGCGGTGATAATATGTATCAAGACGATAATAAAGACCACCACGCCAATAAGCACATATGGATATGCGAGTTTTTCAAAGATTCTGTATTTGTTGAGAAAAATCTCAGCTTTTACCTTGCTAGATGAGATAATAAGCTCAGACCCGTGGGATTTTTGATACTCTTGAAGTTTTTGTAAGCCCTCAAAGCCAAGTTTCCAATCATTATTTTGCACACCCATAACAAAACCATGAGAAAGTATATTGACAATATGCAAAAGTTCCTTAAGCTCTTCATTGTTGCCCTTGCTTGCATGTAGAGCATCTTGGATATCATACCAAGTTAAGTCCGTAGCTTGAGTGCTTGGAAAAACTCGCAATGTTTGCCCCGAATAGATAAGCCCAAAGATATATAACCTTTCATTGACTTCAAGCACATCTTTATCGAATCTATCTTGTTCTTTGAGAGATTTTTGGTTAGCTGCTTCGACATAATTCCTTAGAATATAGTTTCCATCAGGCGTGTATGCATCCACCGCAGCAATATATTTTTGATCTACATCCACGCCTAGAATCTCTCGCAATTTAGGGCTTTTTGTCTTAATCATTTTGATATGCCTAAAATACTCCGGATACATCGTAATCCCCAAAAAGATCTGCACATTATTAAGCCCCAAAAATCCATCTTTTCCAGTAATTTTGTGGATATATTCTGCCGCAACGGTATCAACGGGCTTAATGCGCCCACCTGAATCTTGGACAAGTAGCATGGAGAATATATCACTAAAACTAGTAGCATGCGTTTTTATATTTGTGATAAGTGTTTGGACTTCTTGAGCACTTGGAGGCGCAAAATCTTGCATAGATTCTGTGGCATAAGATGTTTGTGGTATGAGCGCATACATACCAAGCACAACCAATGCAACAAGGCTTTTAGATCGCACAAAACGCGCAAGAGACATAAAGCGTCCATTTTTATCAAAAAGTAGCCACAAACAACCCACAATCAACAACGCATACCCCACATATGTAGGAATCTTGCCCGGATCGTTATTGACAGATAAAATCGTGCCACTCTCATCTGGAAAATAAGAACTTTGGAAAAACCTATACCCACCATAATCAAGCACATTATTCATAAAAATCACTGCATCTTGTGTATTTTGGCTACTTGGATCTTGCACTTGCACAAAAGAAGCATATGATGAAGGTGCATTTGATCCGGGGTATCGATCAAGCACAAAATCTTGTAGATAAATACTAAAAGGTAGCGTATATGCCTTGCTCCCCCAAGCGACAAAAAAGACATACTCGCCTTGATCTATACGCGTAAAGCTAGGCATATCCCCCAATGGAGATTGCATAATCTGTGTGCTTGTGTGAGAATCTTGAGTAGGGTTTTGTGCTTCTTGCGTATTTTTAGAATCTACAGGCTGAAATGACAAACTAAGATCAAGGGCTTGATAAGGCATACCAAATTCATTTTTACGCTCACCGATATTTTCTAGCTTTAGCGCCATTTCTTTGCCAAAAAATGCAATGTTATATTCTCTTGCTTTTGTTGAATGCAAGGCAATCTCTATGCCTTCAATCTTTTGAGTGGATCGCTCAAAGCCCTGTATAAGCACATAAGGTTCGCTAGAAAAAATCACATTGGAGCTCGTGTGTTCTTGGATAGGCATACTGCCCTCAAAGCCAAAATATCTTGTAATTCCAGCACCCACAATAATCACAATAAACGAAAAATGCAACATAAGAGAAGCATATTTTTTGCGTTGCCAAGCCTTAGAAGCAACAAAGCACCCAATAAGCGAAAGCAAAAGCCATATATGCAATATCTCAAACCACCAAGTCCCATACACACTTGCCTTGGCTGCAGGAGTGCCATTGGCAGATTCTATAAATGTCGCCACACCACAAGCTGTAGCATATAAAGCAATCAAAACAAGCACAAGTGGCATATTTGCAAATAAAACTCTCAAAATTTTCATCACAATATCCTTTAACGCGTAGAATCTATCACTGCACTAAGCTTATTAGCAATGTTTTGCACATCATCAGAATCTATAATGCTATAGTTTTGTGCGCTTTGCAAAAGTGCTTGAAATTTAGAGGGAGTGAGATACCCTGGATACATAAAAAAGACCTTGCCTGTAGAATCTAAAAAAATCAATGTCGGCGTGGGGCGGATATTATATTCTCTCGCAAGATTTAGCGTATCAATCTTTCTAGGCTCTGCATCATCAAACAAAAGATTATGAATCTTAGAGTAGTCAATATTAATATAATAACTCGCAAAATTATCCCTAAGGATATTTTGAAGCTCTAAACTTGCCTTAATATCATCTTTTAGTTTATCGCAATACACGCAATTATTTTTACCAAAGATAAAAATCATAGGCTTATGATTGGCAGCAAGTGTCTTGGTATCCAAAAACACATTTTCTAATCCTGCATAACTTACCTTATCCATAGATTCTGCTTCTTGCAATGCTTGAGTGTTTGTTTTGTTGCCATCAGAGAGTTCAACCTTTTGATCATCACAGCCCCAAAACACCAAAACACCAAAACATACACTAAAAAATACTTTTATACCTTGCAATGTATCCCCTTTTAAGCTTGTTTGAGTGCATTTTGCGTTGTTGTAATAATAAATCTTGCAAAATCTTCACTTGCATTAAAACAACGCGCAACAATGTATTCACGCACGCCTGCGTTTTTAGCGATATGTGCACATTCAATGCTTAATTCATAATCAGTCTCGGAATTATCAATCGTAAAAGCCAATGGAAAAACAAGCACCTTTTGATCTTTTAGTGAAGCAATAACGCTTTGTGTCGTAGGACCAACCCACTTAACCGGACCAATCTTAGATTGATAAGAGTGTAAAATTTGTTTGAAATGCATTTGCTTAGTATCAAGAATCTCTTTTACTAACGCGATATTTTGCTCACATTCATAAGGATAATGATCGCCCTTTTTGACAAGAGCTTCTGGGATAGCATGTGCAGAAAACACCAAGGTAAATTCACCACAATCCCTATCTCCTAACGCATTTTGGATAGATTTAACAATCAATTCACAAAACGCATAATCATTAAAATAGCGTTCTACCACGCGAATTTTTGGGCTATATTGCGTTTCACACAAAGCTTGTTTAATATCTACAAGAGAGGATTTTGTCGTGGTGGTGGAATATTGTGGATACATACTAAAGAGCACAAGAGATTCAATACCTTTGAGGCGTAAGTCCTCTAGCACATCTTTTGCAAATGGCGGTGTATAACGCATACAATATGTATAAAAACATTGCGGATCTAGTGCATTTAAAACATTTGTTAATTCAAGAGTGTGTTTAATAAGTGGCGAACCACCACCGATAGCCTGATAATTTGCCTTGGCGGTGCTAAGACGCTTACTCGTAATAAGATTTGCCACCATATTACGCACAAAAGTATTAGGAATATTTAAAATATGCGGATCACTAAACAGCCGTTTTAAAAATCCCTCTACTTCAAAAAGCGAATTTGGTCCTCCCATGTTAAACAGCACAACGGCTTGTTTATTCATCCATTTCCCTTTGTGAATCTAAGACTCAATTTGTTGTTAAAAAAGATTTGTAATAATAGACTTTTAAAGTTAATAGTGCCTCCTCTTATTTTAAGAATATTTTAAGGATTTATACATGCAAGAAGTCTCTCAAAGCTTAGCTCAAACGCCTATGATTATCGAATCATTTAGGCAACTAACTTTTTATCACAGCTTTTTTTCACTTTTTTTGATTCTCCCTTTTGTGTTGAATCTTTGGAGTTTATTTTTTTACAAAAATCTTGTGCAACTTAATAAGCGTATCTGGTTTATGATGCCCCTTATTTTTTTCCTACTTTCTGTTGCAGTATTAAGCGGTCTTAATATTTTGGTTTTTAATCCCCAAAGTTTTGGCATAAGCACACTTGTGATGATTATTTTATGCCTTGTGGTTTTTGGAGGCGAAATCTATCGTATCAAGATTCTAAAAATCGCTAGACGCACAAGCTTAGAAGCAATGCAACGATATGTCGTATTTTGCAAAATGCTCTACACCATAGATGTTATATTATATGCTCTTGTTATTCTTAGTGTAGGAATCTTTTAGGTAATGCGCTTTGTCTATCACCCTGATGCCAAAGCACCTACGCTAACACTCACTGGAGAATCTTATACACATATTTTTAAGGCTAGGCGACATGATAAAAACACGCCTCTTGTGCTTTGTAATCTTTTAGATAATCATCTTTATACCTACCAAATTACCCACCTTGATAGAAACAAAGCTTCCTTAGAGCTCACACATAGCACACCTTATACACCAAACACACAACACACAACACACAACACATATTATTTGGGCGATTGTAGATTCAAAAATCGTAGAAAAAACTCTGCCCACACTAAATGAGCTTGGTATAAGCAAACTTACGCTTTTTTTTGCGCAATACTCCCAAAAGCCCTTTAACCCAAACCTCCAAAGACTCCACAAGATTCTCACGCACTCTTGTGAGCAATGTGGTAGAGGCACACTCCTAGAACTTGAGGTATTAAAAGACTTAGATTCTGTGCTATTAGCATACAAAGATTGTGTAGCCCTAGAATTTGGTGGCGAAGTGCTCACACATACAAATCTTATCGCCAATCTCAAAAACAAAAGTATCCTTATTGGTCCCGAAGGTGGCTTTAGCCCTAGTGAGCGCGATAAACTCCCTCATACAATTGGCATAGCAGGGGATCTTATCTTGCGTAGCGAAAGTGCCTGTATCTTTGTCGCAAGTATGCTAAAGCTCCTTTGACACATACTCTTGCTTTATAAGGCTTGTGCTACAATAGCATATCACAATACAAAAGGAATGATAATGGAGCATAAATTACACGCAGGTATTATTGGGTTAGGACTTATTGGCGGATCTATGGGATTAGCATTGCGAGAATTGCAAATGTTTGCCTGTATAGCAGGTTTTGATAATAATCCTTTGCATTCCCAGCAAGCACTTTCTTTGGGACTTGTAGATGAATGTATAGATCTTAGAGAGCTTATCACCCAAAGTGATGTCATATTTCTTGCCACACCAGTAGAGGCTATCATTTCTCTTATGCCACAACTCACACACATAAAACCTAGCGCGACTATTATCGATCTTGGTGGAACTAAAGAGCGCATTATTCAACACATTCCAGATTCTATACGCAAAAATTTTGTTGCCGCACATCCAATGGCAGGCACGGAGTTTTATGGACCAAAAGCCGCATTGCCAAATCTCTTTAAAGATAGCATTGTGATTTTAGCAAACCTACAAGATAGCGGAGATTCACAAGTCCAAATAGCGCGTGAGATTTTTTTGGGTATTGGTATGAAAATTATCAAAATGGACGCGCACGAGCACGATAAACATATTGCACTCATTAGTCATATGCCGCATGTTATCAGTTATGCCCTTGCTAATGCCGTGCTTAAACAAGAAGATCCTCAAACAATCCTAGCTCTTATAGGCGGAGGGTTTAAGTCAATGAGTAGGCTCTCTAAAAGTTCGCCAAAAATGTGGAGTGATATTTTTAAGCAAAACACACAAAATGTGCTAGATTCTATTACAAGCTTTCAAAATGAGATCCAAAAAGCCAAGGAAATGCTCCAATCCAAAGATTGGGAAGGATTAGAAGCCTTTATGGCACAGGCAAACAAGCTACAAGATTTTATGTAGCCTATGCCTTAGCCTAAAAATCACAAAAATTAAAAATCATAGCGGATTTCTACACGCCCCTTACCATAATTTACATCACCAAGGTTACGCCCATAATATGCAGTTGCACTCACCTTGCCAACTTTGTAAGTAATAGATGGTGCAATTTCGTGATATGTGATACCTTTGGCATTATCTTGTGTCAGCTTGTCTTTAAGCGAACCTGCCACAGCATTAGCCACAAAAGGATAATTGTTGTTGCCAGTGATAAAAGAATAATCTAACCCAACTTTCCAAGCTTTGCCAAGTTTATAATCTAGCGCTAAATACGCTACATAAATGCTTGTGCCACTTCTGCCACCAGCACCCATAAATCCAAAACCTTCATTTGTCGCATCATAGCTATTAATCCAAAACTTTCCTGCGACATCAATCCCACCTTTGCTATCAAGCAATGTTCCATAACCATCGCCAAAACTCCCTACAAATCCTAGCTTTGCAGAAACAGGGGCTTCTTTGTTTTTATAGCCGACTTGAATATTATACATACCTCGATTTGAAGCCCAATCGCTATTATTAAAGCCTGTGTATGAAAAAAATTGTCCTGCTGTTTGTGTCCAATCTGTGCCTGTTTTGTTACCATTAGGAAGCATAAAATTTGCATTCTTAGACATACCAGTAGCAGAAACTTGTCCTAGCACATACACGCCACCAAAATCATATTTGGCATCAACAAATGCAAGATAATCAAGCAACCTATTAGCGTGTCCTAACGCGACATTAAAACTAAACTTGCTACCTGCCACATTATCACCCTTATTAAGAGAAAGTATCACAAGGTCATTACCCAAACTCCCTGTAGTCGTAGGAATTGCACTATTTGTTGAATTATTACCAAGCGAAGTTCTCCTTGCGTTATATATCACATGACCTGTTACCCAACTATCAAAATACTCCGCACCATATGTAATACCATTATTTGCTATAAAACGCGCCTTACCACCATTACCAACATCTAGGGTTTTATCTGTAAAAACATTTACAAGATTTATGCGTCCGACACTAAATTCTGTCTTGGCATTTTGGGTAGCGATTTCTTTATTGACCGAAAATACCGCTACACCAAATCGATCGTTATATTTTCCTCCGGTTACAATCGCCATTGATCCTTGTGTGGCGTAATTTGTATTGCTAGTCGTTGTTGGATTACTTGAACCCATATTAAACATCAAACCACCAGTAAAACTCCAGCCCTCTACCTTACCTGTCGTAAGATCAAGCTTCATTCTTAGCTGTTACTCTGCACCACTTTCCCCAGCACCATCGATTGTCGTATAACGTGCTCTTGCAAATCCTTTTGCCTCTATACCATCTAAAAATTGGCTAGTAAGGTTTTTAGATTCACTAGAAGTGGGTGACTTTGTCTCATCTGCCAAAAGTAGTCCTGCTCCAATCAAGCTTGCTACAAATATTTTGTTTTTCATGAATTCCTCCAATTTGTTCGTATTTTTAAATACAAACAAATTGTAATAATACTTGAAAACTTTTTGGAAACAATATATATTTATATATAATAAGCGGATGCAACAATAATTTGTAGAAATATATTATTGAAATAATTTGAAATATTTTTTATTTAAAATTAGATACAAACCTAAAATACATTGTCTAAGATAATAAATATAAGAGGTTAGGAGAGGTATAACCCAAGAGTTACGCAATGTAACATCTTGGATTTCTTGGAAAGTAGGATACAAACACTCACCCATTTGCACTACCTTTGTTTATCAACATAGTCTTCTAGCTATTGCAAATCTTCTAATTCTTGAGATTCATCAGCTTCATCAAGGCTTATGTCATCATCAATATCAATGCTATATTCATTACTAAACATTACTTCATCATTGACTTTAAATGCTTCAGCACTCGGTGTTTGAGTGTATTGGAGTTTGACACCATATTGCTTAGAATCCGCTTGCTTGATAAAATATGTCCCTACCTCATTGATGAAATCTTTAAAGCTTAGCATGTCCTTATAGCGCCCCAAAAGTTCTTCAATAGGATATTTACTAGAAACCGCCAAATTAAGCTCTAGATTCTCAGGAGAAAACTGCCCATCAGCAACATAAGTAACTTTTTTGTCATTGAGCAAGAAACTAGAATCTTTTATGCTAAATTTTGGATTACTTCCAAGAATTGTTTGTCTTCTTTGTTCAAGCTCATGGAAATTAATGGGGATGGGGAAGGAACCAACTATAGAAGTCAAATACCCCACGGTATCTTTGTGCATATTTTGAATCTCTAATGCACTAGAAAAATCTGTGATATCTAACTTAAACTTTTCATATGTAGATTTATTGTCGATGACAAAATTCTTAAGCGTCAAATCAGCACTTACATCATACAGATCGTTAGAGGCTTTTGTTTTGTTAGTAACCCCAAATTTCTCAAATCTTACCTCAACATCATCATCACCAAATTCAATAGCCTTGAAATGTGCGGTGCTTTTGCTAGAAAACAATGTTCCTTTGCTTATCATACTTATTAGATCCTGATAAGTCATTGGTGTATCATATTTATCTTCTGCAACAAAATCCTTGATGCTCCAATGAAAATATTTATCATCACTAGAAGCCTCAGGTAAGCTAAATACTATACTTTTTATTCCATAGTCTGTAGTTGTATGCAAAACGAGTGAAAGTCCCTTAACCTCTACATTGTCTCTTCTTTTATGTATTATCATATCATTAAGTCGCAATGCTAGACTTCCGCTACCCAATTCAATAACACCAATTTTGCCATCTGCAAATACTTCTTTGATGTCAGCATGTGTCGAAGAAACATAAAATTTCGAAGATGTGAAAGGGATATTAGAAAATACAAAATCAATATCAAATGCAACACGTAATTCTGGAAAACTAACCACCCACTTACCATTTGAATGCAACAACCCACTCTCATATGGTGAAGTTTCAAGACTTAAATCAAGCTCTTCAATACTGCGCAACATATACGCAGCACTCATTCCCTGTGCTTCAAAAATAGGTTTGAGCGCAGAAGCCACACTCGCCTTTATATCACTCACGCTTTTTTGAGACAACTCTTCATAATACTTCTTGTGAATGCCATTTATATACACTGCAGACCCTATAAATGCCCCAAGTGCAAGCACTATCACCACGATACCAACAACTTTCTTTGTCATTTGTCATCCTTAGTTTTGTAAAAATTGGGCTCTCATTATACACAAAAAATGCGCAATTTGATAAGACAATTTAGAGTTTCCAAGAATCTCCTGCTTTTAAGTATTTTTTCAAACTCTCTATTATATAATCCCACCTTTTATTACCTAAACCTTTCTTTATTCTTTGTGGCTTGATAGCTCAGTCGGTAGAGCAGAAGACTGAAAATCTTCGTGTCGGTGGTTCGATTCCGCCTCAAGCCACCATTCTTATATAAATTTTTTATGCTACGAAAATATCACTATTGAATTATTCATTCACTTCAAAAATCATCCTATTCGCTCTCTTCCAAACAAGAAATGCACTATAATATCCTCAAGAATCGAACTAGATAAAATCGCAATGCAATCAATCTCTTGCTTCTATGCCTTTTAATAGCAATACTTCAAGATTATAGCCTAGAAAGGGAATATATAAACCCTTCTTCTCTATTATGCTATATCATAGTTATTACGGCATTTCAAAACTTATTTATCAATTTTAATTATGTCCAATATAAAAAAAACAATTTTTTATGATAATTGTGGTATAATTTTTCCTTAAAAATATGAAACACAATGAGGAGAAATGGGAAAACTTAAAAATTTAGCATCCTTTCATTCTGGCTTACAACTAAGTCGAGTGCAACATCAAGAAGATAATGAAGGCTTCTCTTATAAGGTTATTAGAATCTCTGATTTTGGTAATTTTGGCACACTTAAGTTGGAAAATATAGAGCAAATTACTTTTTCCAAACCTATTCCCAAAAGCAATCTGACACAAGAAGGTGATGTGCTTGTCAGACTAAAAGCTCCATTGAGTGCAGTATATATTACAAAAGACTATGCTGGTTGCGTCTTTTCTTCGGTTATGGCTGTTATTCAGACAAATCCAAGCAAACTCTCATCTCAGTATCTTGCCTATTATCTCAATTCTTCAATGCCCCAAGGATATTTTCAAGAGCGTAGCACTAATGGAACAATGATGTCATTTCTAAGACTTACAGATTTAAAAGAACTAGAAATTTATCTGCCAAGCGTAGAACAACAAAAAAAGATTGTCCAATTCATTCGAGAATCTAATAAAAAAATTGCACTTTTGCAGGAAAAAATTAGTGCTGAAATCTCATTAAAAAATGAAAGATTCAAACAGCTAATCACAAAGGAACTCAAATCATGAAAACAACAAAAGATCAAATAAATGCTGTAGTATGGAAAGCTTGCGATAGTTTTAGAGGGAGTATGGATAGCTCAAAATACAAAGACTATATCCTTAGCCTTCTTTTTGTCAAGTATCTCTCTGATTCTCACAAGGAAACCTTGCAAAAACTAAAAAAAGAATACAAAGACAATCCAGAGATGTTACAAAGAAGACTTTCAAGAGAAAAATTCAAGCTTGATGAAAAAAGCACATTTGATTATCTCTATGCAAACAAAGAAAAAGAAAATATCGGAGAAATTATCAATGCAGTCCTTGAAAAAATTGAAGAGGATAATCAAGAAAAGCTAGAAGGCATTTTTAGAAATATTGATTTTAATGATAAAAACCTTTTAGGAAACAATAAAGAGCGCCACAAGATTCTAAAAAATCTACTTGAAAATTTTTCAAATAACAAACTTGACCTCTCTCCAAGCAAACTAGAAGATCAAGATGTCATGGGTGATGCGTATGAATACCTCATTTCAGAATTTGCAGGCGATGCAGGAAAAAAAGGAGGGGAGTTTTTTACGCCTAGTGGGGTTTCTACTCTCCTAGCAAAACTCCTACAAGCACAAGAATCAAATACTATCTATGACCCTACTTGTGGCTCTGGCTCTTTGCTTATCAAAGCAAGTAAAGAAGTAGGTAATACAAACTTTGCAATCTATGGACAAGAAAAAAATTCCCAAACCCACTCACTTTGTCGTATGAATATGTTTTTGCATGGAATCGATGATGCAGATATCAAGTGGGGAGATACTATCATCAACCCCCAACACCTAGACAACGACCACATCAAAACTTTTGATATTGTGGTTGCCAATCCTCCCTTTTCCCTCAAGGAATGGGGTGAGGAGCATGCAAAAGATGATGAATACAAACGCTTTTCCTCCTACCCCATGCCTCCAAAAACAAAAGGGGATTATGCCTTTGTTATTCATATGATTTCATCTCTTGCCCCTCATGGCAAAATGGGCATTATACTTCCTCATGGAGTGCTATTTCGCGCAGCAAGTGAAGAAGCAATAAGAAAAAAAATCATCGAGGAAAATTTACTTGATGCAGTCATCGGACTCCCTGAGAACCTCTTTTATGGGACATCTATCCCTGCGTGTATTTTGATTTTTAAAAAAGACAGAGAAAACAAAGATATACTTTTTATTGATGCAAGCAAAGAGTTTCAAAAAGGCAAACGCCAAAACACGCTCACACAAGAAAATATACAAAAGATTCTCACAACCTATCATAATCGTCAAGAGATAGAAAAATACTCTCACATCGCCACAATACAAGAAATAAAAGAAAATGAATATAATCTAAACATTCCAAGATATGTAGATACATTTCAAAAAGAGGAAGAAGTGGATATCCCCTCAACGCTTGAAAAAATCGCTCATCTTGATAAAGAGATTGCCAAAACTCAAGAAAAAATGGATAATTATCTCAAGGAATTAGGATTACAATAATGAAAAAAAATTTCCATAGATTCGGTATTTTTAAATTTTTTATAATATTTTTGAGATACAATACCGCCAACAGACCTCTCGGGTGCTCGACACTGACTGGGAGGTGCTCTCTATGAATTACAAAAACTTCAAAACTCATAACGAACTCATAGAAATTCTAAAACAAAGACATCTTATCATCAAAGATGAATCTAGCGTTATTGATTTTTTAAAAAAAGTGCATTACTATCGCTTGAGTGCTTATTTTATCCCATTTCAATATCCAAAAGATTCAGATAAAAAAGATATCTTTAAAGACAATGTAGCTTTTGAAGATATCACAAATCTTTATTATTTTGATTGTGAGTTAAAAAAACTAATTTTTTCTTATTTACAACAGCTTGAGCTTACCCTAAGAGCCCAAATCTCTCATATTCATTCACAAAAATACAACCCCTTTGGATACATACAAAACCAAAACTCTCTAAAAAGAGAACTAAGAAATAAAAATATTTTTCTTTTTTATGAGTTTATCACGAAAGCTCAAAAAGAAAAACAGCGTGCAAGCGAGGATTTTATCAAACATATCAAAGATAAATATAAAATTGATGACCTTCCGCTTTGGGCTTTGGTAGAAATCCTCTCCTTTGGCTCGCTATCAAAGTTTTTTAAATTGATGCAATTAGATGAGCAACTCAAACTTTTAGAATTTTTCAAAATGCAAAATATAAGAGTTGGGATTTTTGAAAACTGGCTTGAATCTTTATCTTATGTGAGGAATATTTGCGCTCATCATGCAAGACTATGGAATAAAAATCTAGTTAAAAAATTTAGGCTTGATTCAAACTATGATTTTTTACATCAATCTGTGCCAACAAATAAAATCTTTTTTGCCCTAAGTGTCCTAGCAGAAATCCTAAAAGAATATTCTATCAAGTTAGAATTTCAAGCCCTACTTGCCAAATATCCCTCTATCTCTAAAGAATCGATGGGTATCCCTCAAAATTGGGAGAATCTAGCCCCTTGGAGCAATCTATGAAAAGCAATCAGATTCAAAGCATTCTCTATCATATCAAGCAAACTGACTTAGAAATCAATGTGATTGTCAAAGATGAGAGTATTTGGGCGACACAAAAGGCAATCGCAGAGCTTTTTGGCGTCAATGTCCCAGCAATCAACAAACATTTAAACAATATCTACAAAGAGCATGAACTTGATGAAATGGCAACTATTTCCAAAATGGAAATAGTTCAAGTGGAAGGAAGTAGAGAAGTAGCAAGGATTCACACACTCTACAACCTCGATGCCATTATCTCTGTAGGTTATCGTGTCAATTCCAAAGAAGCGACAAGATTCAGAATCTGGGCGACAAATATTCTCAAAGAATACACAATCAAGGGTTATACACTTAATCGTGAGCAATTAGAGCAAGGAAACAAGATCTTTGGAAAAGACTACTTTAAAGATCTCTTAGAAACTATTCGCTCTATTCGAGCAAGTGAGAGAAGAATCTATCAGCAAATCACAGATATTTTTGCAGAGTGCTCCCTTGATTATGATCCACACTCTCCTATCACAAGAGAGTTTTTTGCTTTTATCCAAAATCGCTTTCATTATGCTATCACAGGAAAAACAGCTCCTGAAATCATCTATGCCAAAGCCGATGCCTCACTTCCAAATATGGGACTAACCACTTGGAAAAACTCGCCAGAAGGTAGAATTCTCAAAAGTGATACAGAAATAGCAAAAAACTATCTTTCAGAAGAAGAAATCAAAAAACTTGAGAGATTAATCGGTGGATATTTTGATTATATTGAGGACTTGGTAGAGCGAGAAAATACTTTCACTATGGAAGAGTTTAAGGCAAGCGTGGATAAGTTTCTAAACTTTAGAGATTATAAAATCCTCCATGACAATGGAAAAATCTCACGAGCCCAAGCCATAGAAAAAGCTTCAAGTGAGTATGAAATATTTAATAAAACTCAAAAAATCAAATCAGACTTTGACAAAGTCCTTAAAGCCTTACAAAAGGAGAGCAAATGATCTCCAAAGGCTACAAACACACAAAACTTGGAATCTTGCCTATTGATTGGGAAGTGGTGAGATTGGGGGAGGTGTGTAATTTTTTAAAAACTTATAGTAAATCACGTAGTGATTTGTCAGAATCCCAAAATTGTATTGATGGCGTTGCTTATATTCATTATGGAGATATTCACACAAAATTTAAACATTTTCTTGATATGGATAAAGATATTTTACCCTCAATCGATTCTAAAAAATTAGCAGAAGATTTAGAGGATATTGTCTTTGTTGAAAACGGTGATCTTGTCATTGCAGATGCTTCAGAGGATTATGAAGATATTGGGAAAAGCGTTGAGGTTAAGAATCTATCCAATCCAACAGTATCAGGATTGCATACCATTTTGTGCAGAGATAAATCTAATTATTTTGCCAATGGATACAAGGGATATATGTTTTCTTTATATAAAGTTCATAAGCAAATCAAAAGGTTGGCTTGTGGAATTTCTGTTTTGGGAATCTCTCGAAGCAATTTATCAAAAATTCAAATCCCTCTCCCACCCCTTGCAGAGCAAGAAAAGATTGCAGAGATTCTAAGCACTTGGGATACTCAAATCCAAAATTTTGAATCCCTCATCACAGAGAAGCAAAATCTCAAAAAAGGACTTTGCCAAACCCTCCTTACAGCAAAAACACGCCTTAAGGGCTTTAGCGAGGATTGGGAAGCAGTGAGATTGGGGGAGGTGTGTGAGATTTGTAATGGTTTTGCCTTTCAATCCAAGAATTTTAAAAAAAATGGATTCCCCATAGTTCGGATATCTAATATAAAAAGCAATAATACGATTTCACTCGAAGATATGGTTTATTTTTCATTTGATGATTACAAGAATAGGGATTTGAATAAATTTGCAATTTATCAAAATGATATTTTGGTTGCATTATCTGGAGCAACAACAGGAAAGATAGGCAAATTGAAAGAAAATGTTGTTCTGTATCTAAATCAGCGAGTTGGAAAATTTCAACCTTCAGAAAGATTAAATAATGATTTTCTCTATCAATGTTTATTGCTTCAGTCAAATTTTCTTTTTCTATTGTCTGGTGGAGGGGCTCAACCAAATTTAAGTACAGCAACTATCAAGGATAAAGTATTGATTTCGCTTCCACCCCTTGCAGAGCAGGAAAAAATCGCAGAGATTCTAAGTGAAGCAGACAATGAAATCACACTCTTAGAGCAAAAACTAGAATCTCTTAAATACCAAAAAAAAGGGTTAATGCAAAATTTACTAAATGGAAAGGTTAGGGTAAAATATAATAAAAAGAATATTTCAATAATAAAGGATAGAAAATGAGTGAAAGTAAATCTATGATAAAAATGGCAATAGCTTACGATTTTGATGGAACTTTGGCAATGGGAAATATTCAAGAAAATTCTTTTTTACCTGAACTTGGTATCGATAAAAATGATTTTTGGCAACAAGTAAAAAAAGAGGCTCAAGATCAGAATATGAGTGAGATTCTCGCTTATATGCGTCTTATTATTCGTAAAGCCGATGATGCAAATACAAA
Organism: Helicobacter sp. TUL; assembly: GCF_002287135.1. GTDB lineage: Bacteria > Campylobacterota > Campylobacteria > Campylobacterales > Helicobacteraceae > Helicobacter_F. The sequence goes on from NZ_NESU01000013.1 coordinate 29,066, forward strand.
AATCACCTATGATGTCCTTAAAAATCATGGAAAAAGCGTCGAGTTCTTTAAAGGCGTAGAAGAATATTTTGACAGAATCAAAGACTATGCTAAATCCAAAGGCGTAGATCTGGAACATTATATCATCTCTTCAGGAACAAAAGAGATGATTGAAGGAACAAAGATAGCAGACAAATTTGAAACGATTTTTGCATCATCTTTTATCTTTGATCCCTATGGAAAACCAACTTGGCCAGCTGTAGCGATTGATTATACCTCAAAGACACAATATCTCTACAGAATTAGCAAAGGGATTTTAAACACTTGGGATTCACAAGTCAATAAGCCCGTAGCTGAAGAAAAAAGAAAAATCAGATTTGAAAACATGATTTATATTGGCGATGGAGAAACTGATATTCCTGCAATGACACTTCTTAAGTCAAAAAAAGGAATCTCTATCGTTGTTTATGATGTTCAAAATGCTGATAAAGTTACACAATCTAAAGAAATGCTAGAACATGGTAAGGTAAATTATGCTGTTCCTTCAGATTATACAGAAGGAAGTCCTCTTGATGATATAATCAAAATGACTATTGACAAGATAATAATTGAAGCAAAATACGGAAAATACCAAAGCACTTATCAAACACAAAAAGAAAAACTGCAAGATAATCAAGATAATTCTAATGTTACAGAAGAGTATAAAGAACAAAGAAAAGATAAATTTGATAATGAAGAACAATATTTACGCACTTTAGGTATCACAAAATTCTCCACAGAAAGAGATGCTACATCATGCATCTATCTTGAACAAGATAGATGGAATGATAGAGGGTATGAGACAACCTTTAGAATGTATAAAAAGACAAATGAGGCAGGTATGGATATGATAGGAAAAATAAAAATTTGTTTTATTGAACAAAAAAAAGGAGAACATACAATTAATTTCTTAGAAAAAAACTTTAAAACATTAAAAAACACAAAATTTATTTCATATTTTCAAATTACCAAAATTGACATTACAGAGGATGAAGAAACAGCCTTGCGTTTTCTACTAAATGATATTAGAGAAAATGATGAATATGATGATCAAGATATTGTTAAATACTCTCTAAAAAGAGGAATACCCTTTTAAATGGAAGGAATAAAATGACCTACTCAACCACTGAATATGCAACTATCCAAAAACCTAGCATTGAGTTTTTAGAAAAACTAGGCTATGAATACATCTCACAAGAAAAAGCCCTAGAGCTTAGAGGTGGCAATCTCTCAAATGTCCTTTTAAAAGACATTTTGGCAAAAAAGCTAAAAGAGTTAAATACGCGTAACTTTGTCATAGACAAAGCTATCAAAGAGCTTGATGTATCGCTTGATAAAGGACTAAAAGAAGCCAATCGTGAAATCACTAATTTGCTCACCTATGGCACAGCCACACAAGCAGAGAGCCAAAAAGGCAAAAAATCTCAAAACCTTAGATATATCGATTTTGACAATCCTAGCAACAATCACTTTTGTGTGACTGAAGAATTTAGCGTAAAAAGAAAGATACCAGATGCAGAGGGAGATACGCGTCGCCCTGATTTGGTGCTTTTTATCAATGGAATCCCTTTTTGCGTGATTGAGCTTAAAAGTTCAAAAACAAATATACAAGAAGGTATCTCTCAACTTATTCGCAATCAAAATGAAAAAAATGAAATCCCTAATCTCTTTAAATTCATACAAATTTGTATCGCAGGGAATAACCAAGAAGCCAAATACGGCACGATTTTTACCTCAAGTGAATTTTATAGCCTATGGGAAGAAGAAAACAAAGAAAATAATCCATTCACGCCACAAGCCTATGGTGTAAATATCCCAGATGCATTAGATAAGCTCTTTGCTTCTTTGTTACATAAAGATAGGATTTTAAAGCTTATACAATCTTTTATTATTTTTGATAATGGGAAAAAAAAGGTTGCAAGATATCAGCAATTTTTTGCCATACAAGAAACATTAAAAAGAATCAAAAATAAAAACGGAGATGAAAGAGGGGGATTAATATGGCATACTCAAGGCAGTGGTAAATCTCTAACGATGTCTATCCTAGCCTCCCTAATAAAAAAGACAATCCCCTCAAGTCGTATCATAGTCGTAACAGATAGAGAACAACTAGATGATCAAATACATAAGACTTTTTTAAAAACAGGTATAGAATCTAAAAGAGCCAAAAGTGGTAAGCATCTGATAGAATTGCTGCAAAATGGGGAGACGGTCATCACCACACTTGTGCAAAAGTTTAAAGCTCCAGATGAAAAAAATATCTCTATTGATACAAAAGATATTTTTTTACTTGTAGATGAGTCTCATCGCACCCAAAATGGACTTTTGCACAATGCCATGAAAGAATCTATCCCAAATGGTTGTTATATCGGATTTACAGGCACACCCCTTACCTCTGATGAAAAAAACTCTGCCAAGAAATTTGGGGGCTTTATCCACAAATACACTATCGAACAGGCATTAAGAGATAAATCGATTTTGCCACTTTATTATGAAGGGAGATTCTCCGAGCAATTCATCAATGACAAAGAAAGTCTTGATAAAAAATTTGAGGCTATAACCAAGGGATTAACCGAAGAAGAAAAAATGCACCTAAAAAACAAGACAGCAAGAGCAACACTCTCATCATACCAAAGACTAGAATGGATAGCCCTAGATATACAAGAGCATTTTGAAAATCATTTTAAAGGGACAGGGTTTGTAGCGATGTTTGCCACAAGCTCAAAAGGTGATGCCATAGCGTATTACAAAATTTTTAAGTCTCAAAAAAGACTTAGGGTTGCCTTTGTGATTTCCTCCCCTGATACAAGAGCAGGAAATACAGCAGTAAATGAAGAAAATGAGGATGATGTAATCAAAGAATGGAGACAAATTTTAAAGGATTATGGAAGTGAAGGGACTATTACTGAGAAATTTGAAGATGGTGAGATTGATTTGCTTATTGTTGTAGATAAACTCCTTACAGGATTTGATGTTCCAAGAGTAGCGTGTCTTTATTTAGATAAAAGCCTAAAGGATCATGGCTTGCTTCAGGCAATTGCTAGAGTGAATCGCCTATATTCCGGAAAAGAAAGAGGCTATATTATTGATTATCGAGGGATTAGCGAAAAAATAGATACCGCAATAAAAATCTACAAAAAACTTGCAAACTTTGATAAAGAAGATTTGCATAATGTTGTATTTTGTATCAAAGATGCCATAAAAGAGTTAAGAGAAAATTTTTCGAATCTTCAAAAGTTTTTTGCAGAAATCAAAAAACTAGAAGGACAGGGTAAGTTTCAAGAAATCTATGAGCAATTTTTGGAAGAAAGAGAAAAAAGAGAAAGATTCTATGAACTTTTAAGTCTTTTTGCGCGCTCCTTAAATGCTTTGATAATTTTTCCCAGATTCAAAGAGAGCATTAGTGAGGATGAAGTCACTAAATATAAAAATGCTCTAAAATTTTATATTGATTTAAAATATAGTATCCAAATTCGTTATCATGAAAAAATAGACTTTAAGCAATACGAATCTCAAATCAACAAAATGATACATCAATTCATCGGTGCAAAAGAACCTCAAAGTATTGGGAAAATGCTAAGTATATTTGATGAAAATTTTATCAATGAAGTGATAAAACAACCAAATGACAGAGCTAGGGCAGATAAAATCACTGGAGCTATGACTCAATATATCAAAGAAAACCGACAAAGCAACCCCTATTTTTATGATGAAATATCTACTAAGATTCAAAAAATAATTGATGATTACAAAGAGGGGCGATTAAGTGAAAAAGAAAAGTTTGATGAGCTAAAATCTATCTATTCAGACATTTTAGAAAATAAAACAATTCAAAACAAACAATACCCCAAAGAATTACAAAAACCTACATTAAAAGCTTTTTATGATAGCTTGAAGGGGATTTTAAAAGATTTAAAAGAAGAAGATATTGTTTTTCTTGCTCTTGAGATTGATAAAATTTTTATACAAAAGAGCAAAAAACCTGAATGGAAGAGCAACTATGATGTTAGAAACGAAATGCTCAATGAAATAGAAGATGTGCTACTTGCTTCTGATAAACATATCACTACCGAAGAACTAGATGAATTAGGCAAGCAATTTTTTGAAATTGGGATTTTTCACTATGGAAGCAAAAATTCTTTATAAAACTATCAAGAATCCTATACTCAAGGTAACGCCAAAGCTAGAAGTAATTCTAAGTATGCCCCTTAATGCATCGCAACAAGAAATCGAGCATATTCTAGAAAAAAGAAAAAGATGGATTAATCAAAAATTAGAATTTTTTAAATCTAAACAAATGCCACCAAGATTATTAATTAGTGGGGAAGATTTTTTCTATCTAGGAAAACGCTACAGGCTAAAAATTATTAAAGATACACAAACACAAATAATCCTAAACAACAAATACTTGCAAATCTATCTTAAGGACACTAAAAACTACAAGAAAAAAGAAACAATGATTAAAAAATGGTATCAAGAAAGGGCTAAAGATATATTTTCTGAAATTTTGACACGCTATAGCAAAATGCTTGAAATAGACTTCAACACCTTTTCTATCAAAACAATGAAAACAAGATGGGGGAGTTGCAAAATTAGTTCAAGACACATCACTCTTAATCTTGAATTAATCAAGAAGCCCAAAAAAAGTATAGAATATGTTATTCTACATGAACTTGCCCATATAAAATACCCATACCACAATCAAGATTTTTACAATTATCTTAACATACATATCCCTGACTGGGAAAATGCTAGAACAAAACTAAATGAGTGAAAGAAAAGACATTCTAAATATTGTTTGCTTCCCTTTACATTTGCTACATATTTATAATCCAAAACACAAAGAGTAATACTAGGCGTGGGAGCCTAGTATTTTTATAGGGTTAGATTAAAAATCCCATTTGATACGCATAGCACCGATGACACTGCTTTGTTTATTCTCTTTTCCAAGACTTACCCTTGAATCTGCGTCACCTGCAACAGAATAATACGCTACAAGTGGTGCTAGTGTTAAATTCTGGCTAACTTTATATGGTAGATTGATAAATGCTGCAAAAGAATTGATACCACCATCTCTCTCACCAGTTGTTTGTTTGTATTGATTGCTACCACCTGTTGTGAGTTGATAACCTCCACCGATAGCCATACCAAATTGCTTGCTAAAATCATACCCAAACTCTAAATGTGCTCCTATACGTGTAGCATTATATCCTATGTTACTATTTATATTCCCATTTATATTCCCATGTGTATAAGCACCTGTACTAATAGTCGTGCTTTGTTCACCATACAAATCACCATTTTTTCCTGCATTTGCCATAAAGGAAATATAGGCATTGCCAAATTTTGGTCTAATACCAAACCACGCGTGATACGCATGCAAATCTGGTCCGCTATAACTAGATGCCGAATAATATGGACCATATCCACTAACTCTCACATAACTAGCACCTACTTTAAAAAAGAGATTGCCATCCGCGTCTTTGGCTGTATAGCTTGCGGCAATCCTTGGCATTTGTGCATTAGCACGATATGCTCCATCTTCTTGTGTTACCCCAGTATTCACACCTGTGCCCATCTTGTCCTCAAGCAGTGCAATATTAAGACCCCCAATTTTATAGGCCACTTGTATACGTCTCAAAGCTAAAGCCACACCACCAAAACCTATAGATCCAGTATCTGCATTAAGCCAATTTGACGAAAAACCTTCATCTGTAGTAGGTGAATTTTGCTTACCAAACAAAAATTCTCCGCTAGAAGTCTTATATGCACCATAATAAAGACGCCAACCTGGTGAATTATCTGTCTCTTGCCAACCATATTCTACCTGCGCCCTAAAGTCTCCTGTTGAAAAATTGATACCAAATCGACTATTGTTTTGTAAGCCCATAAGATATCCAGTAGGAGCATTAGGTCTGCCTGTTCCTTCTGGAGCAGAAAGATTGTGTCCTACGCCTATATAACCTCTCATTGATGCATACACATCGAGCTTTGTATTATCATTATTATAAAGCTCAAAACCAAAACTAGGAAGTGCTAACAATGCACTAACCATACTGCCTGCTACAACTTTTTTCATAAAAGCCTCCTCCTAAAATGTTGTTCGTTCATTAAGAACTTTTTACATTATGATTTACGTTTACTTTGCATTTGCTTTACATAGAAGTATTTTTTTAGCATTATGTGTAATTTTTGGACATTTCGGCTAAGAGGCAACGCGAAGAAATATCGCTGCTAACAACGCCTCATCATCTAAATGCTCCATATCATACATATGTGTCATACCTCCTAAACCTCGCGCGAGAAGATATGTTTGTGTCTTTTTGACAAGCTCTGGCACAATTTCTGTGAGATGATAGATTTTTGTGCTTTTATACGCGTGTAGGTGCATTTGAGATTCTATAAGAGAAAGTATGGTGGGAATATCCTCATCTATTGTCAAAAGGTCTATAATCCGCTGATATAAAGGGGTTTGGGTTACCAATCTATCAAGCATTTGTGGTGTATGAGTGCTAAGCTCATAGCGCAGAATCTCTGCAAGCGCAAAAGCAAATCCTTGTGTATATGTAGTCATATCATCAAGGAAAAAATTAAAATCTCTCCCTATCAAACGTCCAAAACTTTTTAATGTATCTACATACCCAAGCTCAAATTGTTCGCGTATCGCAGTAGCGTCAAAATCTAGCATACCTCCCAAACGCTCTTTTGGCTGGATACATCGCACAAAGGGGTGATTTGTGTAGGCGTGAGGTTTGGGGTTTAGTGCAATAGCGATGACTTCTTGCGCACCAAGTCTAAATGCAAGTGAAATAGGAAGATTATCATAATATCCGCCATCAATATACCCCTCACCATCAATCTCATAAATAGGAAACGCTGGAAAACACGAGCAAGACGCCATAATCCAATCTTGTAGCTGTGCCTTTGGTATAGAATCTTTTTGTTTTTGCACTGGTTGCATAGAGGGAAATCGCACACTCACAAGCCCATAATCCACCGATGAAGCAAAGAATCTATCCGCATCAATAAAATGTCCCAAAAGATTCAATAATGGTGTAGTATCCATACCTTTGTTGCTTGTATAGGTTTTGAGAAATCCTAGAAGTTTGTCGCTATGCTCCATATAATAATTAAGATCTGTGCGGAGGTTTAAACCATTTAACACAACTTTATCAATATCTATGCTCTGCCATAATTCAAACGCACGATCATAGTCTCCCTGCACCATTAGCGCACCATTACACGCTCCAATACTCGTGCCTGTAACAATATCATATTCTATGCCAAGCTCTCTTAGTGCTTTCCAAGCACCGATTTGATAAGCTCCCTTGGATCCGCCACCACCCAATACAATAGCACGCTTCATATATAAAATTCTCCTATGCCTTTGCTATACATTCTCACTCATTCCTTAAGATTCTAGCACAAGCAATACAAAGATTTTCTTATAGTAATATTTACTTACAATAATATTTTTATGCTATAATCCGCCGTTTTTATAACAGAATCTAACACCAAACCCCTCAAAAATTAATTGCAAAATGATGAGACTATGGAGGATGTCAATGAAGTATTACAGATATATAGGTTTTTTTGGACTTTTGTTGTTGATGATAGGTTGTGGCTCACAAGAACAGCAACAAAAAAAGATTGCTCTCCCTGTCAATACCCAAACAATCACAAGCCAAGATCTTGATTTGAATTTTGAATATCCTGCACGACTAAAAAGTGTGCAAAGCGTGGATATTTATGCGCGTATTGAGGGAATCTTGCTCACACAGAACTTTACTGAAGGCGATATTGTCCAAGCTGGACAAACACTCTTTACTATAGAATCTACACGCTATAAAGCTAGAGTCAATATGGCAAAAGCTCAATACAACACTGCATTGGCAAACCTCACAAAAGCAAGCAAAGATTGGACGCGAACAGAAAGGCTGTATAAGCAAGGTGCTCTCACAGTCGATCAGTATGATAATGCTATGTATAACTACCAATCCGCACAAGCCAATGTCGAGAGTGCAAAGGCTTCCCTTGATGATGCGCTTGTAGATTTGAAATACACCACAATTACCGCAGATATCACCGGTAGAATTGGTATGAGACGCTATGATGTTGGGAATCTTGTGGGAAGAAATGGCGGTGGAGGCGATACATATCTCACCACGCTTACACAACTTAGCCCTATTTATGCAGAATTTTCTATCCCTAGCACGGATTTTTATTATATGCGTGGCTTAGATAAAGATAATGTGATTGTAGAATTTATCTTGGGCAATGATACAATCTATGATAAACGCGGTAAGCTTGACTTTCTTGATAGTGTGTTAGATTCTCAAACAGCCTCTATAAAAGCAAGAGCAATTGTCAATAATGACTCATATGTTTTGCTACCTAATGAAATTGTGCGTGTGAATCTCAAAGGATTTAAAGCACAAAAAAGCATAGCTATTCCACAAAAAGCACTTTTGCAAGATTCACAAGGAAGCTATGTTTATATAGCCAAAAATAATCAAGCGCAAATCGCACGCCTCACACTTGGTAAAATGCTCAAAAATGGACAAGTTATTGTCCTAAGTGGTTTGCAAGATGGCGATATGCTCATTACCAACAATCTTACAAAATTACGACAAGGTAGCGAGATTAGCCCCCAACAAAACGCACCACAAAGCGCCAACTAGGAGGCTTTAATGTTTTCTAAGTTTTTTATTAATCGCCCTGTATTTGCTATAGTAACTTCTATCATTATTACACTTGTGGGAGTTTTAGCGATTTTTAGCCTTCCTGCGGAAGAATATCCACAAGTAACACCTGTGGAAGTGGTGGTTTCTGCCAACTATACTGGTGCTAGCGCGGAGGTTATTTCAAACACTGTCGCAAGTGTGCTAGAAAATAGCATTAATGGTGTAGAAGGTATGCTCTATATGAAGTCTTCATCTTCATCAAGCGGTAGGCTTTCTATCACTGTGTATTTTTCTAATGATACAAATCCTGATATGGCAACAGTCAATGTCAATAACAGGGTGCAAGCGGTTTTAAGCCAACTTCCTCAAGAAGTCCAACGCTTAGGAGTAACGGTTAGAAAGCGTAGCTCTACAATACTCACTGTGTATGCGCTTTTCTCTGATAATCCTGCGCACGATGATTTGTTTATCTCTAACTATGCAAGTATTAATATCATTGATGAATTAAAGAGGGTGCCGGGCGTGGGTGATGCCTCAACCTTTAGATCCCAAAATTATTCGATGAGAATCTGGCTAGATCTTGATAAACTCTCTCAAAACAATCTCACACCTTCAGAAGTCACAAATGTGATTCAAGAACAAAATGCGCAATTTGCCGTAGGACAATTTGGACAAGAACCAATGCGCCAAGATATTGTCTTTACTTATTCTATCAATACGCAAGGTAGGTTTATAAAACCTCAAGAATTTGGGAATATTATCATACGATCTAATTCCGATGGCTCAAGTCTAAGACTAAAAGATATTGCAACTATCGAACTTGGATCAGAAAGCTATAATGTAAGAGAGAAATTTAATGGTAAAAGCGCGGTGGGCTTTGGAGTATATTTGCAACCTGGAGCAAATGCTATGGAAGTGGCAAAAAAGGTGGAGGAGAAAATGCAAGAACTCTCACAAACCTTTCCACAAGGTTTGCAATATGGTATAGCACACGATACAACAACCTTTGTGAGTATATCGATTAAAGAGGTGATTAAGACATTTATAGAAGCTATTGTGCTTGTTATTATTATTATGTATTTTTTCTTGCAAAATTTCCGCGCAACTATTATTCCAGTTATTGCAATCCCTGTGTCTATCATCGGAGCTTTTGCAGGTATGTATGCATTAGGATTCTCAATAAACCTCCTTACGCTTTTTGGACTTGTGCTTGCGATTGGTATTGTTGTAGATGATGCGATTATTGTGATAGAAAATGTCGAGCGTATCTTGCATAGCCACCCTGAAATTTCTGTAAAAGACGCCACCATTGAAGCTATGCACGAAATGCAAAGTCCTGTGATTGCCATTGTGCTTGTGCTTTCTGCGGTGTTTATCCCTGTGGCATTTATCGGTGGATTTGCCGGAGAAATCTTTAAACAATTTGCCATTACAATCGTGGTTTCTGTTGTCATTTCTGGATTTGTAGCCTTGACACTTACTCCTGCATTATGCACACTAATCCTCAAGAAAAAAGAACCTAAGCCATTTGCAATAGTCAAAAAATTCAATGTATTTTTTGATTGGCTTACCGAAAAATTTACTTTGAGTGTGAGCAATTTTATCCGCAGGGGATTGCTACTGCTTGCGTTATTTGCGGTTTTTGTAGGCTTAACTGGCGGACTTTTTTGGAAACTCTCAAGCGGACTTGTCCCACAAGAGGATAAAGGGACACTCATAGCCTTTATGTCATTGCCACCTGCAACTGCCCTAAGCTACACAGACGCTGAAGCTACAAAAATGGCAGAAATTTTGCATAATAACCACAATGTGCGTTCGTTTTTCCTTGTAGAGGGATTTGATATGCTTGCAAGTGCGCCTAGAACACATGCGGTTACTTCATTTGTGAAACTCAAAGATTGGAGTGAGAGAAAAGGTCAAGGAGAAGATTCTTTTAGTGTCGCTGGAACACTTACAGGTGCGTTTAATCAAACACTTGATGCCACAGCCTTTGTGATGAATCCACCTGCTATCAATGGTTTAGGACTTGCTGGAGGTTTTGAAATCTATTTGCAAGATAGAACTGGTGGTAGCGTCAAAGACTTAGATACATATGCCAAACTCCTTATAACAGAAGCAAACAAACGCCCCGAGATAAAGGGTGCAAGATCCTTGCTAGATACTAGCATTCCACAATATTTTGTAACACTTGATAGAGAAAAGGCAAAAGCCTTTAATGTCAATGTAAATGATGTATTTACGGTTTTGCAAAGCACATTTGGTAATTATTATGTCAATGATTTCAATCTCTATGGGCGCACATACAAAGTCTATGTGCAAGCCCAAAGCCAATTTAGAGAAGCTCCTGAAGATTTTGGTCGTGCCTTTGTGAAATCAACTGATGGAAAGCTTGTGCCTATTAGCTCCCTCGTAGAATTTGAACGCATTGTCAATACCGATATTATTGATAGATTTAACCTCTTCCCAGCAGCCAAGCTTATGGGTGATGCAAATACCGCAGATGGCTACTCAAGCGGTGATGCCCTTAGAGCAATTGAAGAAGTCGCAAAAGAAGTTTTACCAGATGGCTACACAATCGCATATTCGGGTATGTCATATCAAGAAAAAGCCACAAGTGGTGCAGGTATGATAGCCTTTGTATTGGGATTGGTATTTGTATTTTTGATACTCGCTGCACAATATGAGCGTTGGCTTATGCCATTTGCGGTGATCTCTGCCGTGCCATTTGCGGTGTTTGGTGCGGCATTAGCCATTTGGTTGCGTGGATTAAATAACGATATTTATTTCCAAATTGGACTTATTACACTTATCGCTCTTGCTGCAAAAAATGCAATTTTGATTGTAGAGTTTGCACAGCATAAACGCGAACAAGAAGGCTTAGGTATGATAGAATCTGCCGTGGAAGCTGCAAGACTTAGATTCCGTCCTATCGTGATGACATCTCTAGCATTTAGTATTGGGGTATTGCCTCTAGCTATTAGTAGCGGTGCAGGAGCAGCAAGCCGACACGCCATAGGAACAGGCGTCATCGGTGGTATGCTTGTAGCAACATTCATAGGGACATTTTTTATCCCTCTCTTTTGGACATATTTTGCAAGACTTAGTGAATTTATCAAAAGCAAATTACACTAAATCTTGTAATGTTGCATATCGCTTTTAAAAATTTTAATATCATCTGTGCCAAAAGCTTGTAAAAGCTTGTTGGCTAAAAACTTCGCACTATCCTCGCTAAGAGAAATTTTAAACATACCATAATCTTGTCTGCCACTCACTTGCTCCATTGAACTATGGAGCATAGAGCTAGACGCATATTTAGAACATCTATGATAAAAGAAATCATCAAAGCCATCATCTAAAAGCATATCCACGATAGAATCTTTGAGATTAAATCTAAAATATATCTCAAGCACTATTTCTTCATCCATAATCTCTCCTCTATCACAAACTACACGCCAAACTTACGCACGACAAATCTAAATAATGGTGGCAACATCACAAGGGTTAAGAATGATGAAGTTACCAACCCTCCAAGCACCACGACAGCGAGTGGTTTTTGGACTTCACTGCCCACACCACTTGAAAGCAACATCGGCACAAGTCCAAGCCCAGCGATACACGCAGTCATAAGCACAGGTCTTAAGCGTCTTCTAGCACCTATCACGACGCATTCATCTAGTGTCCTTCCTTGCTTAAGAAGCTGCAAGAAATAACCCACCATTACCACGCCATTAAGCACAGCGATACCAAAAAGCGCGATAAATCCAACAGATGCAGGCACAGAAATATACTCTCCAGATATAAAGAGTGAGATAAGCCCTCCTGTAACAGCAAATGGAATATTAAGCAAAATAAGGAGCGCAAGCGGGATAGATTTAAAAGTAAAGAACAAAATAAAGAAAATTGCCAAGATACTAAGCGGAATCACGGTTGAAAGTCTCTTGAGTGCGCGTTGTTGGTTTTCAAACTGCCCACCATAGACAATGCTATATCCATCTGGGAGCTGAACTTGTGCGCTAATTTTTTCTTGAGCTTCTTGCACAAATCCTCCCAAGTCTCTATCGCGCACATTGGTGCGAACAACATTGTAGCGTTGCGCACCTTCTCTTTGGACTTGCACAGGACCATCAACTTCAACAATCTCTGCAATCGAACTAATAGGAATTGGTGAGCCATTTTGCGAACTCATCTCTAAACTTTTTAGTTTTGTAATATCTGTGCTAAGCTCGTTATTTTGTCGGATAATTACAGGAATCCGCGCCGCACCTTGTGGAATATACTCCACCATAATACCCTCTAGTGAGCTTTTCATAAACTTTGCAAACTCATCACTAGGAATCCCCACATTTGCCATTATCGGAGAATATGGTGTGATATGGAGATAATTTACACCTTTATTAAAGGTGGTAAAAGTCTCTTGTGCGCCATCAATGCCCTTCAAAATATCCATAATTTGCTCACTTAATTCATTAAGTTTATCAATCTCTGTCCCAAAGATTTTTATCGCCAAATCTCCACGCACCCCTGTAAGCATTTCGGAGATTCTCATATCAATAGGCTGCAAAATCGCGAGATTCATTCCTTTTATGTCATTAGTTACTTCTCGAATCTGATCGCGAATCTCATCAAGATTTTTAGCCTGCCATTCTTCTTGAGGTTTGAGAGAGATAAAGGCATCGCTTTGGTTTGGACCTGATGGATCTAACCCCACTTCATCGGCTCCTATACGCGTTACCACACTTTTGATATCTGGCACACGTGCCAAAAGCTGCTCTTGGAGAGAAAGCATAATTTCTTTATTTTGCTCCAAAGAAATAGATGGAGGACCCTCAACATTTACCACTATATCACCCTCATTTAGTGTAGGCATAAAAGCCGTCCCTATGTAAGGAAAAATCGAGAGAGAAAATACCAAAAATGCAATAGCACCCAAAAAGACTATCTTAAAGTGATTAAGAGAGAAATTGAGCAATGGATCATATAATTTGTGCAAAAACACAATAAGTATGGTTTCTTTGTGATCTTTTACCTTTAATACATAAGAACTCACCACAGGAATAACGGTCATAGACAATATAAGGCTACCCACAAGGGCAAATACGATTGTTTGGGCAAGTGGCACAAAGAATTTGCCCTCTAACCCTTGCAAAGTCAAAAGTGGCACAAAGAAAATGATAATAATCAAAATCCCACTAAAAACTGAAACCGAAATTTCCTTACACGCGCGATATACGGTGTGTAGTTTGGGTGAATTTTTGTTTTGGCTAAGGCGCTCAAAGGTGTTTTCTACCATTACCACCGCAGAATCCACCAAAATACCTATGGCGATGGCTAAGCCACCAAGACTCATAAGATTAGCGGACAATCCATATTCTTTCATCATCACAAAAGCTACAGAGATTGATAATGGCAAGATGACGCTCACTGCCACAGCAGCGCGCACATCGCCCAAAAATAAAAAGAGTGTGATAATAATAAGTATCACAGCTTCGGCAAGAACTTTTACAACATTATTCACTGCCTTTTGGGTGAGTTGTGAGCGATCATAAAATACGCGTAACTCCACACCCTCTGGAAGATTTGGCTTTAACTCTTCCATTTTTTGTTTGATCCCATCAATTGCATCACGTGCATTTGCACCTTTGAGTGAAAGCACAAGCCCTTGTGTAGTCTCCCCTACACCATCAATCACTACAAGCCCAAGCCTTGTCATATGAGATTCTATCACTTCACAAAAGTTTCCAATTTTTACAAATCCATTTTTGGTAATAACAGGAATTTCCTCAATCTTTTCACGCGTGAGTGAAGCGGTTTGCACCTTGACTAAAAATGTCTGTCCATCTCTATCTACACGCCCAGCACCTTCATTTTTGAGATTTGCACTTAGGGCGCTTTGGAGTTGAGAGATACTAATACCAAGCCGCGCCATATTATCAAAATCAGGCACAACCGCAATAGCCCTCGCATACCCACCAAGCCGATTCACATCAGCCACACCTTTTGTGTTTCGTAGTATCGGGCGAATCGTAAAATCAAGCAATGAGCGCTTTTCTACCTCGCTTATATCACCCTCGATAGTAAACATAAACATATCGCTAAGTGGCGTAACAATAGGAGCTAGACCACCGCTTACCTCTGCTGGAAGATCTGCCATAGTCATTGTAAGCTTTTCATTCACCATATTACGCGCAAGATAAATATCCGTCCCATCATTAAAATCAATGGTAATATCTGCTAAACCATATTTTGAGAGAGAACGCAAACTCTTTTGGTTTGGCAAACCCAAAAGTTCTAACTCCAAAGGTCGCACCACCCTATTTTCCACTTCTTCTGGTGCCATACCCGGTGCTTTCAAAATTACCTTAACTTGCGTAGAAGAAATATCAGGAAACGCATCAATTGGCACGGTCAAGAAACTATATGCCCCAAAAAACAAAAGCCCACATGCGCAAATGATCACCATTAAGCGCTGTCGGAGTGAAAATTCAATAATGCTAGTTAGCATTTTCGTCACCTGATCCAAGTCCGCTTAGCATACCTTGCAGGATAATAATAGATCCTGTGGCAATCTGCATATTTGGCTTAAGCACACCCTTAGTAATCCCAAAACTATTGTCGCGCTCCTCTGTTACATTGACTTTAGTTGGCAAAAAGCCGTTTTTAGTTCTCACAAAAACAACATAATCATTATCAATCTTTAGCACCGATGATGATGGGATAAGCATACTATTTTGGGGTAAATTACCACCGATATATACCTCAACCATTTCGCCGACTTTGTATTCTTTGGCAGTGATTTTTGCTACCGCCAAAATTGTGTTTGTATCTCTATCAATGGCTACCGAGATTGTATCAATATAACCGATATTTTTTCCAGACTGATCCAAAAGTACATCGCCCTTTTCAACCGTGTGTGCAAGATGTGCAGGTATGCGAATACGCCCTAAAAAGCTATTATCTTTAAGGGAGATTCTCACATATGGCGTAAAGGCATTGATTTTTTGCCCTATTTGTCTTGGAGCTACCGAAAGCACTCCAGACGCTCTCGCTACGATAGGAAAACCATAGCGCCCCTGCTTCCCACCTTCCATAAAGGATCGGCTAACACCTAATAAGTCAAGTTTTGCAAATGTTTCGTTGTATTTAAGCTTTAGCTCATTCATTGTAAGGTAGCTTAATTGATATTCACGGCGCGAAATCACACCACTTTCATAAAGCATTTTGTCTTTTTTTTCATTTTCTGATGCAATTTTTAGCCGTTCTCGTGTGTTGGTAAAGTCAAAAAAGAGTGTGCTAAGCTCATTGGAGCTAATATCACAGATTAAATCGCCTTTTTCTACATACTCCCCTTCGCGTTTGTAGATATTAACCACCACGGTTTCAAAGCTTGAGCTCTGTGCTACAGAAGTTTTATCATCAAAATCAATCACAGCGTTAAAAGGTATGCCACGCGTGTCAAAGTCCTTAGTGCCTACATTTATGAGTTTTATGCCATTGACTTTCATTTCATTTTCATTTATTATGATCTCATCATAGCCCCATAGACAAGCACACAAACCACATATGAGAGCAATTTTTCGCATACCTTCTCCTTACTCTTTATTATTAAGATTCTCTAAAATTAGCGCCTGTGCTAAGCTCTCTTCTAACATAGCCAAGGTATTGTTATAATCACGCTTTGCTTCGATAGTCGCTATCATAGAATCTAAGTAATTATTTTTGACCAGCAAATATTCAAACACGCTTGTTTTTCCAGCCTCATACCCAATCTTGCTAATTTCTGTAAGATTTTTCTTGTTTTCCTCATCTGCCTGTGCTACGCTAATAGCATTTTTTTTCATTTCAAGTTGTTTAAGATATGAGTGTGCGTTGCTTTGCAACGTATTTTTTAAAATCTCACTCTCTCGCACAGAACCACTTTGGAGTGCCAAATACATTGCTTTTTGATTGCCATATTTGGTAGTCAATGGAAGAGGGATTTTTACTTTAAAAGCTGCGCCTGTGTTAGATTCTGCAATATTAGCACCTGCCCCAATTTCTACAGAATCAAAGCGGCTTCTTGAGGCAAACTTTGCGCTATTGGCATAATCTGCAATATCAAGCGCCACAATCTCTAAATAAAGTGAATCTTGAAGCTTAGATTCTATGTCTGTATCACTAAGTGTAATGTAACTAAAAACTAATCCGCTTACTTCAATATCTATGCTGCTATCCACAATCCCAAGACCAACTTTTATGGCATTAAGCGTATTGGCTAGATTCTTTTTAGAGTTTTCATACATCACCTGCACACTCAAGAAATCACTGCGAAAAAACAGATACTGCGATCGTGAGATTCTTCCTGCATCAAAGCGAACTTTTGCTATATCTAATTGCTCTTTGGCATTAGACAACCTATCCTCATAAACTCTAAATTGCTCTTTTTGCGCAAGATAATCCAAATACAATCTCTTAATGCTAATCACACTAAGTCGTTTGGTAAGCTCATAATTTTTTTGCGCTCGTATGTAGCGTGTTTCATACATTTGGCGCAATATACTACTCACCCAAGGTAGGCGCGGTGCGAGCATAAAATATGCTTCTGTTTCTAGCTCATTGCCACCACTTGGAGAACGCACTTGCATAGAACTTACATCAGCATATGGACTATTCCATGCGCGTGCCGCCTTGCCCTCATAAATTAATGATTTTGCGTATGCTTGAGATTTGGCAAGCATAACAGAATTTTGCTCTATACGCTCCAAAAATTCATCA
Source organism: Helicobacter sp. TUL (assembly GCF_002287135.1). GTDB lineage: Bacteria > Campylobacterota > Campylobacteria > Campylobacterales > Helicobacteraceae > Helicobacter_F. The sequence continues at coordinate 46,519 of NZ_NESU01000013.1, forward strand.
ACACTCATCGTATGCACAGAATCTGCCATACTAAGAGAAAGTGATGTGGTCTGCGTGGATTTTTGTGGTGTTTGAGCGGATACAAATGCACTCACGCAACACACACAAAACACAATTTTATATACTATTTTCATTCAGAATCTGCCTAATATAGAAAATACTTCATAATCACTCTTAAAGAAATCCTTCGTCCTTAAAATATCCTAAAATATTTTTATAAACACGTTTCTTAAAATGCGTAACATACTCAAAAATTTCCTTATAGGTAACAAATTTATACGCATCAAATTCGGGAGTGTGCGTCATAAGATTGATTTTAGCACTTGATTTTAGCCGCACCAAGAAATATTTCTGAATCTGCCCATCAAATGGATACATTTTTTTGCTAATAGTCTCTGGAAAATCATACTTTATCCATTGCGGACATTCTGCGATGATTTCTACTTCACTTGTGCCTATCTCTTCGCCAAGCTCTCTAAAAAGCGCCTCTCTTGGATTCTCACCCTCATCAATCCCACCTTGTGGAAACTGCCACGCACCTTTTATGTCATTGCGTTGGGCGATAAAAAACTCACATTCATTTGGATATTTTGATGAAAGTATTACTGCTGCGACATTTGGTCGATATCGTTTCTGTTTTTCTTGTGTGTTTTGCATAAGCCCATATCCTTAAAAGAATTAATCGTAATATTTTGACATGCTTTAAGGTGCATTATACACTACCCAAAACAACAACGCCTAACTTAACCACATCGCCAATTCATCAGCCAAAAGCATATCATCTGCGATAATATATTCACATTCCTTACCCTGCATATTTGTGCGAGAAACTTTGTGGATTTTGTGAGAATCTAAAAGCAAAGCAAGATTGCGATGAGATTTTAAGAGCTCATATGCCACGCCACTCTTACACCTAAGCCCAAGCATAATAGCCTCCAAATTTAAATCTGCATCACTTAGTCTTTCTTCTATGCGATAATGCGGACTAGCAATATAATGTTTTATGTTTTTGTGTGCCATAGTTCGTGTATTACCCACTCGCCCAAACGCCCCAGCACCACATCCTATGTATTCTTTTAGCTCCCAATATCCTATATTATGACGACAATACGCGCCATTTTTTGCATAATTTGATACTTCATATTGGCTAAACCCAAGATGATCCAAAATCTCGCGCACCTCATAGCTCAAACTTTCTTTTGGTAGCACATGCTCCCTACCCTCAAAGCGTGAATCTGTATCAATACTCAAAGAATACGCCGAAATATGTGTCAATGGTAGATTTTTGAGGTTTTCAAATTCCTGTTTAAGACTAGAGTGAGAATCTAAAGGTGTGTCATATATCATATCGCAATTAATATTGCTAAACCCTGACTTTTGAATAGATTCAAACGCGCCTGCAATGTCCTTGATACTATGATCGCGCTCCAAAAATGCAAGCTTCTTGGGATTAAAGCTTTGCACACCTACGCTTATGCGATTTGCACCAAGATTATAGAGAGTTTTACACCAATCAGTGGTAATGAGATTGACATTAGATTCTATACTGATTTCACAATCCTTGCTTGTATATGCCCAAAAACTCGCAAAAATATCATCATAATAATGTGCTGGTAAAATATTTGGTGTCCCTCCACCGATAAAAACACTCTGCAATTTTCCATGCGCTAGATAGCACTCTAGTGATATGTGAATATCCTCGCAAAGTGCTTGTATATACATAGGATATATATCTTTAGAATCTACTACAGAATTAAACGCGCAATATCCGCATTTACTCGCACAAAATGGTATATGAATATATAATAACATCTCTAGCCTTTAAAATTTCGCGCCATTATACTACACCGCTCTTGCTTGTGTCTTTAAGCAAGGAAAAGATACAATCCAAAGCATACTCTTAGCTCTTTAGGATAATACATGACAAAACCCTTACGCGTTTTACTTATTTTTTGCCTATGCTTTGCAGAAGCCTTTGGCGCACATGCGATAGCGCTTTTTGGGACACCAAAGTATCCTAGAGAGTTTAGCCATTTTGACTACGCCAATCCCAACGCGCCAAAAGGTGGCACACTCAAAAGCTTTGAACTTGGCACTTTTGATTCACTAAATCCTTTTGTCCAAAAAGGCAATGCTGCTCAAAGTATCCTTGCCCTTGTGTATGAAACACTTGGCGTGGGAAGCCTTGATGAGAGCGCGACAGAATATGGACTTATTGCACAAGAATTTATCCTTGATCCAAAGGGATTTTTTTTAGAATGTCATATCAATCCAAAGGCAACCTTTAGCGATGGAATCCGCATAAGCGCGGAAGATGTGAAATTTAGCTTTGAGACATTAATGACGCTTGGCAAAATCGAATATCGCCGTTACTACGCTGATGTGGAGCGTGTGGAAGTCTTAGATTCTCACAAAGTGCGATTTTATTTTAAAACCAACAAAAATACCGAACTTCCTCTTATTCTCTCGCAACTCCCTATCTTGCCAAAACATATCTTTGTAACACAACAAGGCAACACCTTTGGGCAAAACCCCTTAGATACACCGATAGGAAGTGGTCCTTATGTCGTAGATTCTTATGATTTAGGACGCAAAATTATTTTAAAAGCCAACCCAAAGTATTGGGCTAAAAATCACCCTACAAGAAAGGGTTTTTTCAACTTTGAAAGCATTGAAATAGAATATTACAAAGATCCTGTCGTAGCCCAACAAGCCTTTATGGCTGGGGCGTATGATTGGCGTATAGAATCTAGTGCAAAAGTTTGGGCAAAAGACTACAATACCCCTAAACAAACGCTTCAAAAAATAGTGATACCAAACAATCTCCCAAGCACTTTACAAGGATTTTTTTTCAATACCAAAAGACAGGTATTTGCTAATCCACTTGTGCGTGAGGCGATTTTTTATGCCTTTGATTTTGAGTGGAGCAACCAAAACCTCTTTTTTGGACAATATGAGCGCACCATTAATATTTTTGATAATTCAATCTTTGCCTCTAGTGGAATTCCTATGGGGGAAGAAAAGCACATTCTCCAAAAGCTCCCTCTCACAGATTCTAGAATCCTCACCCAAAAATATCTCATTCCTCGCACAGATCACAAACTCCCACCGCGTATAGAATCTGGCTGGAAAGATTGGCGAGGGATCACGCATATCGATAATGCCGCAATTTTTGCGCAAGATAAACGCGAGAATCTCAAATATGCCGCTTCACTTCTAGCTCAAGCGGGTTTTAGATTCAAAAATGGCGTGCTTGTGGATACAGATGATATGCCATTGCGTTTTGAGATTATGATAAATTATGAGGGATTTGAGCGTATTTGTCTCCCTTTTATCCAAAATCTCCAAAAACTAGGCATACAAGCCACACTTGCCAAAGTCGATGACACGCAATACACCAATCGCTTGCGCAATTTTGATTATGATATGGTGATTGAACTTGTAGGACAGAGCTTAAATCCTGGAAATGAGCAGAGATTTTATTGGGGAAGTGAAGCGGCAAATAATTCTGGGGGGCGAAATTACGCACGGATTGATGATAGCAATGTAGATTTTCTCATAGAACAGCTCATCAAAGCCAAAGATTCTAAAGAAAAAATCGCTTATGGCAAGGCACTTGATAGAATCTTACTTTGGGGATTTTATGTGATTCCACACTTTCATGCAAAAGGCTATCGCATAGCGTATTGGAGCGATACAATTGCTATGCCTAGCACACAGCCACTCTATGGATTTGATCCATATGTATGGTGGGCAAAATGACAACCCCACATAGCGTCATATTTGGAGGAAGCTTTGATCCGCTCCATAACGGACATCTTGATATTATGCACTATGTGCTACAAACACTTCATGCAAAGCAACTTATCCTTTTACCCACATTTTGTTCGCCGTTTAAAAAAGGATTTTTATTAAGCCCAAAAGAGCGCCTTATAATGTGTGAAATGACAAGCGCTTATCTTGCTACATGCTATCCACAAGCACACATTATGACATGTGATTTTGAGGTTATGCAATCAAAGCCTACATATAGCATTGAATCTGTGCGATTTTTGAAAAATACACTTGGAGATTCTACGCGGCTTGGATTTGTGCTTGGGTGGGATAATTATGCACAATTTCATCTATGGAAAGATTACACAATCCTATCAAGTATGCTTTCTTTGCTTGTTTTTGATAGAGGCAATCACGATCTTACAAGCTTTGATACCCTCACACAAAGCTTAGGTCTTAGGGATTTAGAGGCGCATTTTATCCCTTTTTGCTCTGCGATCTCTTCAACCCACATTAGAGAACAACTTACTAAAAAGAATTGTGTTAATGAAGTGTTTGGGCAAATTCCATCGTTTTTAGTCCCTACTCTCAAAGACTTCTTACGCAAACATTTGCTATAATACCCACAAATTACTCAAAGGAGCGTTTTTGCAAAACCTTGCCCAAGAAATTATACAAATTTTAGAAGATAAAAAAGCAGAAAATGTCGTGTGTATCGATGTAAGTGATAAAGAATACCTTGTAGATTATGTCGTAATAGCTACCGCTATGGTGGGTAAGCATTCTTTTGCCCTCCTTGATCACCTAAAAACCACGCTCAAAGCTAAGGGTGTAGAATTTTATGCCACTGATGAAGAGAGTGAAGATTGGATTATCGCGGATTTAGGAAGTGTAATGGTGCATATCTTTACACAAAACCACCGCGCAAAATTCAATATAGAAGAATTTTTACAAACCCTCCCAAAACGCCTCATTTAGAATCTAAATGCCACAAGACGCCTATAAAACACTTGATACAACACAACAAACACAAAACTAAGCGCTATAAGCACAAAGCTTTGGTGCGCAAAAATCACACTCAAAATCACAAAAGGCATATATAATGCCAAAATCCATACTGAAGTTTTGGCATTGCTCTTAGCAAAACGCTTATAAATTAGCATATGAAAATGCACACCATCTGGTTGCATAGGCGATAAACCTCTTTTTACCTTTTTGCGAAAGATTGAAAAGAGTACTTTTCAATCTTTTTTCCATACATACATAAATTGCACAAAGCTTATGTTTAAAACGCGTATTTAGTGCTATAATGCCAACTTTTTATTATTTATTTGGAGCAACCTTTGGCAATTGATATTACTCTCATCACTAGCGCACTTATAGGGTTTTTGCTAAGCCTGTGTGTATGTCTTGGTATTGTTATAGTTTCTGCTCGTTTGCATTTTTTTGTAGATTCTGCAACATCAGATAAACCCCAAAGATTCCATACTGATAATACTTCTCGCGCTGGTGGGCTTGGGATTTTTATAGCCTTTTTATGTGCTTGCGCTATATTTTTTGGTTTTGATAAACCTATTATGGGACTTTTATTTGGAAGTTTGATTATTTTTTTAAGTGGCTTGGCAGAGGATTTTAGCTCCGCATTAAGTCCAAAACTTCGCTTACTTTTGCAATGTTTTGGAGCATTTTTGGCGTGTTATACAATGCACACTTACATCAGTGATTTATCACTCGGATTTGTATTGCCATATGTCGCTGGTATGCTTTTTAGTATTTTTGCACTTGTGGGCGTTACAAATGCTACCAACATCATCGATGGCTTTAATGGTTTGGCAAGTGGCGTGTGCATTTTGATTTTTGGTGCTATTGCGATTGTGGCATATAGAGTGCAAGATTGGGATATTTTTCACCTTACTATCTTAATCATACCAGCTATTTTGGGATTTTTTGTGTTAAATTTTCCGCGTGGAAAAATTTTTTTAGGAGATGGTGGCGCGTATTTTCTAGGATTTTTAGCAGGATTCTTACTCATCGCACTGACACAAAACGAGTCAAATGGCGTAAGCGCTTGGTTTGGATTAAGTCTTATGATATATCCAGTATGGGAAGTACTCTTTTCAATCTTTCGGCGAAAGAGACAAAAAGCACATGCTATGCAACCAGATTCACTACACCTACATACATTGATATTCACATATCTTCAAAGACGCCATAGCACATCTGCAAACGCCAAAACCTCGCTTATCATAACGCTATGTGTTATGCCATTTATGCTTATTAGTATCCTGTGCTATCGAGATACACCAATCCTCATTGCAATATCTATATGCTTTATCATTCTTTATACTCTAGCATATCGCTTGATTAAGACATCTATTGCATAATACTCCAAAGCGTCATTACAAGCAATACACAAATCCCAGCTACAAACCCAGCTAACGCATCATCACCCACCACGCCAAGTCCGCCTTTTACCTCACGATCGATTTTTCCAATAAAAGAGGGCTTCCAAATATCAAAGATTCTAAAAAATACAAAACTTAGCGCAACTGCTACAATCCCTTCATACATACTAAGCGTGTGCAGATTAATAAAACTCATCGCAATCCACACACCCACGAGCTCATCAATCACAATGCTTTTGTCATCGTGCATACCACCATTTTGCTCATAAATAGTAATCTGCTTTATGGCAATGCCCCCAAGCAAAACAGCAAGTAAAAATAAGGTTTCTTGCGAAAAATACAACAAAGGCAATCCCAAAAACACACTTACCAAACTTCCCCAAGTCCCCGGTGCAAAAGGGATTTTCCCACTATATAACACACTCAAAAATGCTGTTTGCCACATACTTAGGATTCTTTTGTTGTTTTATTATGACGCAAAAGTCCATATTTTTTGCGTTTTTCCCACAAACTCTTGCGACTCATACCAAGCTTTTTGGCAAGCTCTATATCAGGATAGCGACTTTCAAATTTTGTGATGATGATACGCTCATATTCCTTGACAGATAAAATATCACCTCCAAGCTCCAACGCCCCAGAACAATTAGAAATATCTACCACTTGTGGAAATGGCACTTTTTCATTAGAAATGGTAGAAACAATGCAGCTATATTTTAAAATCATCTCCAAAAATTCTTTTAACTCACTTTTTTTCAATTCCTCAAGATTGGTAATGTAAAACACTTGATTTTTGCTTGGTTGAGATTCAAAGATTTGTCGCCATTTTTCTTCTTTGAGTGTCAAAAATGTAAATCGTATCCCCTTGCGACGCGCATAACGCATAGCATAAATATCTGCGCTGCGTTGAGAGTTGGCTTTGATAATAAATGGCGGATTATATGCTATAGGATTAGGTGTAGAGAGTTCTTTTTCGATGAAGTTAAAATAATTACAATAAAACTCTATTTCTTTTTTGAGATCTCTATAAGACTTATAATGTCTAATTTTACGCACAAGCTCATCAATCACAAAAGGCTTCACGATATAATCTGTAACTCCGCTTTGCAATGGCTTAGTTACCGTGTCATCATTGATATAAGAAATCATTAAAATAATAATCGCTTCCTCATAACGCTTTGTAAGCTCTTGATAATTACCATCTATACTTCCAAGTGAAGCAATCACTACATCATAATCTTTATGCTCTATCTCTTTAAGATTGGCAGCAATCGTGCATTCTAATTGAAAATCACTCAATTTATTAACAATGCCTTGTGCCAAATATGTCTCATTCTCAATAATCAATACTCTCACTCTCTCTCCTTAATGTAATTTAGCGCAAAATGCTATCCCATTGTATATATCCAAGCGTAGCAGTAGCACTCACTGCTACACCTTCTTTTCGTCCGATAAAACCTAGAGATTCTGTAGTTGTAGCCTTGATACTTACCCGTGCTTTTGGAAGCCCTAAAAGTGCCGCGATACTTTCTTGAATGCGCTGTTTGTAGGGCGCAATCTTTGGGATTTGTGCCATTATGGTAATATCCACATATCGCACCTCAAACCCCACACTTCTAGCATATGTATAAATATATGTAAGAAGCTTTTTAGAATCTGCTCCCTTAAACTCTTTGCTTGTATCTGGAAACCACTGCCCTATATCTCCTGCACACATTCCACCCAATATCGCATCACTAAGCGCGTGCAAAACCACATCGCCATCACTATGGGCTTTGAATCCTATTGGGGAGGCAATCTCAATGCCACCTAATACCATAGGCTTACCTTCTTCAAAGGCATGAACATCAAACCCACTTGCACAAAAACTTTCTTTGCTAGGTGGCAAGAGGTTGGAATTATGCAAATCCTCACCTAATGTGAGCTTGGAAAGCTTTGCACTGCCTTGCACAAAATCTATACGCTTACCAAGAGCGTGCATTGCTGAACTCTCATCGCTAAAGTCTTTAGAATCTAAGGCTTGTTTAAGGGTTTGTGTATGGCTAAGTTGTGGGGTTTGAACAAGCTTAATATCCTCACGCGCAAGATACGCACCTTGATAAAAAGTCGTATCTGGCACACTCACAAAAGGCACGGCACAAGCAAAATCAGGATTATCCAAACAGGCAAAAAGTCGCTCACATACTGCCTTATCAATATCCCAACGCGCTACATCACTCACAAGCACAAAATCCGCCTCAACAAATTTAAGGGCATTTCTTAGACTCTGTGCGCGCGTATTGCCACCTTTGATGACACAAAATGGGCTAATAGTTTGCATATACAAAAAATCCGATTCTGAAGCGGTGATAAAAATTTGACAAAAAGGATATGTTTCACTCAAATCTTGTGCGACTTTTTGCCACAATGGCATATCACCTACTCTAAGCCATTGTTTTTTAAGCGAAATATTTGCACTTGCGCAAAAGCGTGTAGAATCTCCAGCAGCCATAAGAATCAGGGCTATACGATGAGACATTGATCTCCCCATATCACAAATTTTTTGAAATTGTAGCGACACTTTCACAAAAAAATGCTGAAGTTGTTACAAAAATCCACATAAAATCTTTATAAAATCAGATTGACAAAGACAATTTAGATTTTTATGCTACAATCACCCCCTAACATTGCAATAACAAACCTAAACAAAAACCTTAAGACAGAGCCTTGTTAGAAACCTTTTGTTAGATTCTTACCCAAAGGAATATAATGCTCTTTTCCTCTTATATCTTTATCTTTGTATTTTTACCTATTGTGTGGTTTGGCTTTCATACTATTAAAGCCCTTTCTTTTTCACATTCTTATGCTCTTGCTAAAATCTTTTTAGTCCTTAGCTCACTCTTTTTTTATGCGTATTGGAAACTCTCATATCTTCCTATACTCTTAAGCTCTATTGCACTTAATTATTGTTTTGCCACTTGGATATTAGCATGTAATACACATACTACAAAGACTTTTTTGCTAAAGGCTATTAGGGGGGGGGGGCAAGTATACATTAAATCTTTATAATCCCAAATTTCCTCTGTATTTGGGCATTGTTTTTAATCTTGCTTTACTTGGATTTTTTAAATACACAGACTTTTTCTTAGAAAACTTTGCACTCTTTACCCAACTCTTGCATTTAGACTTTAACATTCCTTTACCACATATACTCTTACCACTTGCGCTCTCATTTGTAACCTTTCAACAAATTGCATTTTTGGTAGATTGCTATACAAAGATAAAGCACGATAATCACACTCTTAGACAATCTAGTAATCCCACACACAACACAATAGATTTTATAGATTATTGTTTATTTATTACATTTTTCCCACAACTCATCGCAGGACCTATTGTGCATCATAAGGAAATGATGCCACAATTTGCCAAGCTCTCTAAAGACACATCTCCTAAAACATTTGCGTTATATGAAAGTGTGGCAAAGGGCTTATTTATCTTTTCTATTGGGTTATTCAAAAAAGTATGTATTGCTGATAGTTTTGCGAAATGGGCAAATGCAGGATATGGTGCAGTAGAAAAAGGAGCAGTTCTTAATCTCTTTGAATCTTGGGCAACAAGCCTTAGCTATACCTTTCAGTTATATTTTGATTTTAGTGGGTATTGTGATATGGCAATAGGATTAGGCTTACTCTTTGGCATTATGTTGCCTATTAACTTTAATTCTCCATATAAAGCGTTAAATATCACAGACTTTTGGAGACGATGGCATATTACTCTAGGAAGATTCTTAAAAGAATATGTATATATTCCTTTGGGAGGTAATAGGTTTGGTAAGCTTCTTACTTTGCGTAATCTATTTATTGTAGCCTTTCTTAGTGGTATATGGCATGGTGCAGGATGGGGGTTTGTGGTATGGGGCATACTCCATGCCTTTGCGATGTGCATACATAGAATCTATACATGGTGGTATGAAGGATTAGAATCTAAGAATACGCAATCTCTTAATAATACTAAGGTTTTTAATGATAAAGATATGAAAGCTTGTGATATTGAGACACATATGCCACAAGCTACTACACACGCCAAACTCCATACCACCTCTAGCATTTCTTTAAATCCACATGCATCTGCTATGACAGATAATCTTACTATGCACCAAGAACCTTCTTGTGTTAACACACAACAAGGTAATGATGCATCATGCTCTACGACACAGCGCTATAGCTTTGCAAGAATCTATCTAGGCTTTATGCAAACAAAACTCTATACAGTGCTCTGTTGGTTTCTTACCTTTAACTTTGTCAATATTGCTTGGATATTTTTTAGATCTGAGAATATACAAGGAGCATGCAATCTCTTGAAAGGAATGTTTGGGGGTGTGGTGGTGTT
>NZ_NESU01000014.1 GCF_002287135.1 Helicobacter sp. TUL
AAATCTAGGGTTTTCAAAATTTTTTAGTAAAAGGATTTCCATGGCCCTGAAACTCGGAACAAAGATCGTCTTAAGCATCGCTTCTATCGTGCTTTTGTGTATGGCTGGACTTACATTGGTTGTTACAACAAATGTGGATAAAGAACAGACTATTACGACAGAAAAGCTACTCTCAGCTATCGCTGATGAATCCAAAGAGATCATAGATGCCAATATTAATGGTGTCCATATGGCATTAGCAAGTATTAGCCCAAGACTTGAAGAAATCATTACACACAGTAGCGGTCAAGGTGCGCAAGAGAGGCTCGAGGCACAGATTAGGAATATGCTTGATGCAAACCAATCAGGTATGTATGCCTATGTGTATGTTACTGATAGTAGATACACGGGGGAAAATATCGTAAATCCTCGCAACAAGCTAGAAAATGGACATTTTATGATCTTAGCAAAAGACAATGATCCCAATATGATCGGTGGGATAGAGCTTTTAGCGGCTGATATGAATATCTTAGAGTTTGGAAGTGTTAAGGAGTCTATTCAAACCGGCAAACAAAGTATTGGAAATCCTCGATTTGTCAATATAGCAAAGCAAGGCGATAGACTTGCTTTTGCCATCAATGTACCTATTAAGAGCAATGGGGAGCTTAAGGGTGTTGCTGGGATTTTTATTGATTTGAGTGAGATTTCAGAGAGATTGCTCGATCCATCTCTTTCAGTATTTAGTGGAGATTACAGAGCGGTGCTCTCTAGTGATAAAACCATTGCTATACACCCAAACTCAACACTACTAGGCAAAAATTTTGGAGACATAAATTCGCATCCTTCAGCCACCAAAATCCATAAAGCCCTCGAGAGAAAAGAAAGTGGGTTGTTTGAATACACCAACTATCAAGGTGCGGATATGCTAATGGAAATTAAGACTTTTGAAGTGGGTGTGAATACAGGGATTTTTTGGAATATGATTGTAATAGCACCAAAAGATTTTGTGTATGCGTCTTTGCATAGTTTGCAGATTACTATCATCATTGCGATTTGTGTTTCGTTGTTTATCGTGATACTTTTTGTGTATTTTTATGTCAAGTTTAGCATTATTGCTCGCATTCAGGCTATCTCTAGTCATTTATTTGGATTTTTTGCGTGTTTGCGCCATGAAAGCGACAGATGTCCTGCGCCACTCAAGCCAAAAGCTAATGATGAACTTGGCGCTATGGGTAGAGCTATTAATGAGAATATCGAAAAAGCTAGGTCAGGTCTCGAACAAGACTCCGCTCTTGTCAATGAATCTCTTGATGTGATTAATTATACACGCGAAGGTCATGCTGATAGACGCATTACACTAAATGGTGCTAATCCACAGCTTAATACTCTTAAAGATTCAGTCAATCAACTCTTAGATCTTCTTTCTTCTGCTATTGGTAATGATTTACCAGAACTTAATCGTGTCTTTGATAGTTTTGTCAAACTTGATTTCTCTACACAAGTTAAAGATGCAAAAGGAAGAGTGGAAGTTGTTACTAATACATTAGGTGAAGAAATTAGACAAATGCTTCAAGCTTCTTCTAATTTTGCAAAAGATTTAGCAGCACAAAGTGAAGAACTTAAAACTTCTATGCAAAAACTCACAGAAGGTTCTCAATCTCAAGCAAGCTCTTTAGAACAATCTGCTGCTGCTGTAGAAGAAATAAGCTCATCAATGCAAAATGTTAGTGATAAAACCATTGAGGCTACTAAACAAGCAGAGGATATTAAAAACATCGTAGGAGTGATAAAAGACATAGCAGACCAAACCAATCTCTTAGCTTTAAATGCTGCTATAGAAGCAGCAAGAGCAGGAGAACACGGAAGAGGATTTGCCGTTGTTGCTGATGAAGTAAGAAAACTAGCAGAAAGAACAACAAAATCTCTAGGTGAGATAGAAGCTAATGTTAATATCTTGGTGCAATCAGTCAATGAAATGAGTGAATCTATTAGAGAACAAACAGAAGGTTTATCACAAATTAATGAAGCTATTGCACAGCTTGAAGGTGTAACACAAGAAAATGTTGAAGTAGCTAATAATACTAATGAGATTACTCAAAAGGTAAATACTATAGCTGATGAGATATTAGCTGATGTGGAGAGGAAGAAATTCTAAGATAATAGGGGATTAAACCCCTATTGCACATCACATCACAACACCATATAATCCCAAACTATTGTTGCCAATCTTTTAGCGTTTTTAGGACATCTTGCATAGAAGGTTTTAGGTGCAAATACGGACGCACTTCCTCATTACTAAGCCTCGTCCAGACTTTATCCACGCCTATCATTCCTGATTTATCTACACTCCCATGTAATGTAAGTGTATCGCCATTTAAGCGCACTTTGGCATAATAAATCTCACCATTATGAAAGTCATATACCTTACCACCCCCATATTTTTCCCCTTCTCCTTCCAAGCCATACACAAAAATCGTGCCCCTATCGTATCGATCTCGCAATGCAGGATTTTTGTTGTTGCTATCTTTTTTGGGTGGGCTACCATCAACATTTGCAAAACCATAGGCATAATATTTTCCATCTTTATAAAAAAATTCCACAATAGCTTGTCGCCCATCAGATCCTACATGTGTTTTATAAAACCCTGCCAATCCTTCTGCTCCATAACTCCAACCAAACATACACGCCATATACACGACTAACGCAATACTATATATTCTCCGCATGTCAATCCTTAAAAGATACTTAGTTTTAAGCTAAAGTATATCAGAAATTGCTACAATAGCGGTTATAAAAACACTTATAAACAAGGATTATGCTTGAAAATAAGAGGCTTTGCCCTTTTGTGTTGTCTATATATATGCTTCTTTAATGTGGCATTGGGAGAAAAACGCACAGAGATTCGATATGAAAACGATCTCAAGCCTCAAGAGGAAATCCTACAAGAAGTCCAAAAAACACACCAAAGCCTTCTTAATAAAGTTGCTGGTATCCCTGAACCAAAGCAAAAAGATCCGCGATCAAAATTCTATCTTGGTTTAAGCACAGGAATGACATATAACCCAAGGAGTGAGATTGGGTATATTATAGGTGCAGAAGCAGGATATAATTTTGTCGTGCAAAAAGATAATTCCTTGCGCATCTTTTTGTTTTTTGATCGATTTGCCAATAACTTTGGCACAGACTTAAATATCAACGCAAACACGCCAAACTTTTTTCAAATCTATCGTATGGGAATCTCGGCAGAATACCGCGCATATGTCAATCCTTATTTTGGATTCAAAGCTAGGCTTGTAAGTTTTGGTATTAATGATGTCGCGCGCACTTCACAAGTTGCCAACCCAACGCTAAGCCGAAGCAAAAAAGTAGGTTTTTTTCCTACCATAGGATTTGGACCGATCTTTAATTACAAATTTAATGAAATTTTTATCGGTCTTGATGTGCTAGACTATACACTAGAGTATGGACCAACGGTAAATTTCTTGCAATATTCTTTGCGTTTTTAAGGAGAATCTATGGATATAAAAGCATATTACACAAATGCAAAAGCTCTGCTACAAGGGCATTTTTTATTAAGTAGCGGTAATCATTCTGCCTTTTATCTTCAATCAGCAAAAGTGCTAGAGAATCCAGCCATAGCACAGGAATTAGCCACAGCTCTTGGGCAACAAATCACAGAATATGGCATTCAGCTAGATTGCGTGTGCTCTCCTGCTCTTGGAGGAATCTTGGCTGGTTATGAGTTGGCTCGTGCGCTTGGGGTGAGATTTATCTTTACAGAACGCGTAGAGGGGAAAATGACATTACGCCGCGGTTTTGAGGTAAAAAAAGGTGAAAGAGTCCTTATATGCGAAGATATTATTACCACAGGTGGTTCGGCTCTAGAATCTGCACAATGCCTAGAAGCCTTTGGAGCAAATATCGTAGCATTTGCAGGACTTGCTAATCGTGGATTCTGTCAAAGGGTGGGATCAAAACTTGAGCGAAAAAGCGAAGCAAAACTTCCAGAATCTATTCCGCTTTTTGCGTTAGAAGATTTTGTGTTTGATATGTATGCGCCACAAGATTGTCCATTGTGCAAAGAGGGTGCACTACCTGCTATAAAACCCGGTAGCAGAGGAAATTAGCGTGAAAAAACACACCAAACCTCGTTGGCGCACCACCAAACAAGCCAAACACCACACTACAACAAAAGCCCAAAAAATACATAAAATGCCATTTTTTTTATGGGAGCGTATCATTGCGTTTATCACGGATATGTTTATGATTAATATGCCTATTTTGTATATCGCATACTTTATCTTGGGATCCAAAGAGGCATTTTTGGGAAATCAGAGCGTGATTTTTGTTTGCGTGGTGAGTTTTGGAATTATTCTTTCACTTTTTATTGCAACCAATGGGCAAACCCCCGGTTATCGCTATGTAGGCTTGCAACTTGTAGCACAAGATGAGCAAAACCAAAAAGTCTCATTTGTGATAGCATTTTTGCGCTATGTATTGTGGATTATTAGTATGGCAAGCATTATAGGCGTGTGTATTGCGTATTTTCGGCAAGATCGCAAAACATTTTATGATCTTGTATGCCATACACAAATAATCCAAAAACCCACAGCCAAACCAACAGAATCTACAAAGGAATAATATGGCATTTTTGATAGAAAAACCTACAATCAAAGACATACCACAAATGCGTGCTTTGGTAAGCGATGAAGTAAGGCGTGGTGTCATTTTGGAGCGCAGTGAAGATGAAATGGCAAACGCAATCAGATCTTATCATATCGTGCGCGATAATGGCGATATTGTGGGATTTTGTGCGTTATATGTGTATTCTCCAACCCTTGGAGAATTGCGATCACTTATTGTTAAAGAAAGTCATAGAAACAAAGGCATAGCTAGTGCATTAATAGAATCTATCAAGCAAGAAGCTCGTGATTTGGGCTTACAAGAAGTTTTAGTCCTAACCTACAAAGAGAAGCTGTTTCAAAAGCTAGGATTTGTTATAATAGACAAAAAACTTTTACCAAACCACAAAATATGGGCGGATTGTATCAAATGCAAACACTTTCCAATATGCGACGAGATAGCTCTTATAGCCAAAGTCTAAAAAATATTCTTCTTTTGCTAGGACTCTTTGTGTATGAGTGTCTAGCAAGTATGTTTGTGTATTTGCCTCCATTGCTTGGTGTGTTATTTTTGCTCTTTAGGCATTATGACCAAAAAGAGGATTTTTGGCAATTTTGTATCATCATTGCTATTATGTTTGTTGTAGAAATCTTTTATGATATGCCGCTATGGCTCTTATTTGTGCTGTTTGTTGTGCTACGCTACATAGTCATTGCGTGGCTTACACACTTTAATGTAAAATATATCATACATATAGCCCAAGTCATACTTACATATATTGGTTTGTATGTAGCGCTTGTTTGCATAAGCATTATCACTCACGCTACATTGGATTTAAATCCTATCGTGCTTGTATATTATTGTTTATTTGAAATCGTTTTGGTAAGTATCTATGAATATACGATTTAAAATTACCATAGTTTTTTTTATATTTGTGTGGCTTATTATCTTGCTACGCCTTTGGGTCATTACAGGCATTAACCACGAATACTACACAAAATACGCACAAAAAAATGCCACAAAAGTTGATGTGCTTATGCCTGCGCGCGGACAGATTCTTGACAGGAATCACGAGCCTTTAGCTATTAATGAATTAGGGTTTGCTATTGCTATCACACCACGCCTAAAAAGCGCCACACTCCAAGAACAAATCCAGATTCTCACACATTATTTTCCCTCTTTAGATTCTCAAAAACTCACAAAAACCTACACCAATGCCAATACTTCATACAATCATTCGCCTATTGTTGTTGTGGATTTTTTGACATATCGTGAGATTCAGCACTCTTACACATATCTCAAGCAAAGTCCTTATATTGTCATCATACCAACAAGCAAGAGATTTTATCCCAACGAATATTCCGCTTCACATATTATCGGCTATGTGTCCAAAGCAAATCAAAAAGATATGGCACAAAACCCACTCTCTTTTTATACAAAGCGAATTGGCAAAATGGGTATAGAATCACAATATAATGACTTTCTTCAAGGTGAACCAAGCTACAAAAAAACACAAATAGATGCCTTACATAGAGAAGTGCGAGTGCTAGAAGAGCCAAAACAACTCAAGCAAAACAATCTCACGCTTACATTAGATCTCCACCTCCAAGAACTCATCGATTCAGAATTCTCACAAAAAGAAGGTGCGGTCATTGTGCTTGATGTGCATAATGGTGAGATTCTCGCGGCAGGAAGCTATCCGGAGTATAACCTCAATGATTTTATCGGAGGCATTAGCACACAAAAATGGCGCAATCTCTTAGAAGATCCACACTATCCGCTTGTCAATAAATTAATCGCAGGGCAGTATCCACCAGGATCGGTTGTCAAAATGGCGATGGGCTTGGCATTTTTGGAGTTTGGAAATATCACAGAAAACACCATTATCGAAACGCCGTGTTTTATCGAACTAGGGGGGAGAAAATATCGCGATTGGAAATGCGGACATGGTAGTGCGGATTTATTTAAAGCCATTAAAAGCTCGGTGGATGTGTATTTTTATAAACTCTCTATGATTGTTGGGATTAGCAATATTTCTACGGTGCTTAGTCAAATGGGGTTTGGGAAAAAAACAGGAGTGGATATTCCGCATGAAAAATCCGGCGTAATCCCAACGCCTGAATGGAAGCTTAGAGCTAAAGGTGAAAGTTGGGTTATGGGAGATTTGATTAATACTTCTATCGGGCAAGGATATTTTCTGGTTACACCAATGCAAGTTGCGCGCTATACCGCACTTATTGCTTCAGGAAAGCTTGTAACCCCACATTTTGCCAAATCTTTCAATCAAACGCCCATACAATACCCAACAAAAGATATCTTAAGCGCTATCCAAAAACAAAAATTAGGAGTATTGCGCAAGGGTATGTATCAAGTGTGTAATTCCGCTGATGGTGGGACAGCCTATTGGCGAACACGCGGAGCTAAAGTCCCTATTGCATGCAAAACCGGCACGGCACAAGTTACTGGAATCCCTCAAGATATGAAAACAAGAATTAAAGAGCATGAAATGGAATATTTTGAGCGATCACACGCGTGGATCACGGCATTTGTCCCATACAATAACCCTAAATACGCCATTACAATTATGCTAGAGCACGGCGGTAGTGGTGGAAGTGGCGGTCCAATACTTGTCAATATTGTCAATAAACTCTATGATTTGGGCTACATACGCTAAGGAGATACTATGGCACACATACTTGAAGGTAAAAATATCCTCATAACAGGAGGGACTGGCAGTTTTGGGAAAAAGTTTATCCAAACAATTCTCCAACACTACAATCCCAAAAAAATCGTTGTCTATAGTCGCGATGAACTTAAACAATATGAAATGGAACAAAGTATTAGCGATAAACGAATGCGATTTTTTATCGGTGATGTGCGTGATTACGCGCGCCTAGAAACTGCGTTAAATGGCATAGATATATGTATTCATGCAGCTGCCCTAAAACATGTGCCTATCGCAGAATATAACCCTATGGAATGTATCAAAACCAATATCGATGGCGCAAGCAATGTTATCACCGCTGCCTTGCATAATAATGTAACCCATATCATAGCCCTTAGCACAGATAAGGCGGCAAATCCTATCAATCTCTATGGTGCGACTAAGCTTTGCTCTGACAAGCTTTTTGTCGCGGCAAATAATTTCAAAGGTAGCTCAAAGTCTAAATTTAGTGTGGTGCGCTATGGTAATGTTATGGGATCAAGAGGTTCTGTCATACCATTTTTTACCAAGCTTATAGAATCTGGTGCCAAAGAATTACCTATCACAGATATGCGTATGACACGCTTTTTTATCACATTAGATTCTGGTGTGGATTTTGTGCTACAGAGCCTAGAGCGTATGCATGGTGGAGAAATTTTTGTGCCAAAAATCCCAAGTATGAAAATAGCCGATCTCGCGCACACTCTCGCACCCACGCTACCGCTAAAAGTTGTAGGCATACGCCCAGGCGAAAAACTGCATGAAGTGATGATTCCAAAAGATGATGCGCGTTTGTGTGTGGAATTTGAGGATTTCTATACACTTATGCCAACAATCAATTTTCAATCACCCATAGACTACACATACACGGCAAACAATCTCTCTGGAAAACTTATTCAAACAGAGTTTGAATACGCTAGTAATACCAACACACAATGGCTTAGCCAAGATGATTTGCAGCGATATTTACAGAGTCTCTAAAGCATAACAATGTATAATGCCCCACAAACAACACAAAGGAAATCTATGAATCCTATACTCTATCTCATCGTGCCTTGTTATAACGAAGAGCTTGTATTACCAAAAACCTATCAAGTGCTATGTGCTAAGATTCAATCAATGATTGCACACAACCTTATTGCACCAACAAGTGCGATTGTATTTGTTGATGATGGAAGCAAAGATCAAACTTGGAAAGTGTTAAATACATTGCTGCATAATTGCCCCCCCCCCCGAAACAGATTTTGTAGCACATTGCCATTCTCCACGAACTATAGCGCTTAAACTCTCCACCAACAAGGGACATCAAAACGCACTTTTAGCAGGATTAGAATATGCAAGCACACGATGTGATTGCGCTATAAGTATTGATTGTGATTTGCAAGATGACATTGATGTTTTAGAAAGCTTCATACAAAAGTTTTTAGATGGCTCGGAAGTGGTGTATGGAGTAAGAAAAAAACGCCAAAGTGATAGTGGGTTTAAAAAATATACCGCACTTGGATTTTATAAGCTTATGAATCTTATGGGAGTGAAACTTATCTACAATCACGCAGACTATAGATTACTCTCTCAACGTGCTATCAAAGCACTTATGGAATTTAAGGAAGTAAATTTATTTTTGCGTGGTATGGTGCCGCTTCTTGGTTATCAACATGATGTCGTGTATTATGATAGGCTCTCACGAGAACTTGGAGAATCCAAATACCCCCTACGCAAAATGCTTTCTTTTGCATGGAATGGAATCACAAGCTTTAGTATTATGCCCCTGCGGCTAGTAAGCATACTAGGATTTGTGTTTTTTATACTCTCCCTTGGGCTTGGTGCTTATGCACTATATGTTAAGCTATTTACCGATAATGCCTTGTGGGGTTGGGCATCCACTATCATTCCTTTTAGTTTCTTTAGTGGTGTGCAGCTACTAAGCTTAGGAATCATAGGAGAATATATAGGTAAAATCTATACAGAATCTAAGCACAGACCGCGTTATTTTATAGAGGATATACAAGAGTCTAACTGCGTAGATTCACACAATGCCTAGAAACAGCGTGTAATACTTAATTACCCCACACAATTGTTGTATATGTGCTATATATCCCAAGCACACTATAAGCTTTGTTCTCTACAGATCTAATGCTTTGGATTTTTCCATTTTGGGCTGCTGTCTCTATTGAACAATCACCAGTAGCCACAAGACCCAAAATACTTGTGCAAGTTGCTTCACCTTTTTTTGTCGCTCCATTTACTGAAGTTGCATGTAAAGGCAGTGTAGCATCTGTAAAAATCGCACCAACAGGAGTAGTCGTCGCACAACCAGAAAATATCAACAAAATACTTGCTATACTGAAACTTGCTAATATACTTTTCATAAAACTCCTTCAAATGTTTTTACAAAACAGATATTCTACCAAAAAAATACATAGCTTTATTAAGATTTTCCTAATACTCCTCTCATCTCCAAGAGCTTGGAGAATCTAAGAGGAATACAACAACAAATAAGGGAGAAAAGATGCACATACCCACCCACCCAACCTATGGCATCTTGTAGTTAGCAGAAATCTTTGTTTGCGTGCTATTATAAGGTAACTTTATTTACAAAAAATTAATAACCATTATTATTTTAATAATATAGATTCTAAAAATTCAATCCATACAAGAAAAACTTAAAAATGTGAAAAATTGCAGAGATTTTATGTGAAAGAATATAAATGGCGGACAGGGAGGGATTCGAACCCTCGGTAACCTTGCGGCTACGCATCCTTAGCAGGGATGTGGTTTCAGCCAACTCACCCACCGGTCCAACAAATATAAAGCGATAAAAAGATTTGGGATTGTAGCCCAAAAAACATAAAACAAGGCTTAACGCGCTTTTAGCAAATCTTAGCAAGAAATATGCTAAAATCCCTCCATAATCGAAACATAACACAAACCAAATACAAAGGACTTGAATGAAACAATATGCATTTATATTTCCTGGTCAAGGTAGCCAAAGTATAGGTATGGGTAAGGAATTTTATGAGAATTTTACTCTTGCCAAAGAATTATTTGAAGAAGCTAGTGAAGCAATAAAAGTCGATATGAAAGATCTACTCTTTAATGACAACCCTAATCTCAACCTCACACAATACACACAACCAGCAATCTTTCTTGTAAGCTACATAGCCCACCATATCTTGCAACAAGAGCATCCATTAATGCCAAGCCTTGCCTTTGGGCATTCACTTGGTGAAGTGAGTGCATTTATCATTGCCAATGGCGCAGAGTTTGGTAATGGCATGAAACTCGTGCATACACGCGGTGCGCTTATGGCAAAGGCTTGTGAAGGGCAAGATGCAGGAATGATGGTAGTTGTGGGCGTTGAAGACAAAGCCCTAGAGGAATTTTGCCAAACCGCACAACAAAATGGCAAAAAAGTGTGGTGTGCGAATTACAACGGTGATGGGCAAGTAGTGCTTGCAGGAACCAAAAGTGATTTAAGCGCATGTGAATCTAGTATCAAGGCATTAGGAGCAAAGCGCGCATTGCTTTTGCCTATGTCTGTAGCAAGTCATTGTCCTATGCTAGAGCCAATCTTGCATGAATTTGGCGCACTCTTAGAAGAGCATTTAAGTGGTGATTCATCAACTCCTATCCTCTCAAATGCAACATTACAAACCTACCAAACCAAACAAGAGGCAAAAGAGCTCCTAAGCAAGCAGCTTGTATCGCCTGTGCTTTATAAACAATCTATTCTCAAAATAGATTCACAAGTAGATGGGTATATAGAATTTGGCAATGGTAATGTCCTAAAAGGCTTAAATAAACGCCTAAGCCAAAAGCCTACATATACTATCAGCAATCTTGACACACTCAAAGAAACACTACAAATGCTATAAGGAGCTTGTATGAAAGTCGCTATCATCGGTGCAATGCTAGAAGAAATCACGCCTCTTATCCAAAGCCTAGAAGCGTTGCAATACCCTATCACAAAACAACAGCTTGGGGGCAACACGTATTACAAAGTGTGTGTCGCTACAGATGAAATATATATCGCATATAGCAAAATTGGCAAGGTGCATGCAACTATCACTGCTACTACAATGATTACGCACTTTGGGTGTGAAAAAATTATTTTTAGTGGCGTAGCTGGTGGGTTGGCAAAAGATTTGAAAGTCGGTGATTTACTCATAGCTTCCAAACTTTGCCAACACGATGTGGATATCAGCGCATTTGGACATCCGCTAGGATTTATTCCTGAGAGCAAAACTTTTATTGAAGCAGATTCTACGCTCAATGACCTAGCACATAAAGTCGCCAAACTCATAGGCAAAGAACTCAAGGTTGGCGTGATCGCTTCGGGCGATCAATTCATCGCTAGTGAATCTAAAAAACAATGGATTATTGATACATTTGGTGCAGATTGTGTAGAAATGGAAGGCGCAAGTGTTGCAGTAGTATGTGATGCCTTTGGTGTGCCATTTTGCATTTTTCGATCAATCAGCGATAGTGCCGATGGCAACGCCGATGTGAGCTTTGATGAATTTTTAGAATCTGCTGCCAAAACAAGCGCACAATTTACTTTGCAAATGCTTAAAGGATTGGGGTATAAACTTGCTCTCTAAGCTACATATACGCAAGAATCGCGCTTTTATGCGCATACAAATAGCTAAAAATATGCGCGGTGCATTTAGTATGCTAGAGCTTGTATTTGTCATCGTAATTTTGGGAATCTTAGCTGCCATTGCTATTCCTAGATTCTCACTCACGCGCATAGATGCACAAGTTGTGGCAATAGAAAATGACATAAACAATGCCATTAGCACGATTCAGCGTGAGGTATTCTCCCAAAACCTTGATCCAAAAACCCTCACACTTTCTCAAGTTTTTACTCTTGCAGGGCTTAGTCCTTCACGTTGGGTTTTGCAAGGAAATGCCATAGTGCTAGGTAAAAATTCTACACCAGATACACAAAATGCCTGTGTGCAGCTAAGTATCACAAATGCTATGCTTAATTTTAGTGTTACACAAAAAGCAGATTCAACACTTTGTGAAAAGCTCTTTGCTAGACACCCAAATGGCGGCAAAACAATTCCGCTTAATACTTCAAATGCTATCTTTTAGAGGTGCATTTAGTGCCTTAGAACTTATCCTTGTCATCGTTATTATAGGGATTTTAAGCATAGGCGCACTCAAAGTCATAACATTTAACACACAAAAGGTTTGCCTACAGAATCTACGCACCAAGCTTTTTGTCGCACAAGAACGCTTGCACACCCTCTATATGCGTGGATTTTTGGATTCTCTACCACCCCAAAGCCTTGCGCCCCAAGCCTCTATGATTCTCCATAGCCTACATACCAAAAATGCCTCGTGTGACTTTACCTATACATATCCTATGCTTTATGCAAAAGTGGGGAGTGAAAGTATCGCCTTTAGCATAGAACCAAATGATCTAACCCAAAACCCAAAAATCTTTTGCCATTACAACACGCCGCTATGCAAGGAATTTTTTAATCGGATATTAGAAAAATAAAATGCTTACATTATGCACTATGTGAGTTTATGAAAAAACAAGGGCATACACACCCCCTTTGCCCTAAAATAAACACGATTTATATGTGTAGATTATTTTATCGTGCAGAATCTGCACGATACTAGGTAGCTTACCGATGAGACTACAGAGATTCTATAATCTTACAAAAACGCGAAATTTCCAAACTAGCACTTCCTACCAAAACGCCATCAACATTTGGCACACGCAAGATTTCCCCTGCATTTGTTTCATTCACGCTCCCACCATATAAAAGTGCGCTATCAAGAAATCCTCGCAAAAACTCATGTGTTTGCGCTATGTCCTCTAGCTTGGCGCTTACACCAGTGCCAATAGCCCAAATAGGCTCATATGCCACAATGAGATTTTCATATTGCGTATCAATCCCCACAAACTCTTCACGCAAAAACTTCTCCACACCGCCACTTTGTCGCACACCAAGATCTTCGCCTATGCAATAAATAATCGTAAATCCTGCCTTAGCAAAATAGGCAAACTTTTGTGCGATAAACGCTTGAGATTCACCAAAAATCGTGCGCCTCTCACTATGCCCAATAATAATAGAATCTATCCCAAATTCCTTTAGATGCTGTGCGCCTATCTCTCCTGTAAAACCGCCATTTTCTGCACAATACGCATTTTGCGCACCTACACGCACACAGGCATAGGTATTAGGCAGGAGTGCTGCTTGATTGGGAAATACAAAAATATCATCTTTTGTATGATTTTTTGAGGCATAACTATCAAGCTCTGTTAGGTATATTTGTGTCTGTCCGCGTGTGAGATTGCATTTAAAATTTGCTGCAAAAATAGCCATAAAAATCCTTTGTATCGTGTCTAAATGCCACAATTATGCCATTTTATGCCTTACCAAGGCTTTAAGTGCGTATCTGCCAAATCCTTTGGTGTAGCAATTTGTGGCATAACAAGAGGCGTGGTATTTTCAAATTCTTGAGAATCTGTAGCTTTTGGTTTGGTAATAATTTTAGCAATAGATTTCTCATGCTCCAAAAGTTCGCGTGTTATGGCAAGATTATGTTGTGTGTCTGCATTTGATGCAAATCTTAGGGCGTTTTCAAAGGCATGATATGCCTCCACATAGCGACCAAGTGCAAAAAGTGCATTCCCCAAATTATGCCACAAAAGGGCGTAATACTCATCTTTGCAAGGCAACTCTAAGCCCTCTTGATACAAAGAAATCGCACTTGCATAAATACCCATTTTGTAATATACATTTGCAAGATTATAGGCATTATGACAAAGCTTTTGTTGTGCATATAGAGATTCATACATACGCAAGGCTTGTGGATACGCATGTTGTTTATACAAAAAATATGCCTGTATTTGCTCCAAAAATGGCGCACTCCATAAATGCGCAACACAAAATATCATACTCCACGCTACACGAGTCATCACAAACTCCAATCAATGCTCTTGCCCTGTGCTTTGAGATATGCGTCTGCCTTGACAAAACAATCACTCCCTACAAATCCTTTTGCAAGGGGGCTTGGGTGAGGTGCTGTGATCACACAATGTTTCGTGCTATCAATAAGCGTAGCCTTTGCTTTGGCATAATTCCCCCACAACAAAAACACAATGCCCGTGTATTGCGCAGATAACTTAGCAATCACGGCATCACTAAATTGTTGCCAACCAAGATTCTTGTGTGATGCTGGATTATTTGCTTGCACACTCAAAATACTATTAAGCAATAGCACGCCACGCTTTGCCCACGCACTCAAATCCCCATGTGTCGGTGGAACAAAATCCATAGTTCGTGCAAGTTCTGCATAAATATTTTTGAGCGATGGCGGAGGTGGCAGAGGCATAGGCACAGAAAATGACAAACCCATAGCCTGTGGAATCTGCACGATTGTATCTCCATTACGCACCGCAACCCTGCCGTGATAGGGGTCTTGTCCAAGGATCACAACACGCACATCTTGAGGGAGTGTCGCATTAAAAGCGTGAAATAAAAGTCGTGGTGGAGGATAGAGAATCTTGCCACTTTGAAGCTGGGCGCGATATGCCTTGGTGATATCTTCAAAGTATTGGCTTTGGAGATCGTCTTTGAGTAATTCTTTCCATTCTTGTGGGAGCTTGATAGAATCTAGATTCATTCAATGATTTTAGGGACAATAAAAAAGCCTTCTTGCGCTTTTGGTGCGCACTCCAACACATCATGTGCTATATGAGAATCCACCACTACATCATCACGCAATGGTGTTTTAAGATGACTAGATGATGAATTTTGTGCAAGCTCAAGGCTATTAAGATTCTCTACAAAACCCAAAATCTCCTCGAGTTGGGCTTTGATTTCATCATGCTTATCTCCATCAACTTTAATACTACCAAGTCTCTGTAGTTTGGCTAAAGTCGTATCATCAATATGCATACACTTACCTTATAGGCTTACTTTGCGTGTTCTTTGCGATATTTGAGAATCATTGCATACGCTTCATCTTTTAAATGTAGCTTTTGTTTTTTTAATACTTCAAGCTCCATATCTGAAAGCAATTCCTCACCATTTTCTATGCGCTTAATTCTATCATCTAGCTCATTATGCTCTTCAAAAATCTTTGCAAAATGCGCATCGTGTGTCTTTAGCTGGGTAACTTCCTCTCGATATTCGTGAAACATATACACTCCTTTTTACAAATAAATGCGTTATTGTAAAACAATTTTGCAAAAGAGATAATTAAAAAGCTATTTTTTTATAAGGATATGTCTATGAATAACGCTTTGTTGCAAGGAAGTGATAGGATTGCGCACTTGCGCACTCACATCAAGAAGCAATACCGAATCTCCAAATGGCGTAATATGTCCTTGTATGTGATAATGCGCTTGTGGGCTAAATGCTATGTCTTGACAACGCGCCACATCAAAAGACTTGATACAAAGCATATGCATCTCATACATACTTTTGGCATAAAGCTGGAGCTGGGTATAAGCGTGGATATGTGAAAATGGAGCATTTGGCGAAAGCGCTATGATAGTGCCTATACACATCGATACAAACGCCAACAAAAACACGGCATAAAAACTACAAAACGCTCTACACATAGAATCTGTCCATTTATAAGAATGCGGCTTTTACGCCCACAAAGCTTCCGCCCTCAAAACATCGCTGCTGCATACAGAATCTAAACCCTACAAACTTATCATCTGGCAAATACCATATGCCAAACTCTCGCACATTTTCTAGCAGCACTTCTTGATTAAGCCAAAGTATATCATTATGATAAGCAATCTCCACACGCTTTTCTTGTAATGGCAAGACTGCGCGGCACAAAGGTGAGGGTGTAGAATCTACCCTTAGTCTATCATTACCTACACTCACGACTTTAAAAAGAGATTCTACAAAATCCTCTGAATCTACCGCATTTTGGCACACAAGCACAAGATTTTGGTTTGGCACAAAACCTGCGCTATCAAGAGATGTGCTAAAAATAATTTCATCACCCTGCACACGAAAAATCTCTATAGGAACTTGTGGCAACAGCGTATCATTAAAAAATCGCGCATTTGCAAAGCTCTTATCCCCATAACCCAAAAATCGCTCCATATCCACAAGCAAAAAGTTTGCGCTTGATGGGCTTAAGTGCAAATCTACGCTTTGGGATAATAGATTTTGAATCCGCAAAAGTGCGATGTGAGAATCTAGTGCTTTTTGTGCAGAACTATCCACCAAAAAACGCGTAAAATGTAATGCCACACTCGCACATGTAACACCAATAATCCCAAAAATGACGATGCTCCATAGCATTTCAAAAGCAACAAAAGCACGCCAACGCATATTTATTGCACAGAGAATGGTTTAAAATAATGAAGCGTATAAGGCAATAATGTATCTTTGTGATATGTGTAATGATAAACCTCATAACTATGAGTATTAGTGGAGAGTTGTGCGGGCTCTGGCGTGGTGGAGAGAATGCGCAACATATCCGCACCACTGCTTAATTCTGTATGCAAAAGCGCTAGTCTATGGCTCATAGAATGCTGAAAGCTAAAGACAATGCCAAGCGCTAATGCACATAACACAAGCCCCAATACGCATTCTATCATCACAAAAGCGCCTCTCATTACTAGCCTTAATTGGCGTGAGCAGCATTGGAGGCATAAAAAATTTCTTGCTCAAAATAAGCGGTTTTTGTAGGTGGTGTATCACGATTTTGGGAGTATTGAATCTCAAAGCAGAGTTTGTAGCGCCCATCTTTGGCAAAAGTGAGAGAACTATCTGGCGTATATATTTGTGCATTTTTTGTGCTAAAAGCTATAGGGTTGCTATCTGGCACATCTTGCATAAAACTTGTGATAATGAGTTTTACAGAATGGATATATATAGGCGATTGCATCTCAAGACGCAACGATAAGGGCAACGCAAACTTTGGCGGAACAAAAGATTTTTTTGGTGCTTTGATACGATAAGGGGTTTGCAACGCAAGACTTTCTTCTCCCATTTGCAAAAAAGCTTTTGCACTAGATTCAAACTCGTTTTGTTCTTGCAAAATGCTATTAATTCTTTCATCAATATCGCGTTTTTTGCCACCATACATTTCCTCATCGATTGCAGGATTTTTTATGGCAATCACCACTCCCACACTAATAATCAAGACACCAAATAAAATAATCCCAACAATCGCCACAGGCCAATAATTTTTTTTCATCACAACCTCATTTTTTGAAAAATTTTGATGTTACATACACAAATATTACCACACCAAACAATATGCTAAGCATAAAAAGCATACTTATTTTGACAAATTCCCTACCCCCACTCTCATCACGAGGAATATTTAACGCCAAACTTTTACCATAATATTGTGCAATAAGATCCGCAGCTTCACTATAGCCATTAAATAAAATGGCTGAAATTTGTGGCTGGGTAGGATTGTCGTTGCCCTTTGGGAGCAAAGGAACCATATACTCAAAATACACACGCTCTTCAAGTTTTTTATCAAACACATCTCTATCGCTTAGCACAAAATCGATTTTTTTGTCTTTGATATACATCACAATCATCGCATAGGGTGTGTGTTGCGCACTATTTTGTAAATATTGCTTATATACTTCACGCGCTGCCACAGAATCTAAAGAATCTGTTGGTATATCAAGGTTTTTGTCTAAAGTGCTAATGGCATGCTGACTATCTTCTACCACGACCACCTTAAGCAAAAATCCTGTTTTTTCCAAAAGCTCTGCGCCTAATCTATCAATAAACTCCTTTGTCTTTGGCACAAGCACATGATCATTATCTTGAGTAAATTGCACAGACAGCGTCTCTTTGGCTATCAAAAGCCCAAGAGACATAAGGCAAAGCGCGAAGATTCTCATTTACACGAGGTGCAAAAAAAGATCAGGAATAAAAGGCATAGCAATAGCTGTCAAAATAGTGATCACAATAAGTGTGGCAAGCACTTTTTCCATAAGTGTAAGTTTCATTGGCTACTCCTTTGCATTTTTGTAATACACAGAAGCATCTTTGACATTTTGTTCAATGCTATTCTGAGATTCTATCTTGTAAAAATTTGTCGCTTGTTTTTGTTGAATCTTAACAGCACAAGTGCCAAAAATACCAACAAGGCTAAGCAATACAACAACCGCTATCAAAAGTCCCGCAATCCCATTGATACCAAATAATCTATCCATACCGCCTCCTTATTCTTGGATACTTAAAGACTGAATGTATGCGTTCAATGCTTCTTCTTGAGCTGGTGCAAAGTTTGCATACCCAAATGAAGGCATAATCCCAATATTCCCACGCTTACCATGATTTAGCACTTTGTGCAACAATGATGTTGAGCCATAAGTGGTCAAATCCAAAGCTGTGCCTTCCATACCTTTTCCATCATCACCATGACACGCGGTGCAATTCACCTCAAAAAGTTCTTTGCCCTTTTCTACTTCTAGAGGGTATTTTGTTTCTTTTTTGGCAGAGAGTTCTTTCAGAACATAAGCTGCGATTGCTCTAGCTTCGTCATCATTTACATCTACAGGTGCCATTTCATCCATAAGGTATCCGAGTCCCTTGCTACCATGTTTGATAACATCAATCACGCCTTCTTCTTTACCCCAATTAACAAGATTCTGTGCTTTACCATCCATACCATCGGCTTCTGGTCCGTGGCATTGCGCACATTGCACTTGGAAAATATTAAGTCCCATATCTTTAAGCTGAGTGGCATCTAAGCCTTCCCATTTTTCAGCATAGGCAGCATTATATTTTTGCACTTCTTTGTTATATTCTCCAATCTGTGAAAAAGATTTGAGTGGATACCCCAAGAAAAAATACCAAAATCCCCAAAGTATCACAGCACCAAAACACGCTACCCAACCAACAGGAATGTTATTTGCAAACTCACCTATGCCATCCCAATTATGATCAAGTTGTTCGCCATCACTTTGTTTAGCGTCTTTAATTTTTTTGAGATATAAACCCATAATAAACACAGTCAATATCAAAATGACTATTGCCCCTAGCAACGCTAAAGCATTTACACTATCTGATAAATCAAACCATTGCATAAACTCCTCCTTACTTATTTTTTATTGTATTCTCATGTGGCTCAATAAGCTCATCATTTAAGCCATCACGCAAAGCCAAATCAGCATATTTTTCATAATCTCTCTCACCTTTTTGTTGTGCAGAATACATATGATACGCATAGCTATACAAAAACACTACAAGTCCAAGTGTGCCAATCGTATATAGCACACCTGCGTATTCTTTTACAAACTCAAGCATTGTAGCACTTCCTTATTCCAATGGCGATCGGCGTTTTTGGCTCAAACTATTCATATAGGCGATAAGAGCTACGATTTCCTTAACCTCGCCTCTTTCAAAGGCTGCCTTGACATCTTGATTAACCATTTCATCAACAACTACCTTTGCTTCTTGCATAAAAAGTTCTCTAGCTTTCGCAAGCGTATTGACATCACCTTTTACATATTCATCTGCACCAATTTGCACACCACCTTCCACATCATAAGGCACATTAAATACCACTTTTTGTGTGTAGGCTTCAGCAAACGCAGTTTCAAAATCTACATCTTTTGTATAAAGATGTTTATATGCAGGCATAATAGATCCCGCTACACGAGAAGTAGGTTCCCACATATGCCCATCATGCCAGTCAGTAGAGCTTCGATCACCGATTCTATGTAAGTCTGGTCCTGTTCTCTTAGATCCCCAAAGGAATGGTCTGTCATATGCATACTCACCGCTCAAACTAAAAGCACCATAGCGATCTGTTTCCGCCTTGAATGGACGCACAAGCTGAGAGTGGCAGTTATAGCAACCCTCTGCAATATAAACTTGTCTCCCAGCAGTTTCAAGCAAACTATATGGTTGCAATCCTTCGATTGGGCGCGCTGTTTTAGCAAACCCAGGCAAAATCTCCACAAGCCCAGCGATAGAAAACACAGCAAAAAAAGCGAGTGTAAAAAAGAATGGGTTTCTTTCCAAAAAGTTAAACATAGCCTACCTCCTTACTTAAGCTGCCATAGGCGTAGCATTGGCAGGTTCTTTGTCAAGCACTCTACCTGAAGAAATAGTCATAAACACATTATAAAGGAATACAACAAAACCAATCAAATAGAGTAATCCACCAATTGCACGAATATAGTAATATGGCACAATATCGCGCACTGTATCAATAAAGCTATAAATCAAGCTTCCATATTCACTTGTAGCTCTCCACATCATACCTTGTGTGATACCTGAAATCCACATACTTGAAAAATATAGGATAATACCAGTAGTCATCACCCAGAATTGCGCGTCCATAAGCTTTTTAGAATAAATTTCACGCTTAAAGATTCTAGGCACCATATGATATACAGCTACAATAACCATAAATCCTACCCAACCAAGTGCTGCATCATGCACATGTCCAATAATCCAATCTGTAAAGTGTGCCAAAGCATTTACTGATCGAATAGATTGTATAGGTCCTTCTAGTGTTGTAAGCATATAGAATGTAGAAGCAAGGATAAGGAATTTGATCATTGGAGATTCTTTAATTTGATTCCATTCTCCACGCATTGTAAGAAGCATATTAATCGCTGTTCCCCAAGAAGGCAAAATCAAAATCACAGAAAACACTGATCCTAATGTCTGAATCCAATCTGGCGTTGTAGAGTAAATAAGGTGGTGTCCACCAGCCCAAATATACACAAACATCAAGCCCCAAAATGAAAAAAGTGTAAGCTTATATGAGAAGATTCTTTGACCAGATTCTTTTGGCAAGAAGTAATAAATAAGCCCGATAATACCTGAAGTAAAGACGAATGCGACAGCATTATGTCCCCACCACCATTGCACCATCGCATCATTTGTCCCACCATAAAGCGAGATAGAATGCCACCAGCTACCTACTCCAGCTACCAAACCTGTAGGGATAGAAAGGTTATTAAAAATAAAGAGAGCAGAAACACCAACAAATGTCGCTATAAAATACCACAAAGAGATATAAATAACCTTTTCTCTCCTTACACCCATGCTACCAAAAAGGCTAATACCCCAAAGCACCCACACTACAACAACTAAAATATCAAGAGGCCAAATAAGCTCTGAATATTCTTTGGATTGTGTCAAACCTCCAAACAGCGTAATCACTGCTAAAACCATAAGCACAATATAAAGCCAAAAGTGTAATAACCCAACAGCACGTAAAAATGGATGCTCAAGGTAACTAATTTTTAACACTCTTTGTCCCAAATAATACCAAGATGCCCAAATACCACTCAAAGTAAAACCAAAAATAATTCCACTTGTGTGTAATGGTCTTATTCTCCCAAAAGTCCCATATTCTGATGCAAGGTAATTGAGCTCTGGAATCGCAAGTTGGAAGGCAGCAATCACCCCAAGAAGCAACCCAACAAACCCAAATGCTAGCACAGAAAACACGAATAACTTCGCTATACTATAGTCATACTCTAACGCGAGACTAGTATTATTCTGCATATCCACTCCTTAAAATTTTGGTATCCTAAACATTATGATTGTATAAGCTTCAATATTAAGCCTCTATTAAATATAAATGTAAAGTAAATTATTGTGTGAAAACTTATTATGGGCATTACATTTTTACTCATTTTTTACTTATCCTCATACTTCGATACACTGAATATATATCCATATTACTAAGGCATATACTTAGATTCTCTCTTATGCTTTAGAGAATCTAATTGCAACTTTTAACCCCATTTTGCATATTTTTTGCTACAATGTCAGATTTTTGCAATAAACACAACTCGCAACTACATATACATTAAAGAGGAGATAACAATATGGAAAAATTTAAAAACTTTGTAGATGCATTCCAAAAAGATCCAAGTTATAGACAACCATTAGGATTTGGTATTGCGCGCGTGGATATAGGCAAACATTCACAAAAGGTCCTCTGTGCAACCTATCCACTGCTAAACTGGCAAGGTGAGAATCTAGGAACGTATGCTGTGCTTTCTTATGCAGCCAAACAAGCAGATTCGCTTATTTCACAAAACGAAAATGAATCTGTACATGGTATCAACGAGACATTTTTACACAAAGCTTTGGAGCTGTATGATCCGTTTTTGCATGAAGCGCTTAGCAATGACCAAACACACAAAAATATTCAAGTTATTTTGGAGCTTCTTAAAATTGCTAAGAAAAATAAACTAAATACTTGCAATGGAGAGGCAAAATATAGATTTTGTGTGCTGTATGCAGATTCTGTATGTCAGAGTGTAGAGAGTGCTTATATGAAACTCTTGGCTCTCTCTCTTGGTAAGGCACCATTACGCAGCCTAAATCTTGATGGAATCTTTGGACTTCTCACCAATGTAGCGTGGAGTGGCAATAAACCTTATGAGCTAGAGTGGCTACGAAAAAAAGAAATTTCTTTAAAACTTAAAAATAAATTTCCAGCTATTGATTTTGTGGATAAATTCCCACGCTACTTAATGCAAGTCATTCCACAATACGACAATATCCGCCTCCTTGACACTGCAAAAACTCGCTTTGGTGCGTATCTAGGCACAGGTGGCTACACACAAATGCCTGGAGCAAGCTATGTGAATTTCAATGCCGGCGCAATGGGTGCGTGTATGAATGAAGGCAGAATCTCATCAAGCGTAGTTGTAGGTGAAGGTAGTGATATTGGTGGTGGCGCAAGTATCTTGGGTGTGTTAAGTGGTGGCAACTCTGATCCCATTAGTATTGGTAAAAACTGCCTTCTTGGCGTGAATAGCTCTACAGGTATTAGTTTGGGTGATGGGTGCATTGTAGATGGTGGTATTGCTGTATTGGCTGGCACTATTTTTGAAATCTCCAAGGCAGAAGCAGAAAAAATAGCACAAATTAACACAGATTTTAGTATACATCCAAATGGGTTGTATAAAGGCAGAGATCTTTCAGGTAAACACGGAATCCACTTTAGACAAGATTCTAATACAGGAAAGATGATAGCATTTAGAAGTAATAGAAAAATTGAGCTTAATGCTGCATTGCACTAAGATTATTTTGCCTTGTTCTTTACACTATAGCTTTGTATGCCGACAATGACACCATTACTCCTATTATGAAAAAGTGTATAGGAGTCGCTGCGTTCATAATAAATCTCTTGGCCTGATTTTACAAACCATTGCACCATAGCTCCATTTGGAGCTATGCCTTTGCCCTCGCCATCAAAAATATCACGAGCAAAAATAATATCTTCAAATAAATCTCCATAGCTCACTGCACCAAAAAAATTTTTTGCCGCATTCCATTTACCCAAGCAATCATTATTAAAACAAATTGATGATGGATTAATCGTAATATCTCCAATGACCTTGCCAAGCTTATAAAGCGCAAGTTTTGTGCTTTGTTTTTTATATGTAATAGTGGCAAAATCATAAAAAGAAATTTGTGGAGATTGAATCTCAAGAATCTTAAATTTTGTAGGGTGCACGACCTCTTCTTGTTCTTGAGAAGCTTTTTGCTCCCCTGTGTCAAAGAGTGTGCCAAAACTCTCGGTAAGCTCTGCACACGCACTAAAGCACAGAGCCAAGAGAATACAAAGAAAATGTGAGAATCTTATATGCATAGGATATATGTTTATTTACCGCCAGAGAGCACTTTGTGCCAAATTCTCCCATCAAGTTTGAGCTGCATACTTACTTGCATAACACCATCTTTCCAAATGCTTTCATTAATTTCTGCATTGCGAATTAATGCTTGGACTTTGGTTTTAACGGTTGAATTTTGCACAATCATATCTTTAACTGTATCTTGTGCATTCAAGCGGATACCATACATTTTTTCACCAATTTGTCTATACGCATCAACAATCGCTGCACGTTTAGCAAGTGCCATAGCTTGACCTGGTGAAACAGTATTTTCAGGCGGTATCCCCATACCCACAGCATTAAGCTCTATGATATTATTTTCCGTAAGCATTGGTGAATTTGGTATAAGAGCTTCTGACTGCTTAGGTGTGATAACCTCATCTCGT
Organism: Helicobacter sp. TUL; assembly: GCF_002287135.1. Taxonomy (GTDB): domain Bacteria; phylum Campylobacterota; class Campylobacteria; order Campylobacterales; family Helicobacteraceae; genus Helicobacter_F. Next base: position 24,314 of record NZ_NESU01000014.1, read on the forward strand.
TCAAACTTTGGATCACGATCTTGGGCACCAGAAACCTCAACTTTATCAATGACCATCGTATTAACACGCTGCGGTTGAGCAATAGTAGGTCTTGCAACTAAATTTGGGTTAGTGTTGTATCCTGGCATTGGAGGATATGTAGGTGCCTGAATTGGTGCATAATTTGGTTGTGCGCTAGGTGGTATCAATCCATTACTTGCAGAACTGCCACCACTTGGGACATCAAGCAAATCACAACCACTTATTGCCAAGGCAACAACTGCTACAATAGATCCTCTAAGCATTTTCTTTTTCATCTTTCATTCCTTTGATGTAATTTTAGCTTGAGTTAGCAAAAAATATTCCAACTTTTAAAAACGCTTATATATATTGAGTGTATAACCATTATGAGGAGTAATGCCAACAGCAAGGGTGGCATCGTGAGCTTGAAGTTTTTGGGCAAATGCATATGAAACAAAAAAACCCAAAACAGCACCTGCGACAACTTGCTCTGTCGTATGGCGTTGTGCATACACACGAGAAACACCTGTAAGCGTGGCTACAACGCCTAATGGCACAGAAAATTTCCAACCATAGCGTTTATGTGCAAATCCTACAGCAGAAAACGCAAAAGAAGTATGTCCGGAAGGGAAGCCATTATAACTGCCATTATTTGGACGCTGAGAAATACTTGCAAGTTCAGAATCTGATCGCGAGAGAATAACAAAACCTTGTTTGATGACATGTGTGCTAGCAAAAGTTACTGCGGATCCTAGCGCCTGTTGTTTCACACCATCAAAATCATCTATAGCATAACTATACGTCATTGTGATAAAGGGCAATACTTGCATCGCATCGCCAAAAATTTCAAACCCACTTTTTGCTTGCAGGGACAAAAAGGATGAGCTAAGCACAAGACTTAGCAATCCTATTTGTATATATCGCCTACAAAACCTCACTATGCACATATCTTGCAATTACACTACGCCTGTCCCATAGGAATCGCCCAAGGTATCCAAAACGCAAGAGCATATGTGAAGATACCAATACCTATCACAAGAATAATAGAGTATTTGATTGTGAATCTAAAGAGATCAGATTCTTTGCCTACCAATCCCACTGCTGCACACGCAATAGCGATACTTTGTGGAGAAATCATTTTCCCTACGACACCACCCACAGAGTTCGCTGCAAGGAATAAGACTTCTGGTAAGCCCAATTGTCTAGCGGTGAGTTGTTGCAATGTCCCAAAGAGTAAGTTAGAGCTTGTATCACTACCTGTGAGGAATACACCAAGCCAACCTACGATAGGTGAGAAAAATGCAAAGGCATTTCCTGTTTCCGCCAAAGCTAAAGCGAGAGTTGCGGACAATCCACTATAGTTTGAAACATATGCAAAACCTACCACCAATGTAATAGTTAAAAGTGCAAATTTCATTTCACGCAATGTTTCACCAAATGTTGCTATCGCGGTAGAAACTTTTACTTTTAATAGCACCATAGTAATAAGAGCAGTGATAAAAATTGAAGTCCCTGCGTTTAAGACAAGTGGTAATGAAAACACAGCATTAACTGCTTTTGCTTCATTAACGGCTGGAGGCACTTGGGTCAATCCATTTAACCCATCAAAACTAAATTTCACAGTTGTAAAAGCTAAAGCATCTTTAAACCAACCTTGCGTCCAAATAATAATCATTGCAATCAAAATAACAAAAGGTATCCACGCAAGAGTAATTTGTGCCGCAGAATATGTCTTTGCTTCTAATGTTTGTTTGCCACCTATCTCTGTATCGAATGTAAAAGTATTTTTTGGTTGCCAAAATTTCAAAAAGATTGTTGTAGCCGCAATAGAAACAACTGCTGAGGCAATATCTGGTAATTCTGGTCCAAGATGTGTTGCAGTGAGATATTGCACTAGAGCAAAACTAAATCCTGCAACAAAAAGTGCTGGCCACGTTTCTTTCACGCCTTTAATACCATTCATCAAAAAGACTAGGAAAAAAGGCACAAACAAAGAAAGAGGTGGAAGCATATGTCCCGCGACAGAAGAAATCTCAATTGCAGGTATTCCAACAACACCTGCCATAGCAGTAATTGGAATCCCCACCGCACCAAAAGCAACAGGTGCTGTGTTTGCGATGAGACACAATCCTGCTGCATATAATGGTCTTAAGCCCATACCCACAAGCAATGCTGCAGTAATAGCCACAGGACCACCAAAGCCAATAGCACCCTCCAAGAATGCACCAAAACAAAAACCAATCAAAATCACTTGCAATCTTTGATCGGGTGTGATAGCGATAATGGATTCACGCAAAATATCAAAATAACCTGATTTTACTGTGAGCTTGTAGAGAAAAATCGCTGCAACAATAATCCAAGCGATAGGCCATACTCCATAAAGCCCTCCATATACAAAACTCCAAAGCATTTTATCAAAAGGCATACCAAATACAAACACCGCAAGAATAGCTGCTAACACAACGGTCAAAAACCCTGCTGTATGTCCCTTTGTCTTAAATACAACAAGCGAAATAAAAAACATCGCAATAGGCAAAAATGCTACAAGCGCACTAAGCCACATATTATTCAGTGGATTATAATTTTGCGCCCACTCAACAACTTGAGTTTCCATAAAAACCTCCATACACAATAAAATTAAATCTCACAAAAACATTATCTATAGATACTGCTTAAGTGCGATAGTTTAACAAGTTTTTTCTAAAAGCAATATGCCAATATGCCAAAAAACCACGAAAATCTGTCAAAAAATGTAATTTTGAAACAAGACTTAATAAATTTCACAAGGAAAATACGCTATTCGCAATTACTTAAGCAGGATTGGGATATTATACGCACACAAATTTTATGATAATCCAAAACAAGGAGCAAATCTTGAAAGTATATTTTTTCTCGACTTGTATTGGTGCAGCAGCTTTTGCTGACACTTGTGTCAATAGCATAAAACTCTTACAAAAAGAAGGTGTTGAAGTAGTCTTCAAAAAAGATCAAACCTGTTGTGGGCAACCTAGTTTTAACTCCGGATATTATGAGGAAACCAAAAAAGTTGCCCTATATAATATGAATCTATTTAAAGGTAGTGAGCCTATTATTCTGCCAAGTGGATCGTGTGCAGGAATGATGAAAGTAGATTATATCGAGCTTTTTGAAGGCACACCATATGAATCTCAAGCAAGAGATTTTAGTAGCAGAATCTATGAGTTAAGTGAGTTTTTAGATAATGTCTTAAAGGTGTGCTATGAAGACAAAGGAGCACCTACTAAAGTAACTTGGCATAGCAACTGCCACGCATTGCGCGTAGCAAAATGTATTAATTCTGCAAAAAATCTTATAAGAAGCCTTAGCAATGTGGAATTAATCGAGCTAGAGCGTGAGGAAGAGTGCTGTGGATTTGGTGGAACTTTTAGCGTTAAGGAGCCTGAAATTTCTAATGCCATGGTTACCCAAAAAGTGCAAGATATAACATCAAGAGGCGTAGAATACCTTTTGAGTGCAGATTCTGGGTGTTTACTCAATATCTCTGGTGCGATGAAAAAGCAAGGTGTAGATATCAAGCCAATGCATTTGTATGACTTCCTTGCACAACGAATCGGATTATAAGGAGAAAAAAATGAGTGCAAATATCAAACAGCAATACCACGATGTGATACATACTAAACTTGAAGATGCACAATTACGCAAAAACCTTCTAAGCGTTATGGATACACTAAAAGGCAATCGCAAAAAGCTTATTGCTACGCGTTTTTTGGATTGGGAAGTATTGCGAGAAAAAGGCAAAGAAATTAAACAAAAAAATCTCTCCAAGCTTGATGTATTGCTAGAAACTTTTGAATCTAATGCGCGTAAAAATGGCTTTATTGTGCATTGGGCAAAAAATAGTGAGGAAGCTAACAATATCGTGCTTGAGGTAATGCAAAAAAACCATATCACCAAGATTCTCAAAGGTAAGTCTATGGCGAGTGAGGAAACGCACCTCAATGCTTTTCTCAAAGCCAAAGGATTAGAACCTATTGAGACGGATTTGGGTGAGATTATTATCCAACTCATTGATGAGCCACCTGTGCATATTGTCGCACCTGCGATCCACAAAAATCGCTATCAAATTGGCGAAATTTTTCATCAAAAACTCGGTGCACCACTTGAATCTGAACCTGAAAAACTTAATGAAATTGCGCGCACGCATTTACGCAGAGAATTCCAAGAATTCAAACTCGGACTTAGTGGCGTGAATTTTGCTATCGCCAATGAGGGAGCAATTTGGCTCTTAGAAAATGAAGGAAATGGGCGTATGAGCACCACAGCTTGTGATATTCACATTGCGTTTTGTGGGATTGAAAAAGTGATTGAAAGCTTTGAAGATGCCTCTACACTTAATGCCTTACTTATTCCTTCTGCTACAGGTGCGGTAGTAACTTGCTATAACAATATCATCACTTCCCCTCGCAAAGAAGGCGAACTTGATGGACCAAAGGAAGTGCATATTATTTTGCTTGACAACAATCGCTCACAAATGCTTAGCGATTCGCATTATTACCGCGCATTAAGCTGTATTCGATGTGGCACTTGCCTTAATCATTGCCCTGTGTATGACAAAATCGGCGGACACGCTTATCTTAGCACCTATCCTGGTCCTATTGGTGAGGTGATTTCACCCCAACTTTTTGGATTAAACAAATTTAGTCCTATGCTGGATTTATGCTCATTGTGTGGGCGCTGCTCTGAAGTATGCCCTGTGAAAATCCCTCTTGCAGAGCTTATTAGAGATTTGCGAAGTGAGCGCGTAGGGCAAGGGCGAAAAAGTGTGGTAGGCACAGATTCAAGCACACAAAATCCTGCTGAAATCAAGGCGATGAGTCAATTTGCCACTTTGGCAACAAGCCCTAATAAATGGCGATTTGCGCTCACTATGGCAAATATCTTTGCGCCGCTTGGCAAGGTATTTGCACCCTTTATGCCATTGCTAAAAAATTGGGTGAAGTATCGTGAATTCCCAAAAATCAATGGCAATCTCCACAAAAAAGTATCTCAAATGCAAGGAGTAATTTATGAGTAAGGCAGATATTTTAGGGCGTGTGCGAGATTCTCTTAAAATTAATACACATATTCCAAGCCCAAAGGTGCAGTATGCTAACCCTATGAATTACACGCATAAGGAACTTTTGGAAGAATACAAACTCAATCAAAGCAATAATAAGGCTATCGTGCATGAAACTAATCTTGATACTCTAGAATCTACAATCGCAGAAATCCTTGGAGAAGTCAAGGCTAAAGAAGTGTTGTATAACACTGATGTGTCATTAGACTTTAAGGGTATGGAAGCCAAATTTATCCCTTATACACAAAGCGTAGATTCTATGCGTGGGGAATTATTTGGGATTGATACTTCTATCGTGGAAGCACGATGTGGTGTAGCAAATCTAGGCATTGTGGGGCTAAGCGCTAATCCACAAGCTCCTAGACTTTCTTCACTTATCACCAATAATTGCATTTATCTACTCAAAAAAGAGCATATAGTGGAAAATCTCTATGCTGGTATTGAATGTATCAAGACATATGAGAAAAATCGCAGTGGAAGCGAGATTTTGCCAACAAATATTATCTTTGTCGCAGGTCCTTCACGCACCGCTGATATTGAATTACAAACGGTGTTTGGTGTGCATGGACCACGCGTGGTGTATGTGGTGTTATACTAAAAAGTAGTGCGAGGGTTGGGTATGAAGATAGATTCTCGATTTTGGATCACAAAAGATTCTAAAAATTATCTAGGAGCTGGCAGAATCGAATTGCTTGAGCGTATCAAAGCTAGTGGTTCGATAGCCAAAGCTGCAAAACAAATGAAAATGAGTTATAAAGCAGCGTGGGATAGCATAGACATAGCCAACAAACTCTCCGCACCAAATCCGCTAGTTATTTCAAATGCGGGTGGAGGCAAAGATAGCGGCACACAAATCACACAAGAAGGGCAAAAAGCCATAGATACGTTTAAGAATCTGCAGATTCTAAAAAATGAGTTTTTCAGCTACCTTGATGATGCAAAAGATTTTGATGAGCTCAATGAACGCATTCAAAAACTTGCACAAAGCCTCAAGGCACTATGATTCTAAGCACACTACCATAAGCCCACAATTGACACAAGAGCCAAACTCTCATATCTTGATTTCCATTACATATTTATAGTAAAATAATATTTTTATACTAAAATTTTGTATTACTATCATAAAAAGGGCTTATTGAATGTTTGAGGAATCAATCTTTTTTCTTTGTCAAAAACTTGTATGTGCTGCAAAAACTCATTTTAGAGAAATGGTTTTGGCACAATTTGGTTTTACTGATGGCAGAGAGGTAGGCATACTTTTTATTGCGATGGATACACAGCTTTCCCAAACAGAAATTGCCAACATCGTGGAGATTGACAAAAACACGACTCGATTTTTTATCGATGACCTCGAACAAAGAGGATTATTACAAAGACAAAAAAATCCCACTAATCGCAAAGAAAATCTCATAATAATCACTCCAGAGGGCAAAAAACAAGCCAAAAAAATCTTTTCTGCGACGCTTCAGCACGAAAGAGAATTGCTACACACCCTTAGTGATGAGGAATTTGCGACACTGCACAAACTCCTTGCGAAATTTTTCCACTCCATAGATAGCACCACACATACTCTCGCGCATAAATAGTTATTTCAAAAGATTATTGACATCTCCGGAATATCTCACTTCAGCAATAGGCTTTGTATCAATGAGTTCAGCAATTTCATTCATATCGAGTTTGCACTCCTCTAAATCCTGCGTATAACTTAGGTGCATATCCGCACTAAGCACACCTTTTAAGGTGCCTATTTGCTTTAGTGATTGTATGTCTGAATTTGTATCAGGAGCCTCTATGGTTACGATGATAACGCCCTTTTCTTTGTCCTCTAGCGCTACTTCACTATATGCAATCTTGCCAATTTCTTGTAATAGATTCTCCCAGTCATCACGCTTTGCACGCACTATTATGCTTGAAATATTCATAACACTCCTTGTAAATTAAACACATAAATCTTGCTATCATCACAACTTATAAACACATTTGTTCCATAAAAGATGATGCTATTTACAACCCCTACAATACCCTCTAAGACTACAAGAGGCTTTTTATCTTTGGCACGCAGAATCTGCACACTGCCATTTTCATCACTCATATATCCGATATATTCGCCCTTTGTATCTATTCCTGCAGCATAAATCAAAAATTCTGATCGCACCATTGCAGAATCTAATAACTTGCTACCATTTTGGAATCTATAAATACTAAGTCGCTTGTCTTGCCCAGCACCCACAAGGCTGTCCCCTCCAAAACCAAGGGCAAAAATCTTATCTTTATTAATCATATCATAATGCCCTAAAATCTTGCCATTACTTGGATCTATTGCATACACTACACCAGATTCTCCAGTGGTATATACGATATGATCATGTGCATTATAAACCATATCGCTAAAGCTTGCTTGTGTAACTTGCGTTTGATAGAGAATCTTTTTTTGCTGTGTATCAAAAAGCAAAATTTCGTGACTCATGAGTGCCACAAGCACTTGAGTTTGACTAACCCATAATGCCTTGGCAATGCTCATACCCTCTAGCAAAACCTGCAGATTCTCATTGGCATATACATACAGACTCCGACTTCCATTCGCCCCTGCTGCAACGATAAGAATCTCTGCGTTGGCATTGACATCGGTGTTAAACACCTTTGGGCGAAACACAAAACCAAACAAATCCGTATAACTAGGTATATCTATGCGTTGTAAAAATTTCAAAGTATCAAGCGCATACACTTGCACCTCACCTTGTGAAGTGCAAACATACAATTTCCCATTACTTTGTTGCATAGAAGTTATCTCTGTGTGTGTATCTATAATGCGTGAGGGCAACACTTTGGCGTATGCACTCACACACATAACACACACTATGAGAACATATCTTAGCAACTTCACGAAATCTATTTCACTCCCTGATTTAACACATCAAGTAAATTTGATTGGTGTTTTTGAGACTCGCTACTAAATTCCGGACTAAAAGTGTTTTCCACCAAAGGTTTTGTTTGTGCTTGTGGCACATGACATTGTGTGCAGTTATAGCGTGCATCAGCTACACCACTCTCTACTTGCTTCATTGTGCGCAAATCATAGATATGAGATGTTGGCACAGGAGTAGCACCTACGCTTTCAGCTATTTCTCTATCGTGACAACCAAGACATGTGTTATCTTGCTGTGTGATAGGAAGCATACCCTCTATATCGTGCGGAATAAGAGGTGGTGCGTTTTCAAAAGATCGCTCAATTTTCTCACTCTCTCCGGCTGCCTTGGTGCTAAATGTATAATCAACAAGATTCACATTCTCGCTTTCAAGTGGTGCTGTGCGCAATCCAATCTGTGTCTCATCAACACCTGCTGTTTGCTTATCGCCCTTGCTTTCACCACAACCCACAAACAACATACTTATCCCAAAAGCCACTGCTATTGCTTTGTATACCAACGCTGTTTTCATTTTTTCTCTCCTTTTTGATAATCTAAAATACTAAAACCTAGTGCATTGTCATTGCATACTTCAATACAACGACCACATTTGATACATGCCATATCAGATACCGGCGCGCTGTATTTACCAACCATACGCAAGACTTGATTCTCTGGGCAGATTCTGACACAATCCATACATTTGGTGCAATTTTGCACATTATGTCTAACACTAAGCATAGCCTTTGATCCGATTAACCCATACACTGCGCCTAGAGGGCATATATGTCCGCAAAAGCCATTTTTTAGCACAAACAAATCAAACAAAAATACACCCAAAACCCCAAAAAATCCTACACCCATACCAAACACGACACCACGATGCAACATAGAAATAGGGCTGATACTCTCCCATGCCAAGACCCCAAAGACAAGCGAGAGTAAAAGGCTTAAAAACAAAACTCCAAATTTTGCCTTGCGCGAAATTGCTAAAAATCTTACATTTTCGATATGTAGTTTTCTACGCAAAAAGTTTGCCAAATCACTTACCATATTGATAGGACAGACAAACGCACAATATCCACGACCCAAAAACAATCCATACACCAATATCACCACAAGCACACCAAGTAACAAATCCATACTAATAGCTCCACCAGCTAAAAAGATTTGTAAAAATGCCAAAGGATCACTCATAGGGATAGTTTCTAAAATTTTTGATCCACTCAAATTCCCCTCTAAAATCCCAAAGGGCAATACATCGTGCTTGTTGTGCGCTATAGCAAGATTTCTCTCACCACTCTCAAATGCACTAAGATCCCCCTGTGTTACAAAATGTTTGGCGCCATCGATAAAGACAAATGAGCAATTTGCGACAAAAAACAAGATCAAGATTCCTATTTGTGTGAATCTACGCAAAAGTAAAAATCTGTGTTTTTTCAACCACATTATAGTTCTCCATTGAGGTACTCAAGATTTTGCTTTTTGTTATTTTGGAGCTTTTTAGTCGGTGCAGATTCTAAGCGCATTTCATCACTCTCCTCCCAACCTTTAATATAGTTGGTCCCCATTTTTCCTAACACAGAATCTCTAGGCAAAACCCTAATAGACGCAATATCTGTCACACAGGCTTTCTCACATTTTCCACATCCTGTGCATACATCATTTGCCACCATAGGCAAAATCATAGAATGCTTACCTGTGCGTTCATTAGCCTTGTATTCAAGATAAATTGCCTTATCTATCAAAGGACATGCGCGATAACACGCATCACACTGAATCCCGGCATACGCAATGCAATTTAGTGTATCAACCACAGCTACACCCATACGCGCCTTTGTAATATCAAGCGCACCATTTGTGCTGACAAGATTCTTATCAAGCGCTTCTGTAGGACATGCCCTAACACAAGGAATATCCTCACACATAAAACATGGAATCTCGCGTGGCACAAAAATTGGCAAGCCTTTCAAGCCTTCTTGAGAAAGCTTAAGCGTATAATACGGACAAGCCTCCACGCAAAGCCCACATTTTATACATGTATTTACAAAGTTATCACGCGCACCAGGTGGATAAAGTCCCAAAGGATTTGCCTTAGATTCAAAAACATATGCGCTCCACACCAAGCCGCCCATAGCCACAAGCCCCATTGTTTGTAAAATAGAGCCCACAGCCTTTCTACGTTGCAAATCCATAAGACTACGCCTTATACACCTTCACAGCACACTTTTTAAAGTCTGTTTGCTTAGAAAGTGGGCAAGTAGCATCAAGACATACTTTATTGATGAAAACATTTTCATCAAACCAAGGCACATACACCAAGCCTTTTGGCGGTCTGTTTCTACCATTTATATCCACGCGTGCTTTTACTTTACCTCTGCGAGATTCTACCCACACATGCTCACCTGCTTTAAAGCCCTTATCTTTGGCGTCATCTTCATTCATATAACAAAGTGCTTCAGGCACAGCACGGAATAACTCCGGCACCCTCATAGTCATAGTCCCACTATGCCAATGCTCAAGCACCCTACCAGTTGAAAGCCACATAGGATATTCTTTATCTGGCATTTCGCAAGGATCCATATACGGACGGAAGAATATTTTTGCCCTATTTGTGATAGGTTTTTTCTCACTACCGGGCTTACTCAAATCACCTTGCAAAAGTGAGGCTTCTTTATTGCCATAAAAGGCAAAGTCCTTACCATTACCATATTTTCGCGCATATGGATCGTATTTGGCATTAAAGCGCCATTGTGTTTCTTTGCCATCAACTACAGGCCAACGCAATCCACGCACTTTGTGATATACATCAAATTCTGCTAAATCATGTCCGTGTCCAAGACCAAAGAGCCTATATTCTTCCCACAAATATTTTTGCACAAAGAAATCATAGCCTGCAAAAACCTCATCATCGCTACCAACGACATTTCGGCTATCTCCAAACACTTCAGAATTAAGCTCGTTTTTAAGCATAGAATCTTTGCTGCTAAACTTTTTGGCTCTAGCATTAGCAAATAGCACATCAAAAAGCGTAGAATCTTCGCTATACCCCAATGCTTGGACTTGCGGCAATACATTTTTAAGCCCCAAATCTTCATATTCTTTGCTCCACACTTCTTTGAGCTTGAAGCGTTTTGAAAATTCCAACACCTGCCAAGTATCACTCATTGCATTCCCTTGTGGCAATACTTGTTGTTTCCAATGCTGTGTGCGTCTTTCAGCATTACCATAAGCACCCCATTTTTCATAAATCATTGCCGAAGGCAAAATGAGGTCAGCGACTTTAGCGCTAATACCCGGATAACTATCACTCACAACAATAAAATTATCAAGCTCTCGTGCTGCTTTAATCCAATGATTAGCATTTGCGGTGTTTTGCCATGGGTTATTGACTTGCACCCACACCCATTTTACTTTTTGATCCTCTAGCGCTCGCATAACATCTAAGAATGGATAGCCTGGCTTACCATTAAGCGTGCCCGCAGGAAGATTCCATATTTTTTCAGAAATCTCTCGGTGCTTTGGATTTGCCACAACCATATCCGCAGGTAATCTATGAGAGAATGTCCCTACTTCACGCGCTGTTCCACATGCGCTAGGTTGTCCTGTGAGTGAAAATGCACCACTACCGGGCTTAGCTTGTTTGCCAAGCAACATATGCACCATATAGCTTTGCTCATTTACCCAAGTGCCTCTTTGATGTTGGTTAAAGCCCATAGTCCAAAAGCTTACTACTTTTCTGTCTTTTTGTGTGTAATAATCTGCAAGCTGTTGGAGTTTTGCCTTAAACGAATCAAGGCTTTCAGTTTCATCACCTTTGGCAAGATTAGCTACAAAATCAAGTGTATAAGGATCTAGGGCTTTTTTGAAATCATCAAAACCAATTTCCCAATGTGTATCGGCTTCTTTTGCCTTATCGTTTGTGAGCGTATCACCGGCTTTAAGCCCTAAATATTGTAGCGTAATACCCTCATTGTCGCTAAGCACCTTGCTCACTTGCTTGGCTACAATTTCCTTTTCTTGAGGCAAAAAGCTTTTGTGATCAGGATTATCACGCATACCATAACCGATATTCACATACCCTGTGCTAAATGTGCAGTAATTTTTGACAAATTCCTTGTCAATAGATTCTGGTTTGTTATACACAATCTCACGCGCGATGAAATTCCAAATCGCTAGATCGGTTTGTGGCTTAAAGATGATCTCGATATCTGCAATATCTGAAGTCCTATTTGTAAAAGTAGAGAGATTGATAATCTTTACTTTATTGGGGTTTGAGAGCTTGCGATCTGTTACGCGACTCCACAAAATAGGGTGCATTTCTGCCATATTTGCGCCCCAAGTTACAATTGTATCGGTAAGTTCAATATCATCATAGCAACCCGATGGCTCATCTACACCAAAAGTTTGCATAAATCCTACCACGGCACTTGCCATACAATGTCTTGCATTAGGATCAATATTATTGGATCTAAATCCTGCTTTCATCAACTTCACAGAAGCATAGCCCTCTTGCACAGTGTATTGCCCACTACCCAAAATAGCCACGCCTGTTGGTCCAAGCTCTTCATACGCTTTTCTAAATTGCTTTTCCATTTCATCAAAAGCTCGTTTCCAACTTACTGGAGCAAACTTTCCTTTTTTATCAAATTCACCTTTTGCATTTACGCGCAAAAGAGGCTGCGTAAGACGATCTTGCCCATACATAATCTTGGCACAAAAATATCCTTTAATGCAGTTTATACCTCTATTGACAGGTGCTTCTGGATCTCCCTTGACAGCAACAATCTGTCCATCTTTGGTAGCAACCATAATCCCACACCCAGTCCCACAGAATCTACACACTGCCTTATCCCATTTCCAAGATTTTTGAGCAGTATTAGATTCTGCTAGCAATGTGCTTGGCACACCCAATCCAGCAGCGGATGCGGCTGAAGCAATTGCTGCGCTTTTTATAAAACTACGACGGCTTACATTTGTTTGCATATTTCCTCCTCTAAAATAAAGTTATGTTTCATACAATATTCAAAACAAAAGGCATATTCAACTCAAATCGTTTGTCTCCACCTCCTTTTAATCTGATAAAGCTAGATTCTTTAAAGAAGCCCTTACATAAAGCCCATTTAATGGTATCCAAAGGCTATGATTTATAGAATCTTCTTTTAAAGAACACAAGCTTTTCTTAAAACTTTATAAAACAAAGAACATTATAGCACAAAGCCAGAGAGCTTAAAACTATATTAAATAATATATAAACTCCATAGTGTATGTTTAAAGCTTATAAATACATTAATTTAAGCTATATTTAATAATAAAGCCCTTATAATGCGCACCTCTAAAACACTTAAGTTAGCAAGGATTCTACTATGGAACTTACAAAAATAGCAACACGAGATGATATCAATCGTCAATGGGTTGTGCTTGATGCAAAGGATCAAGTCTTTGGTCGTCTTATAACACAAGCAGCCACACTTCTCCGAGGGAAACACAAACCTTGTTTCACGCCAAATATTGATTGTGGTGATTTTGTTGTGATCATCAATGCCACAGAGGTAAAATTTACTGGTATGAAACTCAAGGATAAAGAGTATTTCACACATTCTGGTTATTTTGGGAGCACAAAAAGCAAAACACTTGAAGAAATGCTACAAAAATCTCCAGAAAAACTTTTTCACCTTGCGGTGCGTGGTATGCTCCCAAAAACAAAACTTGGTAGAGCAATGTTAAAAAAACTCAAAGTCTATAAAGGCAGTGAGCACCCTCATAACGCTCAAGTTAGCAAATCAACCAAAGTAGCTAAAGGAAAATAATCATGGCAAAAGTATATGCAACAGGAAAAAGAAAAACAGCAGTCGCAAAAGTATGGCTACAAAATGGCAGTGGCAAACTTACTATCAATGGACAAAGCCTCAATGATTGGCTTGGTGGGCACGAAGCAATCAAAATGAAAGTTATGCAACCACTTATCTTGACAAAGCAAGAAAAATCTGTAGATATTATCGCTCACACTCTTGGTGGTGGGTATTCTGCACAAGCTGAAGCATTGCGGCATGGTATCTCAAAGGCACTTAACAATTATGACATCGCATTCCGTGCAATTTTGAAGCCAAAAGGCTTACTCACTAGAGATTCTAGAGTGGTAGAACGCAAAAAATACGGCAAGAAAAAAGCAAGAAGATCGCCACAATTCTCTAAACGATAAGATTACTTATCTTTTGGGTTTTTGGATTCTGTGTGCAACATTGGGCACATTACTTAGTATTTGTGTCTAAATGCTATAGTGATTTGATTTCAAACTTAAGGAGCATATGATGCTAAAGGAAGCACAATACATTTGGAAAGATGGTAAGTTAATCCCTTGGGCAGAAGCCACCACACATATCCTCACACACACTCTGCATTATGGAAATGCTGTGTTTGAAGGCACAAGGGCTTACATGACGCCAGAAGGTTTGGCGATTTTTCGTTTGCAAGACCACACAAGGCGTCTCTTAAATTCAGCTAAGATTGTGTGCATCAAAAGCCCTTATACACAAACAGAACTTGAAAATGCACAAATTGAGCTTTTGCGCGCTAACAAAGATGATTACAAAGCTAATGTGTATATCCGACCGCTTATCTATTTAGGTTATGGAGTAATGGGACTCTATCATGTCCATGCGCCAGTAAATGTCGCTATTGCTGCTTGGGAATGGGGTGCGTATTTGGGTGATGATGCACTCAAATATGGTATCAAAGTCAAAACAAGCTCCTTTACCCGTAGCTCTACAAAATCTCATATGGGTAAAGCAAAATCTGCTGGTGGTTACCTCAATTCTCAAATGGCAAAATATGAAGCCATAAGCGCAGGGTGCGAGGAAGCATTGCTCCTTGATGATAATGGATTCATAGCCGAAGGAAGCGGTGAGTGCTTTTTTATCGTGCGCGATGGTGTGCTTATCACTCCTCCACATGACAATAGTCTAGAATCTATCACACAAGCCACCGTTGTGGAACTTGCCAAAGATCTTGGTATTCCACTCGAGCAACGCAGAATCTCTCGCGATGAAGTGTATATTGCTGATGAGGCATTTTTTACCGGAACAGCTGCAGAAATTACACCTATTCGAGAATTAGATTGGCGCGTCATTGGTGAGGGCAAAGCTGGTCCTATCACCAAAAGACTCCAAGAGGAATTTTTTGCTATCGTGCAAGGTAAAAGTCAAAAATATAGAAAATATCTCACATTTATCTAAAAAGGATTCTTATGCCAATTGATCTTAACGAACACCTCAAGAACAAACGTGCACAAATGAACAATAACAAGCGCCCTGAACCAAAGCGCAATGATAATAACAATAAACCACCTTTTGGTGGTGGGAATAATTTTGACAATATTGGTAATTTTTTACCTAGTGGTAAAAAACTTGCTATTCTCATTATTTTAGTAGCCATTATCTTAATCCTTATTATTGAGCGCCCATTTGTTATTATTAATTCCGGTGAAGTTGGGATCAAAGCGACTACAGGTAAATATGAGCCTACACCACTGCAACCTGGTTTGCATTTTTTTATCCCATTTTTTCAAGAAGTGATTGTTGTTGATACACGCGTGCGAACAATAAACTTTTCACGCACAGAAGATATGGGCGCTATAGCCAAAAACCAAGGTATCTTTAGAAACGATGCTATTAGTGTGTTAGATTCAAGAGGACTTACGGTTTCTATCGAGCTTACCGTCCAATATCAGCTAAATGATGCCAATGCTCCGCTCACTATCGCTGTGTATGGAATCTCATGGGAACAAAAGATCATCAATCCTGTCGTGCGTGATGTCGTGCGAAGTGTCGTAGGACGCTATCCGGCAGAAGAATTGCCAACCAAGCGTGATGATATCGCCAAAGAAATTGCTATCAATATGGAGACAGAGATTCGTAAGTTTAAAAATGATCCTGTAACGCTTACTTCTGTGCAACTACGCGAAATTGTATTGCCAGAAAAAATCAAGGCTCAAATTGAGCAAGTCCAAGTCGCTAGACAAGAAGCTGAACGAGTGCGATATGAAGTGGATAGAGCAAAACAAGAAGCCGAAAAAGTGGCTGCACTTGCCAAAGGTGAGGCGGATGCAAATCGTGTAAAAGCACAAGGTGTGGCAGATGCAATCACAATCGAAGCTAAGGCACAATCTCAAGCTAACAAACTTATTGCTGATAGCCTAAGCCAACGCCTTTTAGAATTGCGACAAATCGAAGTCCAAGGCAAGTTTAACGAAGCGCTCAAAGAAAATACGAATGCACAAATTTTCCTAGCACCAGGTGGTTCTGTGCCCAATATTTGGGTGGATTCTAAAAGCAAACGACAAAGCACAGTGGGCGCACAATAGATGAAGCCCGCTGCGCAGAGTTTGCAACCCACGACAAATACCCCACAAGATTCCAAAGAGTTAAGCCAAGCTAATAGCGCTTCACTCTCACAAATCCTTCATACCATTGATTGGGAAAAATCGCCCCTAATCCCTACAATTGTCCAAAGTATAGATGATCAATCTGTGCTAATGTTAGCCTATAGCAACCAAGAGTCATTAAGCCTAAGTCTTACAAGCAAAATGGCGCATTATTTCTCGCGATCCAAGCAACGCATTTGGAAAAAGGGAGAGCAAAGCGGACATTACCAACATATAGAATCTATAAAGCTTGATTGCGATCGCGATACCTTGCTTTTTATGGTGCGACAAGTGGGTGTGGCGTGTCATACGGGAGCAAAAAGCTGCTTTTTTACGACCTTAGATTCACTAGATTCTACAACCTTACAAGAACAAGCACCACTCATAGACACAACAAAGCTTTATGGGATTGTTGATTCACTATATCACACTATTTTGCAAAAGCGTGGAGATAACCCAAAAACTTCTTATACTGCCTCATTATATGCCAAAGGAATCAACACCATTTGCAAAAAAATCATCGAAGAGGCTGGAGAATTCACTTTTGCTCTCAAAGACGCTAAGGAAGAAGAGATTATTTATGAATGCAGTGACTTAATCTATCATACGCTCGTTGGGCTTGGACTCTATGGCATTAGTCCTGATAGAATCTATCAAGAACTCCAAAGAAGAGAGGGAATAAGCGGGATTGAGGAGAAAAACTCCCGCCAAAGCTAAATTATGCAAGATTACATAACACTCATACAAGATTTTTTTGATACCTTTGCATTTTATGAAATTGGGCTTATGGGTGCATTGTTTATTATTTTTGTTCTTTTTTTTATGCTTGGATTATTGCTAAGAGGACGCAAGTTTATCTCAAAATTTTTCTTTTTTCTCAGTTTTATACTCTTTGTGGGTGCGCCATTTTTATTGCAATTTTGTATGCAACACTTTCTTTACAAAACAGACATACACATCTTGCAAAGCAAACGCCTTGAATATATCAACGCATTTTTTATCCAAGCCAAAGTTACAAACACAGGCTTTGCGCCATTTATTACATGCGAAGTTAGCGTAGATATTTTACACGATGGGCTTTTAAAGCCTCTTAGCCGCGTGTATCCAAAAAAACATTATAAGCAAACCATTCCTCTACAACTCCAACCAAATCAAAGCGATGAATTTCAGCTTATCTTTGATGATTTTACGCCCACTCCACCTTTTGATTACACAATCTATATCGACTGCCACAATAGCAATGGATTAAACAAGCTTTTGCGCAAGACACACGACACGCAACCTAATGCGCACGATCCAAACGCTCCAACACAGCCATAACACGCAATGTATGGTCGCGATATTCCCCTTCTCCCCAAGATAGTATTATAGATTCACTTGTGTCTGTATCCATGCAACGAGCAATTTGAGCGCTTGTATTGCGCTTTGTATTGCGCTTTGCATGCACTAAATGCACAAATGCCTTGATACTTCTGTGCAAGGCTAATTCTTTAGAAAGATGTGGCGATTGCACCTCGCCTAAGCGATATTTCACCATTATTTGATGCAAGGTATCAGTTTGTAGATTTTCTTCAAGCACCACACCGCTTGTATAGATTCTAAGCTTATCTGCGCGTGTTTCATCATAGATTGCAGTTTGCTTACTTCCACCAATACTCATCTCGCGAACCTTGATTGGTGAGAGCCACGAGACATTAATCATTACAACAATACCATCGCTAAGCTCAAGGTTAAGCACCGCAAAGGCGTCATTTGGATAGTGCAAGTATTTTTGCTTAAAAACACTCACGCGCCTTACATCAAGCCCCACAAGATAATCAATAATACTTAAATCATGGATTGCAAGATCCCATATGACATCAGTAGCACTCTGAAATAAGCCTAAATTAATGCGTCGCGCGGTAATTGAGACAATGTTACCAAATTCATGAATATGCGTTTTGAGATACTGCACCGCTGGTGCATGCAAAAATATATGATCACAAAAAAGCACAACATTGTGTTTATGTGCCAAATCATAAAGCCTTTGTGAATCCGCATAGCTCATACAAAGTGGTTTTTCAACAAAAACATGCTTTTTAGATTCTATAGCTTGTTTTGCAAGGGCAAAGTGCGTGTGTGGTGGGGTAATGATAAACACACACTCAATGTTTTCATCACCTAAAAAATCCTCAAAATCTTGGTATATTCGCAAAACTGGAAAAGCCTTTAGGGCATTTTGTGTGCGCGTAGATTCTATCTCGCATAACGCATATAGCTCCAAGCCATTAAGCTCACTAAGTGTGCGCGCAACATTCACGCCCCAATATCCATATCCCACGACTCCACATCGTAACATTACTAGCCCTTTGTCTAAATTGTATTCTTATTGTAACTAAACCTTGCATAAACTTGTCTTTTTTGGCATTTTAAGGAAAAATTAACAGGCTTTTAGTTAAAAACACTCTTTACACTTTTTAAGGAGAAAAAATGGCTTTAATGATTAATGATGAATGCATTGCTTGTGATGCGTGTAGGGAAGAGTGCCCAAATGAAGCAATTGATGCAGATGATCCATTTTATGTCATAGATCCTGATCGTTGCACAGAATGCATAGGGTATTATGATGAGCCAAATTGTATCCCAGTATGTCCAGTAGATGCGATAGTCCCAGATCCTGATAATATAGAAAATATTGAAGAACTCCGTTATAAATCCGAGCAACTCAAAAGGTCAGAATAATGGCCAAGGTTACCAGCGTCATCGACATTGGTTCTAACTCTGCGAGGATGGCAATCTTTCGCAAAACTAGTCGCTTTGGATTCCATTTAATCCACGAAATAAAATCCAAGGTGCGAATCTCTGAAGGCTGCTATGAAAATGGTGGTATACTTCAAGAGATTCCTATGCAACGCGCACTTTTTGCGCTCAAAGAATTTTTGGATATAGCCAAAAGCTATAAAACTACTAAACTTTTTTGCGTAGCAACTTCTGCGATACGCGATGCCCCAAATGCCAAAGAATTCCTCACGCGTGTCAAAAAAGAATGCAATCTCCACATCAAAGTCATAGACGGACAAAAAGAGGCATTTTATGGAGGTGTGGCTTGTGCAAATTTGGTGCATAAAAAAGATGGCATTACCATTGACATTGGCGGTGGTAGCACAGAATGCGCACTTATCCAAAATGGTAAAATTATCGATCTTATCTCTCTGAATATAGGCACAATTCGTATCAAAGAATTATTTTTTGATACGCGCAATGACATTGAGGGCGCAAAAGCCTACATCAATCAAGAACTTGCCAAAATCCCAAAACACTACCAACACGATACTATTTTTGGCATAGGTGGGACCATTAGGGCAGTGGCAAAAATGCTTATTAAACACACGCAATACCCACTAAACAGAATCCATGGCTATGAATTTAGTCCTAAAGAGCATAAAAAACTTTTTGAAAAAATCATTACTTCACCCGCACACAAACTCCAAGATCTCCCTATTCCACAAGATAGAATCGATACCATTACAAGTGGTGTGCTGATTTTTGCAAGTATTCTCGAGCATTTGGGCGCTAAAAATGTCATCACAAGTGGTGTAGGTGTGCGAGAAGGCGTGTTTTTGGCGGATTTATTACGCAACCAACGCTATCAATTCCCTAGTGGCTTTAATCCTTCTGTAGCAAGCTTACAGGATCGGTTTTTATTGCAAACAAAATATGCAAATCAATTAAAATCCCTTGTACTAGATCTTTTTGATACGCTCTCTGTGCTACATAATTGCCCTACAGAACTTCGCCATATACTTGGAATCGCCGCATATCTTAGCCCTATTGGCACCATTTTAAATTTTTATCAAACAAATCTCCATGGTGCGTATATCCTACTTAATGGATTGGAGTATGGATTTTCCCATACACAGAGAGAACTCATTGCTTTGTTAATAGAATATAGCGATAAAAAGATTCCAAAAATCCCTCCGACCCTACATTCCCTGCCCCCACTCTCACAGATTCAGTGGCTTAGCTTTATCTTGGGATTAGCCCAATGCCTTACAAAAGCTCCGCACACACGCACACATATAACCCTAGCCTTGGAACAAAATGATAAACACGCATCTTTGCATATTCAATCTAATCATTCTTTGTATCTTGCTAAGGAAAATGTATCTCGCTTACAAAAACCCATCTCAAGCCTCTCTATCCATATACACTAAGGCACAAAATGACACAAACTCTACGCATAGGTATTATCCGCCTCTCAGCCTTGGGTGATTGTATTGTAAGTGGGGCATTTTTGGCAGATTTTGTGCAATCTCTCAAACAATACTACCAAATCCACCTCACTTGGTTTGTAGATTCACGATTTAGCGCTATTTTGGAACACTCACCCTATATAGATTCACTAGAAGTCATCACATTAAAACACCAAACCTTACGCCCAAAATTACACCTTCTTAAAACACTTAAAAAACTCCCAGCCTTTGACTTGCTTATCGATATGCAAGGACTTATAAAATCCGCACTTATAGGAGCATTTATCCACAAACATAGCTTTATAGGATTTGGCTTTACATCAGCAAAAGAATCTCTAAGCGCACTTTTTTATACACATCGTGTGCATATCCCATATCAAGAAAATATCCTAAAACGTAATGCGCTACTTCTCCACAAAGCCAAAGAACTTTTGCATATCACACACCAACCACAGCCTACACTGCATGATATGATTGCACACACCAATGATTCTTTTGCTTACACGCCACAAGCCCTTGCACACATTAGCACTAAATTTCAGAGTAAGCCTCGCATTTTATGTATTTTAGAATCTTCTTTACCTTCCAAAACATATGATCCTATACTTTTTGCCAAAGCTATCAGCATACTATGCAAACACCTACAATCAGTCCAAATTTTTCTCCTCACGCACACTAGCACCCATAAGGCTACACAGATTATGCAATCCTTAGATACATTGCAAGATTCACACATCATCACACCACTAAATAACCTCAATCTTGATGAAGTCAAAGCCCTTGTGACGCATATGGATCTTGTCATTGGAGGAGACACAGGCATCACGCATCTTGCGTGGGCTTTAAAAAGGGCGTCTATTACGCTCTATGGCAATACCCCAGCCAAAAGATTCAAACTTTTAGGGGAGCACAACCTTGTCTTAAGCGGTAGCGACAACCCCACATACGACAAACAAGATTTTTCAATCAATAACATAGCACCTGATGATATTGCACAACAAGCCCTGCAACTTCTTTCCATACAATACAAGGATATTATATGCTAAAACCTGCTATTTTGCTTCTTGAAATCCTCAGCGGTGCTTTAGGATTCTATCTTGCCAAAATGCCACATATATGTTTTGTGTGGCATATAAAAGCACTTGCTTGGATATTTTATGCCCTTGATAAACGCCGATACAACGATGCGTATGCAAACCTTGAGTTTGTCTATCAGCAGACACTTAGCCATGAAAAAAAACACGCCATTATTCGCCGTTGTTATGAAAACTTTGCCTTTGTGTTATTAGAGAGTATTCGTGTAGTCTATCTTAATCCACAAACATACGCCAAACGCTTTGTGTTTATCGATGAACACCACATTACAGAATCTATTGGCAAAGATGGCGGAGCGGTGCTTGTGTCTGCACACTTTGGCTATTGGGAAGCAATGGCTACGATCTTACCACCACGCTATCGTATGTGTCAAATGGCGTCCCTTGGGAGACTTACGCAATTTGAATCTATCAATCATATGATTATCAAACGCAGAGAAAGCAATGGGGTGCGTATGATAGATAAAAAAGGTGCATTTAAACATCTCCTCAAAATGTATGCCCAAAAAAATGCCCTCGTGGGAATCCTTGTTGATCAAAATATAAGTTTGCATGAAGGTATTGAGGTAGAATTTTTTGGCAAAAGAGCCACGCACACGACTATCGCCTCCGTGCTTTCTCGCCGTTTTGGCGTTAATATCGTGCCAGTCTTTATTAATCCAAACAAAGACTATTCACGCTATGAAGTGAGATTCTATGAACCAATCAGGGCAAACAATTCCCACAATATGTCGCAAGATATCCTAGAAGCTACACAAGCCCAAGCACACATAACACAACGCGTCATAGAATCTAGCCCAAGCAGTTGGTTTTGGTTTCACAAACGCTTTAAGGTATTTTATCCAGACATTTATCAAAAGAAATACCCATGAATACTATACAAATCCTCCAATCCACGCCTACTCTACGTATTATGCTTAGTGGAGAGTGGCTCTATACAACTTCCAAAAAAGACTTGCACGCCCTCCAAAAAGCCCTCCAAAAAGCCCAACATATAGAAATTGATTTTAGCACACAGCCCATTGTGGATTTTGCATTTTGTGCCTACCTACTCTCACTTTTAGAACACAAAACCTACACATTTACCCACCTAAACCATCACACCAAAGAAATTTTTGCCACGCTTAATCATTCTATCACATTACCCAAAGATACGCACAAAGCCTCTCCTTTGTTTGCTTTTTTTAGTAGCATAGGCTTATGGGTGGTGGATTTTGTCCAAAACGCACTAGATTTTTTGCATTTTTTTGGTATGGCATTGTATTACTTAGGGCTTAGCTTACTAAACCCACGACGCTTTAAAATCGCCTCTATTTTTTACCATATTTCAGAATCTGGACTAAAATCTTTGCCTGTGGTGCTTACCACAAGTTTTATTGTAAGCTATGCTATTGCCTTACAAGGCGTGATACAGCTAGATAAAATGGGTGTGCCAATCATGAGTGTAGAAATCATAGCAAAACTCTGTTTGCGCGAATTAGGACCATTTATTTTAGCGCTTGTTATTGCAGGACGATCTGCCTCAAGCTTTAGTGCGCAAATTGGCGTTATGAATCTAAACGAAGAAAATGACGCACTTAAGACTATGGGCTTTAGCGTGATAGATTTTCTAGTGACACCAAGAATCTTAGCCCTTGTTATCACAATGCCTTTGTTGGTGTTTCTCTCAGACATTATAAGTTTGCTTGCTGGAATGCTTGCCACAAATCTACAGGCTGGAATAAGTTTCACACAATATTGGGAGCGATTTTATGAATATGTGGCAATCACAAATTTTTGGGTTGGTATCGCCAAGGCACCATTTTTTGGCTTGGCAATCGGACTTGTAGGGTGCTTTAGAGGATTAAAGGTGCAAGGTGATACAGAATCTCTAGGCAGACAAACAACCCTAAGTGTTGTCAATGCAATCTTTTGGATTATCGTGATAAATGCCATATTCTCATTTCTTACCACCGCTTTAGGAATCTAAATGTCAGAAATTATCGAAGTTAGCCACCTCACCACGCAATACACACAAGGCATAACGATACACGATGACATTAACTTTAGTATCCGAAAACGTGAAATCTTTGGTATATTAGGCGGAAGTGGGAGTGGCAAATCTACGCTTTTACGCAATATGATCTATCTCCAAAAGCCTCTAAGTGGCACAATCACAATCTTTGGGCGCAATATTTGGGAACTAGAAGATTCTAAACGCCACATGATTTTAGATAAATGTAGCGTTATGTTTCAGTTTGGGGCGCTTTTTAGCTCGATGAATGTGCTAGATAATGTCGGTATGCCCCTTGTGCAACGCGGAAATCTCCCACAAAAAAATATCAATGAAATTGCAGCATTTTGGTGTGAGCGCGTAGGTCTTCCCTTGCAAAGCATTTATAAATATCCATACGCATTAAGTGGTGGTATGAAAAAACGCGCAGCCTTAGCACGCGCCCTAATCACAAGCCCTGATATTTTATTTCTTGATGAACCCACAAGCGGGCTTGATCCAAAAAGCGCCCAAAATTTTGATACACTTATCTTACAGCTTAAAGAAATGCTTAATATCACAATTGTTATGGTAACTCACGATTTAGATTCTATACGAGATAGTGTGGATAGATTTATTTTGCTTGAAAACAAAAAAATAGCCTTTTGTGGCAGTCTTGAGGAACTAAGAAATTGTGGTATACAAACAGAGATTTTTTCTGGCAATCGAGGACAAAGGATATTACAATGACACAAGAAGAAATTTACCTAGCTGGTGGCTGTTTTTGGGGATTGCAACGATATTTTGATCTCATCGATGGAGTATGTGAAACGCAAGTAGGCTATGCGAACTCACTCATTCCAAATCCTAGCTATGAGCAAGTCTGCTCACATAGTACCAATGCAGTTGAGGCACTATATGTCATCTATGACCCCAAGGTGCTAAGCTTAGAGAATCTATTGGGGCGATTTTTTGCTGTGATTGACCCAACAGCGCTCAATTATCAAGCACATGATTTTGGCACACAATATCGCAATGGAATCTACACAAACAATGCAGCAATTTTGCCACAGATTCGGGAATTTATCGCCACACACATCGCACCACTTTACACAAAAGAAGTCGTTACAGAAGTTATGCTCTTACAAAATTTCTATCCAGCAGAATCCTATCACCAAAAATATTTACTCAAAAATCCTAATGGTTATTGCCATATCGATATAAGCAAAATTACACGCATAGAGCCTTGATTTTCCTATAATTTTTATAATACCTTAAGCTACACTATCCAATAATACGCATCCTAAATAAAAAAATTATTTATTTAGAAAAATTAAAATCAAGGAGTTTTTATGAAAAAACTAAGTTTAGGTCTCGCAAGCATTGTTATTGCGTTGGCTGCGACACCAAATGATGCAACACTGCGCAAAATGGCTACAGATAATGGCATACAAGCTATACCAAAATCACAGGCTCAAATCCAAGCCTTAATCGAAAAAACTGCCCCTGATGCCAAAAGCAACAAAAGCACGAAAGAAAAAATAGAATTAGGCAAAATGCTTTATTTTGATCCTCGCCTCTCCAAAAGCAATCTCATCTCCTGCAACACTTGCCACAATCTTGGCTTAGGTGGCGCGGATCTTGTGCCTGCTGCTATTGGACACAAATGGCAACCCAATGGACAACACCTAAACTCTCCAACCGTGTATAATAGTGTATTTAATGAGATTCAGTTTTGGGATGGACGCGCAGCACATCTTGCCGATCAAGCGCAAGGACCTATCCAAAATCCTGTAGAAATGGCGGCTTCCAAAGACCTTATTGTTGAGCGTATCACGTCTATTCCAGAGTATGTTGATGCATTCAAAAAAGCCTATGGTGCAAATACAAAAATTACTTTTGAGCTCATTGCCTCAACAATTGGCGTGTATGAACGCACACTCATTACCCCATCACCTTTTGATGATTTTCTCAATGGTGATAACAACGCACTTAACAAAGAGCAAAAAGAAGGTTTAGCAATCTTTTTGGACAAAGGGTGTGCGACATGCCATACTGGTGTAAATCTCGGCGGTAGTATGCAACCATTTGCTGTAGTAAAAAATTATCAATTCTCATCACTAGGCGGATTTAAAGGAAACAAAGATGGATTAGTCAAAGCCCCAACTTTGCGCAATGTCGCCCAAACTGCTCCGTATTTTCATAATGGTGCGTTTTGGAATCTCACCGATGCTATCAAAGAAATGGGCAGTATCCAACTTGGCATAGACATAGATGATACAGAAGCAAAGAAAATTGCAAGTTTCCTACAATCCCTCACAGGACGCAAACCAAAGGTAGAATACCCTATGCTTCCAGATTCTACTGCCAAAACACCTAAGCCAGAATTTCAATAATTCTCACATCTCCAAACCCTAAGGTTTGGAGAAGCCTAAGTATCAAACTCATAAGATTCTGATACCAAAATCTATATACTAGAGGGATACATGCACCAAGCGATACGAGACTTTTTGCATAGCCAACATGTATTGAGTCTAAGCGTTTTGCAACCCCATACAGAATCTACGCCACAAACAACACAAGATTCACACATATCTCAACCTTTTTATATTCATAGTGCAAATTGTTTTTATGCCTTTGATGCAACACAATATGCGCTCATATGCAAAAGCGAACCACGCACACTACATATACAACTAGCCACACAATATCCAAATGTAAGCGTAACGATTGCAACAAATACCCTAAAAATTGCCAAAATCAAAGGTGTGCAGATTCGCGCATACTTTAGCACCGCCACGCAGGAACAACAAGACATATATTATGCGCGCTTTCCATTTGCACGATTAGGCAATGGGGAAATGTATGCCTTGCATATACTCTATGCTAAATACACAGACAATACGCTTATGCTAAGTAAAAAGCTAGAATTCCACAAACACACATAAATACAACACAATAACAGAGAGATAAGCGGATATAAGAATATATGGTGATCACGACTGGACTTGAACCAGCGACCCCTACCATGTCAAGGTAGTGCTCTACCACTGAGCTACGCGATCACATAAAATAGCTAAAAGAGGCGTAATTATCCCACCTTTTACCTTTAAAAAACATTATTAGTCTATAACCACACATTGCTTTCAAAATTACCCTGCTATTTTTTGCACAAATTTTTTACACAAAATTGTGTTTTATGATAATTTCTGCTACAATCACCCCCTAACATTGCAATAACAAACCTAAACAAAAACCTTAAGACAGAGCCTTGTTAGAAACCTTTTGTTAGATTCTTACCCAAAGGAATATAATGCTCTTTTCCTCTTATATCTTTATCTTTGTATTTTTACCTATTGTGTGGTTTGGCTTTCATACTATTAAAGCCCTTTCTTTTTCACATTCTTATGCTCTTGCTAAAATCTTTTTAGTCCTTAGCTCACTCTTTTTTTATGCGTATTGGAAACTCTCATATCTTCCTATACTCTTAAGCTCTATTGCACTTAA
>NZ_NESU01000015.1 GCF_002287135.1 Helicobacter sp. TUL
AGATCGCCAAAAGTTTTGTGCCTTTATGGCGACAAATGGTGGTGGCGAACACACAAAGATTAGAGATGACTTTTTTGAAATTTTGAATGCTTATAAGCGCGTAGATTCTGGTGGGAGATGGAAAAATAATATTGGTGGACCCATAGGCGATCGCTATGCAAATTTTAGAGATTCTAAGCTCAAATGGCTTAGGAATTATAGATTTCATATTTGTTTTGAAAACTCAAGTTATCCAGGGTATTTGACTGAAAAACTTTTTGATGCTTATGCTGCTGGGTGTATCCCTATATATTGGGGTGATACAAGTTTGTGTGAAAATGTAGTGCGTGAATCTAGTGGTTGCAGCACTACATCATCTGAAACAATACAAGCAACTATTGCGCATATCTCACCACATTTGCGTGAATATACTATCAATCCAAAGGCTTTTGTTAATGCACATAATTTTGCTACCTTCCAAGATCTCGCACAAGAAGTCATACGTATAGATAGTGATCCTAAGAGGTATCAAGAGATGTATTTTCAACCTATCTTTGTAGGAGATTTTGATCCTTATACATATTACAAGACAAAACTTGAAGTATTTTTAGATTCTATAGTATCTCAAGGAGCAAAAGCGGCATTGCGTAGAGGTGATGGTGTGCACATGAAGCGACATAATAGAATGTTGATTAAAGGTAGCGATCCACTTAGGGCAATAAAAATGGGAGCTCACAGAGAAATTTCTAAGGCAATTCAAAAATGTAAGAGATACTTTGTGTCAAAATCTAAAGAGAATGTGTAATAGAGAAAATATATAAAAAGTGGTGCCGAGGGTCGGAATCGAACCGACACAGGGTTGCCCCTACTAGATTTTGAGTCTAGCGCGTCTACCAATTTCACCACCCCGGCTTATATATAAAAAAGAAATGGTGCGCTGAGCGAGATTTGAACTCGCACGGGTCGCCCCGCCACCCCCTCAAGATGGTGTGTCTACCAATTCCACCACCAGCGCATAATCTCCGCAAGATGCGGAGATAAATATTAAGAATTAGGCAAGAAAGGATTGCTATAAAGAGCAATAATAGCTAGGACCAATGTATAGATAACTTGTGCTTCGATAAGCGCCAATGCAATAAACATTGTTCCAAGCAATTTACCACTAATACCAGGATTTCTAGCAGTTCCAGAGATAGTTGCTGCTGCTGCATGTCCCATACCGATAGCACCACCAAGTGCTGCAATACCCACACCAACAACTGCACCAAGAACAGAATACATACGAATCATATCTAGACCACTTACTTCAGCTCCAAATGCTAAGCCAAGCATACCTAAAGACAAAACAAGAAAGATTTTCATCTTGATCTCCTTACTATAAAATACAAAGTTTTTCGGATCTCTCCCCTACTAAATCTTTGGAAGCAGCATTCTAGCTATGTTTTGATAAAAGCTAGTTTAAATTTCACTCTTGGCGCAAAAATTGTAGCGGATATTTGCATTCTTTGCAGACAACATTTGCGTCTATTTTGTTGATTTTGTTGTGTGTGGATTCTGAAACTTTGTGTATCTTGCAGTGGCATTGATACACATATACAGCAGGTTTATCTTCTAGTTTGCAGCTTAAGGGTTTTTGGTCGAGTGAGCAAGAGGGGTTAGTTTGTTTATCAAGCACTGCTTTTGTATTGTTGGCAATTTGGACTGCATTCCATTCCTCAATGCGTTTATCTTCTTGCATAATATGCCCTATGAGCCAATCTCTAGCAATGATGAGCAAACTTTCTTTGAGGTCATTTATAGAGTGTGAATTTTTAACAAGACTTGCCACATTGCGCGTGAATTCCTTGTGAATCTCCTTGTGATTGGAGAGTTCTGGATATCCGATGCTTTTCATATATTCTTCTTCATGCGCAAAATGCACACGCATATAATTAAAAAACTCTGCCAAAATATCTTTAAGCTCCGAGCGATTAGCCGCTTTGTTTGCTGCTGCCTCAACTCGGTGTGCTAACTCAAAGAGTTTGCGATGTTCGGCATCAATAGTCTCATTATGCACCGAATATTCATTGCTCCACGCTGGCAACATATGTTTTCTACCCCTCAGCTTGAAAACTAGATTTTTCTATAAGGTTTTTGTCCCATTTCATAAAAATTATTTCCCTGTGTATCGATGGCTACGATAGCAGGAAAATCTTCGATAGTAATGCGTGCCACTGCTTCTGGACCAAGTTCAGGATACGCCAATACTTCATATTTTTTGATTGTTTTTGAAATAAGAGCAGCAGCTCCTCCAACTGCCACCATATATACCACACCATTTGCTACCATAGAATCTATCACCTCTTTTGAGCGGTAGCCTTTGCCAATCATACCACTAATACCTTGGGCAATAATTGTAGGCGTATATTTATCCATTCTGCCACTTGTTGTGGGACCTGCCGAACCTATTGCATTACCGGGTTTAGCAGGGCTAGGTCCTAGATAATAAATCGTCTCTCCTGCTAATTCTACTGGAAGTTTTTCGCCTCGCGCTAAAGCTTCTGTTAAGGCTTTGTGTGCGGCGTCTCTAGCAACCAAAATCGTTCCAGAAATAAGCACAGATTCTCCAGCTTTTAGGCTTTTGCCTACTTCTTTGCTAAAAGGAGCCGTGATTTTTTTGATGTCGCTCATAGTTTCCTCCTTATAGTTCGATATCTGCGTGTCTAGCGGCATGGCAATTGATATTAATTGCTACAGGTAAGCCAGCGATATGTGTAGGATACCATTCAACATTGACTTTAAAGGCAGTGGTTGTGCCTCCTAGTCCTTGTGGTCCCACACCTGTGGCATTTGCCATTTCTAAAAGTTCTTCTTCAAGTTTAGCGTATCGTTCATCGGGGTTTTTAGAATCTACCTCACGCACCGCCGCCTTTTTTGCCAAGAGTGCTGCTTTTTCCATTGTCCCACCTATACCTACACCTATTACCATAGGAGGACATGCATTGGGACCAGCGAGTTTAACAGCTTCTAAGAATACATTTTTGACACCTTGGATTCCATCAGCGGGGACAAGCATTTTTAGAATACTTTTGTTTTCACTACCAAATCCCTTTGGTGCAACTTGGATATGCACCTTATCACCCGGCACAATTCTTGTATGAATAACTGCAGGAGCATTGTTTGTCGTATTTTTACGCTCAAAAAGTGGCTCTGCTACGACGGATTTGCGTAGATATCCCTCAGTATAGCCTTTTTTTACGCCTTCATTGATAGCATCTTCGATATATCCGCCCACGATATGTGCATCTTGACCGACATTAACAAACACCACAAGCATTCCGGTATCCTGACAGATAGGCATCATGTTTGTTTGTGCAATTTTGCCATTTTCTATCAATGTATTGATGATGTTTTTTCCAAGTGGTGATTGCTCGATATTTTGTGCTTTTGCAAATGCTTCTTTTATATCATTTGTTTGCACACAACAAGCCTCAATCGCAAGCTTTGCAACTGCTTCTACTATATCTTGATATTGAATCTCTCTCATGGCTTTCTCCTTGTTTTGATTCCTAGTGCGATTTCATTCTAACCAAAGATAGCAAAAACAAATCTTAAAAATTTATAAAGAATTGTATGTCGCGTTATGTAATATTGTATGTGTTGTGTTTGGTAATAAAATATAAAGAATAATGTTACAATGTCTGCAAAATTTTCTAAGGTTTATATATGCGTTTGCAGAAGTCAGAAATTAAGGTTTTGGGTTTAAGTTCGCTTGGTGGTATGCTAGAGTTTTATGATTTTATTATTTTTGTATTTTTTACAGAGATTATCTCTAGTGTATTTTTTCCTAGCACACTTAATCCATTTTGGGCGCATATGAATACCTATGGAGCTTTTGCAGCAGGATATTTTGCAAGACCATTGGGCGGGATTATTATGGCACATTTTGGCGATAAAAGTGGGCGCAAAAAGATGTTTATGCTCTCGATCTTGCTTATGGTAATCCCTACTTTTACACTAGGATTTATGCCTACTTTTGAAAGCATTGGCTATGCTGCACCAATTATGCTTGTGCTTATTAGAATCTTGCAAGGTATTGCCATAGGTGGTGAGCTTCCGGGGGCTTGGGTTTTTGTGTGTGAGCATAGCGATGACAAAACCTTAGGTTTGTATATGGGCGTTTTTACAAGTGCTGTGATTGGTGGGATTTTGTTGGGAAGTGTGGTAACACTTGGTGTGAATCTTATATTTACTCAAGCAGAGATTGCCACTTATGCTTGGCGTGTGCCTTTTATCCTTGGAGGACTTTTTGGGATTATTGCTATTTTTTTACGAAAGTTTCTAAACGAAACCCCAGTGTTTAAAGAAATTATAGCTATGCAACAAACACAGAAATTTCCCATTGCATCTGTGTTGCAATCTTTTAAGCAAGGCGTGGCATATTCTTTTCTTAGCACTTGGATTCTCACAGGTTGCGTGGTTATTATCGTGTTACTCTCTCCAAAGCTTCTCACGCAAGTTTTGGAGGTTTGTGCCATTGATAGAGTTTTATACCAAATGCTGATAATTTGTTGTATCGCATTTGGCGCTATCTTGGCTGGAATCTTGCATGATAGAGTTGGTGTCAAAAAAGCAAGCTTTGTGTTTGGTATGGGGTTATGTATTTTTGCGTTGTGCTTTTATTGGCTCTTAGAGACAAGGGCTTCTTTAGAATTTGTGCTTGTGATGTATTGTGCTATGGCATTTTGTGGTGGATTGAGCGTATTTACGCCCATTATTATGGTGCGAAGTTTTCCTGCACCTATACGATATAGTGGACTTTCTTTTGCCTATAATATTTCATATGCAGTGTTTGGTGGATTGACACCGATATTTTTTGGCTGGGCAAGTGGGAGCAATCATCTCTTGATGATTGGGTATTATATGGTGTTTTTGGGGATTTTGGCGATGGTGATTGGAAGGGTGCATAAACCATGCTAAGCGCGTTTATAATCCCCACTTTTCCCTCCGCTTTTAGATTCTAAACAAATATCACTTATTACCATACTTTTATCAATAGCTTTGAGCATATCATAGATAGTGAGCAATCCTACACTTACGCTATGTAAGGCTTCCATTTCTACACCTGTTTTGCCCTCACATTTGACAAGAGATTCTACTCTAAAGGCACATTCTTCTTCTAATGGAATAATATCTACATTGACTTTGCTTATAAAAAGTGGGTGGCACATTGGAATGATTTGGCTTGTATTTTTAGCCGCCATAATAGCTGCAATCACTGCTGTTTGGATAACTGGTCCTTTTTTGTTGGTATTTTCTATCACTGCCAAAAATGCAGCCTTACTCATTGTGATTTTACCGCTAGCAAGTGCTTCCCTAGATGTGCTATCTTTGGTGCTTACATCAACCATCGTAGGATTGTTGTTGTGATTAAGGTGTGTGAGATTCATGATAATCCTTTGGTGTTATTTGCGTGCGATGAGCATACCGAAATTTACCCATTTAAAGAGTACTTCGGTATGTTTAAATCCAGCTTCTTGGAGTAAATGTAGGTTTTCTTGGAGTGTGTAGGGGATTAGCACATTTTCTAGTGCCTCTCGTTTGCGTGCGATTTGGGTTTTAGAGTAGCCATTATTGTGTTTATAACTATGGTAGTATTCTATCATTTGGCTATCAAGCAGGGGATCTGTAGTTGTCATTTTTTCACTCATAATAAAAATGCCATTTTCCCTAAGGGATTGATATATTTTACGCACTAATCCTAGTCTTTGTGGTGGGCGAATAAATTGCAATGTGTAATTGCTCACAAAAGCACTAGATTCACAAAAATCCTCTTGTGTGCAGTCAGCGACTTTAAAAGATATGGAGGCGTTGTAAGCTTTTGCTTTGAGTGTAGCGTGTTCTATCATTGCTTTAGAGGTATCAAGCCCTATTAATGTGGCATTTGTGTGTGGTTCAAGGTTTAAGAGGAGATTGCCTGTGGAGCAACCAAGATCATAGATTACTCCATCTTTGGCGTTGTATTTCAAAAAATCTATACATAACGCAAGGCTTTCTCGATAAAATGGAATAGAGCGCTCTAACATATCATCAAAGACACTCGCTACTTGCGTATCAAATTCAAATTTTTTTTGCACCCCTTGCGTGGATTCTCCAAAAAGCGTATCTTTTTTTTGCATATATGCTTCTTTAGGCAAAGTTTCTAAAAATCGCACCCAAATCGACGTTTGCGATTTCTTTATCAGCGCATTTTTGGAATATGCCCTGTGCTCCCTCGATGAGATCTTGGCTAGATACGCCATGTGCAATGGAGATCTTGGCTTCTAAAAATGCACTAAGATTGTCGCATACTTTGAGAAACTCTCCATATATGGGATCAAATTTATCTTCATTAAATTGCGCAAAAAAATCTGCGCCATTTTGCATATCGTATCTAAAGTGCTCAATCTTATAGCGGTTATTGAATTCATCTTGTGTAAAATATTCGATATCATCACGAATGTTTGGCGGGACTTTACATAGAATCTTGTCATTTACTGCTTGTCGCTCGATATTTTTGATAAATTCATCTAAACCTTTTACCGTGTGCTTGATAGGTGAGATAATATCTCGCGTGAGAATCTCAGGTAAATCGTGAAACAAACCACATAAAAAATGATTAATGCGCATTTGCTTACAACATCCCAAATCAAGGCTCAATAAATACGCGCTTATGGCGACTATGAGCGTGTGTCCTAATACAGAAGTTGCGGGGATTCT
The DNA here is from genome assembly GCF_002287135.1 of Helicobacter sp. TUL. Lineage (GTDB taxonomy): Bacteria > Campylobacterota > Campylobacteria > Campylobacterales > Helicobacteraceae > Helicobacter_F. The sequence goes on from NZ_NESU01000015.1 coordinate 6,718, forward strand.
TGGTGTTTGGCTCCAGCGTTTTTGGAATCTAAGTTGTCCAAACATTGTGATAAGCTCACGCACATCTTCATAAAGCACAATTTGTTGCATACCCGCAAGATGATAATGTTCCTCCACTTGCTTGTCGATAGTATTTTTGATATTTTGCACATCATACATATTGGCATTAAAATGATAAATAATGTCAAACTCCCATTTTGATGCGTAATAATGCGAAGCTTTGAGAATCTCTTTTTCGATATTGGAAGTATGTGAAGTGAGATATGTCTCCATTTGTGGGAAAAACTCATACGCCTCAAGATCGGTTTGTAGGTTTTGCATCACAAAATGCACAAGTTCTTGATTATGTGTTTTTGCCAATTGGTGAAATACGGGAGGCTTAATGTCAGTTAGCACGATACGCTCAAAAAATTCATAGCAAAATTGTAGGATTAATTGCTCCCAATTAATTTTAATCTTTCGGATATGCTCCTCATATCGCGCCAAAAGATAAGCGATAACAAACTTATGTGCTTGTTTATCTAGCTCGACAAACTCCACAGGTGTGGCTTGGTCATTCCAACGCCGAATAGATGCAGCTACAAAAATCTTGCGTAAAAGTGTGTTGCTAAGGCGTGGAATTTTTGGCATAAGATTCTCTATTTTTTGTAATAATCGCCACTAGCACCTACACATTGTTGTGTGCATTGTCCATTTTGACAAATCGTTTGGCATTCTATAGCTTGGTATGAACCTACAGGCTTTTTGTGTGAACAAGCACTAAAACATATAAGACTTACCATCATCATTCCCATAAGATGTGCAAAAATTCGCATGCATACTCCTTAGAAAAATAAAAATTATCTCTACAAATTACAATAAAGCATTTTTTATGCCATTATGATAACCCAAAGCATCAGGCAAAGATTCTTAATACACGTTAAGATTGTTGTAGGAGTGGCTTTATTATAGAGTAGATTTTTGCTACTGCAAATCTATCTCTAAGCCTACAGGGCAATGATCGCTACCAAAAACTTCAGGATAAATCTTAGCATTTAAGAGTTTTGAATCTAAAGCCTTAGAACAGAGAAAATAATCAATCCGCCACCCTGTGTTATTCTCTCGCGCTTTGCCCATATAACTCCACCAGCTATACGCTCCCTCTAGTGTGGGATAAAAATGTCTAAATGTATCAGTGAATCCAGAATCTAAAAGCTGTGTCATTTTTTCACGCTCTTCATCAGTAAAACCGGCATTCCTGCGGTTTGTTTTTGGATTTTTGAGATCAATTTCTTGGTGAGCGACATTGAGATCTCCGCACACAATCACAGGTTTTGTTTTTTCGAGATTTTTGAGATAGGCGCGAAAATCATCTTCCCATTCCATACGATATGACAATCTCTCTAGTTCGCGTTTAGAATTTGGCGTATAGACATTGACAAGATAAAAATCCTTGTATTCTGCACAAATAATGCGCCCTTCTTTGTCGTGGTGTGCTATACCCATATCATACGCGACACTTAAGGGTTTGGTTTTGCTAAAAATTGCTACTCCAGAATACCCCTTTTTTTCAGCGCTATTCCAATATTCTTCATAATTAGGAAAATCAAAGGTGGCTTGTTCGCGCTGCATTTTGGATTCTTGGATACAAAATACATCAGCATTAACCGCTTCAAAAAAATCCATAAAGCCCTTATTCATACAGGCTCTAAGCCCATTGACATTCCACGAAATAAGTCTCAAAACATTTATCCTTTAACCAAGGCGTTTTTTGATTTCACACGCGATTTCATATCCGTGATTTAATCCAGCAGCGATTGATCCACCGCTTTTTAGTGCGATGTCCCCTGCTAAAAATACATTTTCTATAGAGCTTTCTAGTTTTTCATTTGAAATCGGTGTGCCATTTTCATCAAGTGCTAATTGGCATTTTTTTAGAAAATCTATAGGCGCAGCACCGCCTATCGCATAGACAACTCTGTCAAAGGTTTCACTTTGATTATCTGTGAAATTAACTTTTACTTTGCCCTCATCATCTTCTAACCCTTGTATATCCACACCTAGACGCGTTTTTAGCTTTCCACTTTGGATAGAATCTTGGAGCTGTTTAGCATTGACTTCATTGATACGACTAAATTCTGTGCGACGATAATTAAGTGTCGTGTCATTGTCTTTGCATAGCAAGGTAGCGTATTCTACTGCCGAGTTACCACCACCTACGACCAATACTTTTTCATCGCTTTGGATATTGTTGGCATTGAATTGCACTTTTTTTCTAATTGTTGGTGGAATTGGATAGCTTGGTTTGTTTGGTTGCCCCATTTTACCAATAGCTATGACAACAAATTTTGCCTTAAAGCTTTGCCCACCACTACTATGAATCTCAAATATATCACCTACTTTTTGAATAGATTCTATATCGGTTTTGTAGTGAATCTTGTGGTTTTCTAGGAGTTTATCAAAAAGTTCTAGTGTGCTTTCTTTGTTCCCATCTACAAAAGGTATGCTCCCTTTGAGATCAACAATTTGCCCTTTGTAGTCCTTATCTACGCGCTTACCATCTTTATAGAATTGTCGGATAGTTGCGCTATGTTGCTCACTTTTTTCAAACACTGCGACATTTGTAATGCCTAGCGCTACATTTTCCACAGCAGCCCCTATACCACCGGGACCACCACCGATAATTGCTACATCATATATTTCAGCCATCATGACTCCTTTTTGTTTTGGGATTGTGTGATTTGAGAATCTAGCTCTTGTAAAAAATCATGTTTTTGGTGTTGGTTTGCGATTTTATTCAAATCTTCAGGAGTGTCAAAAAGCACACCTTCCATCATTTTGTTTTCATCATCGAATTGTCCATTTTTTAGTCCCCACAAGAATCCAAGAAGACCAAAAAATCCCAATACAAGAGAAATACCAAGCATGAAAGCTATAATCTCGACATTCAAAATCTAATCCTTAGATACAAGTGTATATTGTGCCAAAATGTAATTAATAAAGCCATCACCCCTCGCTAAAAAAGTAAATCTTCCTCGACATTTGTTACAGATGGGGTTGTTGGTGGAAGTTTGGAAATGTTAGTATAGAGATATTCTCCATCTGCAAAGGTTTTTTTCATAATGCCATTTGGCACATCAAAGCGTCTTTTGAGACCAGGTTCGATTTTTAGGAGTTTGTTGAAAAAATATGCATTCACAGGTGCGGCAACGATACCACCTGTCTCTACAGGACCTATTGGCGTGTTATTGTCTCGTCCATACCATATGATAGTTTGTATGCTTGGAGAATAGCCACAAAACCAACCATCAATATTTTGGTTTGATGTTCCTGTCTTTCCTGCTATTTCTAGATTTGCGACGCGTGCTCTTACCCCAGTTCCGCGATTGACGACATCACGCAAAATATCTGTTACCAAAAACGCTTGTTGAGGTTGTGTGTATTCACGCGTGGCAATAGGGAATGTGTAGGTTTCGCCCTGCACATTGACAATAGAATCTACCAAGCGTGGCGTTATCATCGTGCCATAGTTGGAAAAAACAGAATAAAATTTCGCAGCTTCTAGTGGAGAAAGACTAAGACTTCCTAAAACAATTGACATATCATTTGGGACATATGGGAATTCAAAATCCTTGATGCCTCTATATATGATATCAAATCCTACTTGCTGGACTAGATTTAGTGTTGCGAGATTGGCAGATTTGCGCAATGCCTCACGAAGGGTGATGAGACCACCATATGCACCCACATTTTTTGGTTTCCACACATCTTCTTCATCTTCTTGATTGCTTTGCACATTTTCATTTGTATTACCAAATTTTCTTGGTGCATCCATGACTTGCCACGCTGGAGAATAGCCCCTATCAAAGGCTACAAGGTAGATAAAGGGCTTGATACTAGAGCCAAATTGTCGTTTGGCTTGTGTTGCGCGATTAAACACAGATTTTTTATAATCCACACCACCCACAAGCGCTAAAATTTTACCACTTTGGGATTCTGTAACAACCATAGCCCCATTTAACTCACCATATTTATTTGCCTCTGATTCTTTTGGTTTTGCATAGATAAGTCCTTCAGAATCTAGCTCCTCGCGCACAAAAGTCCTTGGATATTGCTCCACTAAGCGCTCATTGATGTTATTATAGCCATATCGTAATGCCTCTTGTGCGATATTTTGATAGTCTAAATCTATTGTGAGATAAATCTTATAGCCGCCGGTTTTTAGGTCTGGGTATATTGGACTAAGTTGGCGCACGACTTCATCGACTGCATAAGGCGCGACATTTTGTGTGAGGCTTTTGTCATTATACACATATGGAATCTCCACAATTGCTACCTCATATTCTTCTTGTGTGATCCACCCTATGTCTTTTAGTCTATCTAAAATGTTGTTTGCGCGTCCTAATGAGTGTTGGAGGTTTTTTGATGGATCGTATGTATCTGGGGCTTTTGGAAGTCCCATAAGCATACACATTTCTTTGAGTGTGAGTTCATTAAGATTCTTATGAAAATACCCAAGTGCAGCGGTTCTTACGCCATAATATCCATGTCCCAAAAAGATATAGTTTAGATAAATCTCCAAAATATCTTCTTTGCTCATATTTTGTTCTAATATGATGGCAAACATCGCTTCTTTTATTTTGCGTTTGAGTGTTCTTTCGGGTGAGAGTGCTATGTTTTTGACAACTTGTTGCGTGAGTGTGCTACCGCCCTCGGAGTATTTAAGGTTTTTGACATTTTTAACAATGGCGCGAGAGATTGCATCTGGATTAATACCCATATGCTCAAAAAATAATGTGTCTTCAACAGCTAGGAGAATCTCGATAATTCTTGGTGGTATTTCTTCAAACTTGGCATATAAGCGATAATGTTCATTAAAAAGATTTGCTATTAAGCGACCTTTTGTATCAAAAATTTGTGTGGTAACATCCATTTTATGGCGTTTGACAGATTCTATTTCACTTTGCACTTCTGTATATACGCCATAAAGATATATGCCCACACCAAAAAGAGCTACAAAAAATGTAACTCCTATGCTATATCGTATTACTCGCCACACTGATAGTCTTTTAGAATTTATTGTGCTTTGGATGAGCCCTCTAGCTCGCTTATTTTGGCTTGAGTTTCATCATGAATCTCTGTGTAAAGTTCATCTATACAACGCATTACACCATCGCTACCTTTTTCCATTTCTGATACTTTTTCTTGTATGCAAGATTTTGCACATGCTGTATTAGGATCTTCAATTAAATTAACCAATGAAATAGCTTGTGTATGCACCTCTTCATGGAATGGATCAAGTTTTTTGTATCCTTGCGTATGGCTAAATAATTGCTTTCCTCGCCCTTCATAATACCATTTACCTAGACGACAATTTTTGTGATCTACTTTATTGAAGCTATCTTTGATACCAAACAAGAATCCATAGAGGTTATTCTTATACACCGTATGGTCAAGCTTTGCAAGTGTGCAGAAGATTCTAGAACTTAACGATGATGAAATTTGGTTATTAATAAGGTTACTTGTTTTTAGTTGGTTAATAAGATCAGTAAGTGCGGATATGACATCCCTTACAACATTTGTAGCGGTATTTGTTTCTTCTGTTCCGCTTTGAATGTCATTGGCTTCTTGTTGCATAGATTTTACGACAACAGCAATTTCTTTGGTAGCTTTTTGTGTTTTTTCGGCAAGCTTTCGCACTTCATCAGCAACAACCGCAAACCCTCTTCCATGTTCTCCAGCACGCGCTGCTTCGATAGCGGCATTAAGTGCCAAAAGGTTTGTTTGTTCGGCTATATCATCAATGAGTGAAACAACATTGGTAATTTCGTTGCTTCTTTGCGCTAGAGAATCTACAAGTTGTGTGGAAACCTGCATTTTCTCATATAACACTTCAATTTTTTCTAATGCATCACTACTAAGTTCGCGACCATTTTCTGCTTTTTGCACAGATTCATTGGATCGTGAAACCACTTCCGCGGATTGTTCTAATACTTCTTGTAGGGCAGATTGTGTGCCAACAATACCAGCTGACATAGAATGACTATAGACATCAAATAAATCAAAACCACCACTTTTATCACTGCGCAAATCCAAAGCCATAGCAGAATAATAGATTACATCACCTACTTTTTTAGTTGCGATAGTGAATTCTCCCATAGGTAATGCCAATGTTGTTAGATCATGGTGTAAGTGTGCAGCAAATGTATCAAAATTTTGTAGCTTAGAAGCAGCCTGATTTTTGAAGACAACTTCACCATTTTTGATACCCACAATAATTTCTTTTTGTGTGAAACCTAAAGCTTCTTTGTAGTGCTCTAATTCCTCTTTGAGGCTTTGCACCTCTTTTGCAAGTTGATTGTGATCATTTGCTTGTTTTTTTGTGCCAAACATCGACATTCCTCCCCTAAATAAATTTTAAACCTACTAGGATTATGCCATAAAAACGCTGAAAAAGAGACAAAAATATAGAAATAATTACAGAAAGATTGGAGTGTGAAGCACCATTAAAGTTATATTTTAATTTGTCTAAAAACCTAAAACTTATCATAGTTTTTATCAATAATTTATGTTACAATCTCAAAATATATTAAATCTTGATAAAAGGGTATGACGATGATTGATACCAAGCGTTTAGAAACTTTAGAGTCGATTTTGGATCGGTTGCGTGCAGAGATTAAGCGCAATGGATTAAAAAATTCTAAACAACGCGAGGAGATTCTCATCGTGTTATATAAAAGTGGCACACATCTAAGCCCTGAAGAAATCACAAATAAAATTCGTATGGTGGATAAAAATGCGAGTATTTCATCAGTCTATAGAATCTTAAGCTTTTTGGAAAAAAGTGGTTTTATTACAGCACTAGAGGCTGATAAAAGTGGGAGACGCTATGAAATTGCCGCCAAAGAACATCATGATCACATCATTTGTCTTGATTGTGGCGAGATTATAGAGTTTGTGAATCCACAAATTGAAGCCTTGCAAATCCAAATTGCCAAAGAATTTGGTGCTACAATCATTAGTCATGATATGCGACTTTTTGTGAAATGTGCTAAATGCCAAAAAAGCTAGATATAAAGAGTATTTGCTAGATAAAAGCTAAAACTTATAAAAAAGTGTAGTTTTTGTAAAAAAGATTTAAAAATATTGAGTGAGTGGGGTATCCACCAAGAGGTGGATCCACCCAAAATACTTTTGTATGCAAGAAAGTATTTTTTAGAGTGTTGCAGCGTTGCTTAGCACATCTGCCATTTGCGCATCTTTGTTTGCGTAGAGTTTGTTGTAGTTTTCTTGAAGCGCTACTTTAAAGGCTTCTTTGTCTTCTACTTGCAAAAGCTCTACAAATGTATCAAGAGATTCACCTTTGCCTTGTGCAATTTCTTTTGAAAGTGTATCCATATTTGATGCTACAAATTCTTGCACTCTTGTATCCATTACAAGTCCTTGCCAGCTACATCCAGAAGTTCCTGAAGTGATACCAAAAGTTTGTGTTCCAGTGGAATTGTTTGTTGTAATTTGGAAAAGATTCCAAATAAGTCCTTGTTTGTCGATGAGTTTAGAACCCAAACCACACCCAACATTTGAGTTTGCTGCCGCAAATGCACTGCTTGTCAATACGCTAGCTAATACTAAGCTTCCTAAAACTTTTTTCATTGTAACCTCTCCTTTGTGTAATTTAAGCAAAATGCTTACAAATTAATCATAGCTGAATTTATTTCAAGTTACCTTAAACAAACACAAAAATACACAGGATTTTTGGCAAGTTGTGAATTTGTTACTTATAAAGCGGGAATATCAAATTGTATGCCACATATTTGCAGTGTTTTGACAAATTTTGGCAAGATTTCATAAGATTTTGTATGCACATCGTGAAAAAGTATGATTCCGCTACGCCATAAAAGACTAAGGGTAAAGATTCTATCATACATTTCTTGTGGGTTGATGTGTCCCCAATCTTGCGAATCTATATTCCATAGCACTACCTTGCACCCTGAATCTTTTAGCATTTGCAGCAATTGAGTATCGCGTTGTCCATAAGGTGGGCGAAAATAGCACGAGGTATTAGCAGGCTTTTTCCCTAGTGTAGCAACATTTTGGCTTTGGATTGGAGCATTTTTATAAACCTCTGGCTTAGTGTGTGGTATGTGCATATCGCCGTGATAGCCTACTATCATATTTGTGTAGAGTTGTGTTACATCATTTCTTTTGTGTAGATTCTCGCCTAATACAAAAAACATTGCTTGTATATGCAGTGTCTTAAGGAGTGCGATAAGCTTGTCGGTATTGCCACCTTTTGGTGTGGGACCATCATCAAAGGTAAGAATAAAATGCTTATCTTGCAGTGTATCACCTAAAATCTCTTGTTGCTCACAATGTTGTGGCGCGGTGCAATCTTGGTGGGAATCTTGCAAGGGTAAAATCTCGCTTGTAATGCGTGGAAAAAGCGCACTTAGGCGAAGTTGCTCAGCTAGATATTGTGTATAAAATGCACTTGCGCTTTTATACCATGCTTGTAATTGCACTGGAAGATTGTGAGTGGCGTATTGACTAAGTCGCAATACATCTTCCCATTGCATAGTGGTTTTTAGATTCGGAAGAAAATCATAAGGAAGCTTTTGTGTTGCTTGTGTTTGTGCAATTGTCCTAAAATTTGCAAGAATCTTGGCTTGTGTCCTAGATAGATACATACGCATAGAGGACAAGTTTGGGTTTTGGACTTTGGCTTTGATATATGCTTGGAGTGCTGTATCATCGAGATTTTGGAGAGCTTGGAAATGCTGCACAAACACAAGCATCTCCATTTTGGAAGCAAAATCAAAACTAGCCGCAGAATCTATCGGATATATCCAAGTGCTTCTATCGGCTTTGGCTACTTCTATATTGGCACTATATCCTAGTGCAAATCCCCATATTCCCCACCACAGAATACATACTAAAGCTTTCATTTTGGATTTAATGCAATGCATCTTCCATGCGCTTAATGGCATTAATATATACTTTGTTGTTTTTGTGGTTTTGGGCATTTTTGAAATTTTGCAATGCACTTTCGTATTCGCCTTTTTCTTCATAGATTCTAGCGATATTATAATATGAGCTAGCCTTGATTGTGTTGGCGTTTGCACCACTTGCAAGTTCTATAGCTTTGCGATTTGCCCAATTTGCTTCAGCGAGGTTACCAGCCCTTTGATACGCCAAACCAAGGTTTGAGTATGTTTGTCCATCATAAGGATTAAGACTAATAGATTCCATATAGAGATCTATGGCTTTTTGGTAATCTTTTGCGTGGTAGGCTTTTTCACCTTGGTTATTGAGTGTTTTTGCGCGTTGTTTATCGGCTTGAGAAATAGCGCGTTTGTAATCAAGATTGAAATTCTTTGCGATAGTTTCTTCTAATCCTGCGCTAAAATTAGTGCTGCCAGCTTGCGGATCCCCATCATCGATAATGATATTTTTATCGATAATCTTGCCTTCCTCATCAATATAAAAAGGCACCCATATTCTTGCATTTTCTAATCCACTTGGAATTTCAGGCATTGTGTAAGTGCGAACAAGTGAGGATCCTATATATACATAGACTTTGACATTTTTTAGCTTATCAAGTGGTAAAGAATATTTTCCTTTGCTATCTCGGATCTCTTTTTCCCAAGAACTAAAGTTATGGACAAAAAATACATATTTTTTTCCATCTATGCGTTTATTAATCGTGATTGTTTCTGGACCAAATCCATCAGTATCATCGACATCTAAGTTTGCCGCATTACCTTTTTTATGACTGAAATAAATGTGGCTATCTCCGAAATATGCGTGTAAATCCATATCTTTTGGTGCATCAGCCCATTGTAAAACCACACGAATACTATCAAGATTTGTAAGCACAGGGCTCATCGCATAGACAAAGCCATTACAAGGGCATTTAACCGCCATACTCGCATATCCGTCTTTTTTGAGAATCATCATAACATCTGCACTATCATTGCCAAATGGTGTAGGAAGTGTAGCGATACCACTAGAGTTTGTTTTGGTTTTTATAGAAGATTCACCACTTTTTTGGAATGTAACTTCCACATCACTAAGTGTTTTACCTTTGATTGTTGCATCAAGCACACTGACACTTGTATCAGCAAACACTACATATGTGCATAACGCCATAAGCATTAGTAATTTTTTCATCGCAAGATCCTTAAGGCTTAAGATTTTGAGTTTTGGTCCTAATATATAGTTTTGGACGCTAACATCGATTTGAGTATATCGAGTTAAAGCTTAATTTTAGGTTTTTCTAACATGGTGTTTATTATAATGCCGCGTTTCTTAGAAGTATTTTGCAATAAAAGGATTTTCAATGGGAAGAGCGTTTGAATATCGTAGGGCAGCCAAGGAAAAACGATGGGATAAAATGAGTAAGATTTTTCCAAAACTTGCCAAGGCAATCACCGTGGCTGCCAAAGAAGGTGGCAGTGATCCGGCGATGAATGCTAAATTGCGGACTGCGATAGCCAATGCCAAGGCACAAAATATGCCAAAGGATAATATTGATGCGGCAATCAAACGCGCCAGTGGCAAAGATGGACAATTTAGTGAAATCACCTATGAGGGAAAAGCTGCTAATGGGGTGTTGATTTTTATCGAATGCACAACAGATAATCCCACACGCACAATAGCAAATATTAAAAGCTATTTTAATAAAACTCCGGGTAGTCAAATCGTGCCAAATGGTTCATTAGAATTTATGTTTGCGCGCAAAAGTATTTTTGTTTTGGCTAAGCCAGATTCTATGAATGTGCAAGATTTGGAGTTAGAGCTTATTGATTATGGGTTAGAGGAGCTTGAAGAGAATGAGGGAGGAGAGATTGTTGTATATGGGGATTATAAAGATTTTGGGAGACTAAATGAGGGTTTTGAAAAATTAGAAATTCCCCTTATAAAAGCCACCTTGCAGAGAATCCCAACAAGCCCTATTACGCTTACAGAAGAGCAAATTATTGAAGCAGAGAAATTGCTTGATAAGATAGAAGAAGATGATGATGTGCAAGCGGTTTATACCAATATCCAATAGCACGATAAGTGTCATATAAAATTTTAGGACTAATACAATGAAAATAAAATACAGCATATGTATGGCTTTGGTTTGTGGCTTTGGGCTTTGTGCGCAAGATTCTATAGAATCTACGCGCGATAACGGCTTTTTTTATACTGGTGGTATGGAGCTGTATAACAAAAATGCGACTACACTTGCAGGAAGTTTTCCAAACAATACTTATGGGTATGCATTGGGACAGCTTAATGTAGGATATAAGCATAATGGCTTTGAAATAGTGCTAGGTGGTGCAGGTGCAGGATTGACACATGATTCTACAAAAGGCTTAGCGTTTAATCATGTCGGCTATTGGAGTGGTTATCGCAACGATCTTGTTGGCTCACAAGCAAATGCGCACAATATCTTTGTGCATAACGCGTATATGCGCTATGAAGATGAGAACATAGACATTAAGCTTGGAAGATTCAAACAAGAAAATGATGATTGGATTGATGCGTATGTCGAGGGCATGAATGCTATTGTGCGTGCAGGTGGTTTTCATCTAAAGCTTTTTTGCACAAGTGGAATTGCCTTTGCAGGTGGTGGGTGGTTTATGGATTATGAGCGTCTGTTTTCAACCTATGGGATTTTAAATGCCGAGGTAGGCTATGCAAATGAACATGTAAAGTTTGATACATATGTGTATTATGGTGATCGTGAATACATCGCACCAGGTGCTAATCTTGAAATTTATGCTGGAGATTCTGATATGCTTGGATCTACCACCAAGCTTACTGCGCTTTTTCCTATACACAATAAGGGGATAAATAGCCTTGGCAGACATTATTTTGCAAATTTTGGTGATGGGGATTCATCGGGGTTTAGTGCGTCACTTGTGGCACGGCAAGATTTTGATTTTTTACGCCATTATAATGTCTCACTTGCCGTATATAAAAATATAGGTAATGCCAATGCACGTATGGGACAACCAGGCAACCCACTTGGATTCTATACACTTGATAATAGCGTGTATAGCACAGGTCCTGCGCTCAATGCCTTTTTGGCACCTGATGCGTTTAGTGCGCTGTTTTTTAGTAATGTCGCATTAGGAGCAACAAAAGCTGGAAATTTTGTTTTTGGGCTTGATGGACGATACACTACCGCACCAAGCGCTAGAGAGCACGCACTAAAACTACATGTAGATTGGGAGATAGATTCTCATCTTACATTAGGATTGATAGCGACTTATTATATTTCTACGCCTCTAGAAGCTGGTGTATGGGCATTAAATGGCGAGAGCTATGAAGTTGGTAAAGCGCTAGATAGAAGTTATGTGATCTCACAGATTAATTACAATTTTTAGGTGGTTGCATGGATACACAATCTCTCCCAAATATTCACGCATTTTTACAGACATTGGGTGCGTATAGCGGTAAGGTTATTAAGCCTCTTAAAGATTTTGGCGTGGGAGCTACACACAAGAGGGCGTTAAGTTTTGGGCTTTTTGCGCCTTTGGCACAAGAGATCTTAGAGCGCGCTAAGGTTACTCAAGGGATTATCTTGCACCCATTTTTTTTCGAGGATACACACAATATCTATCGCTATGAAATTGGCACAGAATCTGGCGTGAGTGCATTATTGGGATTAGAATGTGAGAGCTTGGCAGAATTTGTTGCGGAGTTAGACATCGGCTATATCGTTAATGAAAGTAGTTTGTGCGATGAGGAAGTAACACACATACAAGATTTTGTGCGAAGTGGTGGTGCGCTTATTTTGGGGCGTGATTTATATTTGCATACGCAGAGCGTGTTTATTGCACAGATTCTAGGAAGCGTGGCAAAAGAGAGAAATATAGAAATTTTTATGCAAGATCTCTCGCACCCTTATGAGACATCTACAGCTATAGATATACGAGATTCACTCGATTGTGCCATTTTAGAGGAATTGCCAGAAAATAATGGTGCATTTGCGTATGTGTGTTTAGAATCTGAAATGCCAGAGGCATTTGGTGCTAAGCAAAGTGCTATGCAAGAGCTTTTTGCACCAGAGAGCTTTAAGGCTATTTTAAAAATCAAAACACAAGGTGTGTATCCTATAAAATTGATGAGCGCAATGGATACACAATCTGTAGAAAACAAAGAATATCAAGTGTCTTTTTGCCCTGCTATAAGAGGCACGATAGGTTGCTTGTCCAAAGCACAGGTATTGCAATATCCATTTGTGCGTATCCTTGCTCCTTAGGGTTTTGGTTTTTGTGGTAGCAAAATCGCACCATTTAAGCAAAACCTTGTAATATTTTTGTATAATTGCAAGCTTAAAATTCATTCAAAGGTTGTGAGAATGTCAAGAAAATGTATATTTACAGGCAAAGGTCCAATGGTTGGCAATAATGTAAGCCATGCAAACAACAAAACAAAAAAGCGTTCCTTACCAAATTTGCGTAGAGTGAGAATTAAGCTAGAGGATGGCACAAGTGTGCGTGTTCGTGTGGCTGCTTCGACACTACGCACAATGAGAAAAAAATCTTAAGAGAGGATTCTCTACACCTTGGCTAAGGTAAAAAAAAATTCGCACACAAAGATTCAACAAAGACCCGATATTAGCTTGAGTGCTGAACTTTATCAGCAGCTTAAGCCTTTTAGAATCCCCCTTATACTCCTTCAATTCTTTATCGTTTTTGGCACAATAGGATATCTTGTCCTAGAAGATTATGATTTAATGCAGGCTTTCTTTCAAACGACATATACTTTTACCAACACAGGTTTTGGCGCACTCAAAGAGCGAGATTTTGGCACAATTACAATTATTTTTACAACTATACTTATGGTGTGTGGTGCTGGTATTGTTACCTTTAGTGTTGCCTTTACTATTAGCATTTTTAACAATAGCACGCTTATTTCGCTTATCAAGGAGCAAAATATGATCTACAAAATTAGTCGCTTACGCAATCATTATGTGATTTGTTATCACAACAAACACACAATCGAGCTTACTAAGCAGTTTCGAGAATCTCAAATTCCCTTTGTGGTGGTTGATAATGCACCAAACTTTGAGCAAGAGGCGCGCTTACACAAATATCCTTATTATATTATGGGTGATCCACACACGCAAGTTGCGATGCTAAAAACACATCTCTCATCGGCAAAAGGCATTGTCACTTTCTCACCAAATATTACAGAAAATATCGCACTAATCGCGAGTGTAAGGCTATTTGAAAAAGAATTGGGACGCAAACCTTATTATGTTATTGCCAATGCTAGCACACAAGAAGAAATTGATAAACTAAAAAAATTAGGTTGTGATTTTGTCGTATCTGCCTCCAAGCTTCTTGCGCAGAGAATCTCGGCTATGGCGATTAGACCAGATATGGAAAATCTTTTGGAGCAATTTTTATATAAGCGCGATACTAAGCTTGATTTGGAGGAAATCATCGTGCCAAAATATAGTTGGCTTGTATTACGAAAGCTTAAAGATGCGCATTTTAGAGATGTAACCAATGTGTCAGTTGTGGCTATTACGCAAAAAGATGGTAAATTTATCACAATGCCAACAGGAGATGTGGTTGTAACAAGTGAATGTAAAATGCTTCTTATAGGGACTTCTGAAGGTATAAGAATGACAAAGCGCTTGATTATGAGAAAACAAAAACCTAGAGAGGTGGATTATGTCTAAACATTATAATGTATATCCTATAGATGGTGGTGTGTGTGCACCAAATGGATTTTTGGCTGATGGCGTTGCAGCTGGACTTAAAAAAGATAATGCGCTTGATATGGCGTTTATTTGTGCAAAAGAGGGCTTTAATGTGCATACGCTTTTTACGAGTAACACATTTGCTGCTGCGCCTATTGTGCATTTTAGACAATATGTGGAAGGAAAGCAGAGCAATTTTATTCTTATCACGACAAAAAATGCCAATGCGATGACAGGAAAAGCGGGTGTGCAAGATATATGTGAGATTTTGGACGCTTTAAAAAAGCGATTTAGTTGGGTTACAAATCCTATTATGTCAAGCACTGGTGTTATTGGTGTGCGTTTGCCAAAAGAACAAATTATACAGGCTTTTGAAAAATTTAGTTTTGAATCTAGCAAGGATTCACATAAGCGCGCTAGTGATGCAATCCGAACCACAGATGCTTTTAGCAAAGAAATTGCCTTGGAAGTTGAGCTAGAAAATGGCAAATGTTTTAGGATTGGTGCTATGGCAAAGGGCGCAGGTATGATTGCACCATCTTTGGCAACAATGCTTTGTTTTATCACTACAGACGCACCCATTCCTGCAGAACACGCACAAAAACTTCTCCAACAATATGCTAAGAAAAATTTTGATGCTATTAGTGTCGATGGGGATATGAGCACCAATGATTCTGTATTTTTGCTCTCTAGCGGGAAAAGTGAGGCATACGATGAGGAAGCCTTTGGTATGGCATTAGATACGATCACGCATAAACTTGCTCTTGATATGGTGCGTGATGGCGAGGGTGCAAGTAGGGTTGTAGCCTTTGAAGTAAAGGGTGCTCGTGATGAGGCACAGGCACGATGTGCTGCCAAAGCCCTTAGTAATTCTTTGCTTGTGAAAACGGCAATTTTTGGTGGTGATCCAAATTGGGGGCGTATCGCTTCGACTATAGGTGCTAGTGGAGTAGAAGCGCGCGAAGAATTACTAAGTATTAGCATTGGTAGCGTGTTAGTGTATGATAAGGGTGATATTGTTTTTACTCCAGAGGTAGAGGCTAAGGCACACAAGGCTATGGAATCTGCGGAATTTAGAATCGTATGTGATTTAGGAATTGCACAAGGTGCGTATGTGAGCTATGGCTGTGATTTGGGACATAAATATGTGGAGATAAATTCAGATTATCGATCTTGACACATAAAAAATGGTGCAAAACTTGCTTATATTGCATATATATAAATAAGGAGTAAGATTGCTACGGGTTTTTGTGTGCTGTGCATTCATTGTTGTGGGAATTGGTAATGCGCTTGAGGTGAGCATTAATTATGGTAAGCAAAATAATGCGCATTTTTCTGTTCTAAATCTCCAGCACGATGAACCTTTTGAGTGTCAAGCTCTTAGCAATACCTATGGCGAAACGACAAGGATTGTATGCGTTATTAAACAAACTCCTACGGCTAGTTTTTCGCCTACAAGCACGATTTTTTTTAAGTTTTGGAATCGCGTCATAGATGGGGAATTTTACCTGTATATTGAGCCAAATTTTTCTGCCAAGCTTTTTAATACCTACATAGATTTGCGTGATGAAGTAGCCATTCCCAAAGAGCGTCCCAAAAAATCCAAAAAATGGCAAGTTGTGGGGTATAAAGATCATTTTCCTTTTCTTTCATCAAGCAATGCTCCTGTAGATGGTTTAAATTTCCCTGTGCGCATTGCGCAAGGTGAAGAAAATTTTGTCCAAGCGCTTGATATTAATCGCACACCTTTAGAGTTTGAAGAAGGGCAAGATTTTACCTATTATCTTGCGATTCAAGATTTGATGAAAAATGCCTTGTATTTTGATGCGATAAAAATGATTGATGAGACATTGCGCACATTTCCCGAGAGTATTTTTGTCAAAGATTTGATGTATTATCGCCTTAAGGTGCTTCAAGAACTCGATCCACAAGAAAATGCTGATGCCATTATCGATATGGGGACTAAATGGGTCAAACGCTATCCGACAGATATGTATATCCCAGAGGTTTTGTATTATATAGGAAACGCGTATAATGATATTCGCTTTGGATCAGAATCTAAGTATTTTTTTGACCGCTTAATTAGTGAATATCCTAACTCGCGTTTTGCACCCCTAGCAAAAATGCAGCTTGCTAAAAATTATTATGGACTTTCAGATTCTCCTACTGCTATGCGACTTTTTGTGCAAGCCTATCAGGAGGCAAAGGATCTTGATAGTGCGAGTATGATTGCACTCAATTGGAGTGAATTTTATATAGAATCTGGCAAAAAACAAGATGCACAAAAACTTATCGATACGCTTTTATCAGCATATCCACAATTTTTGGGAGAAAATATTACAAAAACATATAATTTTATTGCGCTACTTGCCGAAAATGAAATGTGGGAGAGCGCGGCTAAAATGAGTGAAATGCTTTTTGCACAGCTACATGATGATATGGTGCTTGCGCGTGATGAGGTGCTAAATAAGGCTGCATTGTATTATCAAAATGCCAACCAATATGAGAAAGCACACGAACTCAATGAGCTTTTTATGCAAGAGTTTCCTAATAAAGCACAGGCTCAAGAAGTCAAAGAGCGTGATGATAAGATGCTCTTTTTTGTGGGTGTAGATGATGATGATGCGAAAAAAATTGAGCGCTATGACTATCTCATACAAAAATACCCAAATACAGATATTGCCCAAAAAGCCACAGAATTAAAATCCCAAATTCTCTTCTCGCAAGGGCGATATAATGAGCTTTTGGGCACACAAGATCAAGAATTAGCCCAAAAAAGCTATTTTGCATTAATCCGTAAGGCTATAGAATCTAAAGATTGTCCAAAAATTGTGGAGTATTTTGCGCATTATCCAAAAGATAAATTTAGCGATGAGCAGAATCTAGTAGCATTTACATGTTTGTATGATGTGTCGCTTAATAAAGAAGCCCAAGAGCTTATAGAAGGTATGGCACAAGCACAAAGTGATACGCGTAAAAAGTTAGAGATTCTCTATTATGAGGCAAAAAATCTCGATAAATTGGGTATGGTAAAACAAGCCACGCTTGCTAGTCGCGACGCGCTGTCATTGGCACAGGGGTTAGGAGAGAGTAGGCGTTATGACATTGGCTTTGTGTTGTTTAAAAATCTCATAGCTCTAGGGAATCTTGATGAGGCGCGTGAGGTTTATACATTTTTGCATAAACATATTGGCGATGATGTGCGTATGATTGATGTGGATTTGGAACTGCTAAAATCTGCCCAAACTCAAAAAGAAGAAACTTCTATTGAATTATATGCGCGTGATATTTTGCGTTTACAACGCCTCCATAAGAGCAGCAATGGGACACCATATGTGGAATTAGCCCTTGGGCAATCATATATGCGACTTGGGGCGTGGCAGGATTCTAATGCGATTTTAGGTGAGCTTTTGCAAAAAGATATTACACCATCTACTCGCGCACAGGTTTTGTATTTGCAAGGATCAAATTATAAAAATGCTAGTGATCTTACACATGCCAAAGAGAGTTTTGAATCTTGTCAGAAACTCCAAGGCGCTGGGGTAGATGTGTGGCAAAATCTCTGTGTTGAAAGCCTAAAGCTTTTAAACTAGCAAAGACAACCTAACGATAAAAATTTTGGATAATATTGTGTAATAAAGAAGTGGAAATACCCCTCACACATAAAAAATACGAGGGGAAGCGTGAAAGATAGTTATTTTGTGCGATCTTGTTTGCGAAGCTCTTTAATACGTGCTGCTTTACCACTGCGAGTGCGCAAGTAATAAAGTTTAGCTCTTCTTACGCGTCCGATACGCAATACTTGAATGGAATCTAAACTTTCACTATAAAGTGGGAATGTTTTTTCTACACCTATGTTGTTAGCACCCATTTTGCGCACGCTAAAGGTTCGATCTACACCATTACCCCTAATAGCGATACATACACCCTCAAAATTTTGGATTCTGCTTTTATCGCCTTCTTGAATCTTAATGCCTAGTCTTATGGTATCTCCAGCCTTGAATTGCGGAACTTTTTTGTCGCCAATCTGTGCTTTTTGGAAGCTCTCGATATATCTATTTTTCATACCTAATCCTTAGATGTCAAAAATTATTTCTTTGCTACCGCGAGATGTGTGCGAAACAAATCGGGTCGAAAATATTGCGTTTTGCAACTTGCCAAAGAATGTTTTAAACCTGCGATTTTATTATGGTTTCCCTTTGAATACTCTGAAGGGATTGCAAATTTTTGTAAATTTTTGATTTTTTTTTCAAAACTTGATGTGTTTTTTGCAAAGTTTGGGGCTTCGAGCAGATGAGATTCAAAGCTTTCGCCTTTGAGTGAATCTGCATTGCCAAGCACATTTGGAATCTGTCGTGCGATACTATCTGCAAGACATAAGGCTCCAAGCTCCCCGCCAGTGAGGATATAATCTCCTATGCTAAATACCTCATCGCCAAAACATTCTATCAATCGCTCATCAAAGCCCTCATAACGACCACATACAAAGCTAATATGAGGTTTTTTGGCAAGTCGTGCAGCATCATTTTGTTTAAATGGCTTGCCACAAGGACTAAGAAATATAATATGGGAATTTCGTGCCTCCCATAGCGCATAGGCTAGAGATTCAAACATAAGCACTTGTCCTGCTCCACCGCTTATGGGTGGATTATCGACTGCTTGGTATGTATTTGTTGCAAATTCGCGAAAATTTATACATTCAATGTCTATAAGCTCGTGTTTTCGCGCTCGTTTCAGGATAGAATCTTCAAAATAAGGCAAGATAAGCTGTGGAAAGAGTGTAAAAAAACTAAATTTCATTAACTACTTTCCAAAATTTCACGCGCATTTTGCGTGTAAATGCATTTTTGCGCAATATCAGTTTGGATAATGAAACGATCGATGTAGGGTAAAAGAAAAGTTTTTGGGAGTTTGTGTGTTGTTATAAGATGAGGATTAGTGCTTATGAGCATATAGTCTGTGTTGCCTATGCGCTCAATCTCTTGGACTTTGCCTAATGAAATTTGGGATTCTATAATGTCACAACCAATAATATCAAACCAAAAAAAT
Organism: Helicobacter sp. TUL; assembly: GCF_002287135.1. Taxonomy (GTDB): domain Bacteria; phylum Campylobacterota; class Campylobacteria; order Campylobacterales; family Helicobacteraceae; genus Helicobacter_F. The sequence continues at coordinate 26,453 of NZ_NESU01000015.1, forward strand.
TCATCGTCTTTTAAAATACAATCTTGCCGACTTTGCTCTATGGTCGCATACAATATATGGTTTGTAAGTGCTTTTGCTATTTCTTGTGTTGTGATGTCGCGAAATTGAATTTTTGCATAATCTTTATTAGGGAGTGGTGTATAAGATTGCACAATGACAGATGAATAGATTCTGTGGGAAGTGTAGTATGGCTTATCCTTTGCTATGCTCGTGGGAAAGTCGGTTTGCACAAAAAGACGCAAACTCCCATCAAATCCGATGGTGCGTCCGATTTTGCCTATTTGTATGAGATTATTGGTTGATTGCTTGGATAAAGATTTTGTAGTTTTGTCCATCTTTGGCTTTTGCTCCCGAAATAAGTGTTTTGAGAGAGCCTATCATTCTACCTTCTTTACCAATGAGTCGCCCAAGATCATCAGAATGAGCCAAAACACATATTTCTCGTGTTATACTTCCGTCTTCTTCTGTGATATCTCGACTTGAGACACCGATACATTCAGGTTTTGTAGCGAGTTTTTTGGTATATGTTTCTACGAACTTTTCTATCATTACAAATTCTTACAATATGCCTAAAGATATGTAGTTATTTGCTTGTGAGTTTGCTCACGCGATCGCTCATTTTTGCTCCCACACCTTTCCAGTATTCTAGTCTTTGTGCATCAAATTTTACAACTGCAGGTTGTGCAAGAGGATTATAATAACCAAGAGATTCTATCCAACCACCATCGCGTTTTTTGCGAGAATCTGTTACTACAATGCGATAAAAAGGTTTCTTTTTGCGTCCCATTTTGGTTAAGCGAATTACTGTTGCCATTGGCTCTCCTTTTGTGTTTGTATAGCGAATCTTAATTTGTGTATTTACAAAAAGGCGGATTATACGCTATGTTTGCTTAAATTGTTTTGATATTACTTTGGAAATCGTGCATTTCCTAGCATACTCATAAGTTCTTGCATACCGCCTTTTTGACCCATCTTTTTTGCCATTTTGGCAGCATTATCAAATTGTTTGATAATACGATTGATACTTGCGACATCAAGACCGCTCCCTTGTGCTATTCTTTTGCGTCTTGACCCATTGAGGATATCAGGGTTTGCGCGCTCTTTTGGTGTCATAGAATTGACCATTGCACGGATATTTTTAATTTCTTGAGAGTTATCCAAATCCACATTTTTTAGGGCACTTGCCATATTGCCAAGTCCTGGAATCATCGAAACAATCGAACTCATAGAACCAAGCTTTTTGATATTTTCTATTTGGCTAAGAAAATCTTCAAACCCAAATTGTCCTTTTTTGAGTTTTTTGGTAATGTCTTTGGCTTCTTTTTGGGTGATAATAGTGGCAGTTTTTTCAGCCAAAGATTCTATATCTCCTGCCCCCATAAGGCGTGAAATAATGCGATCTGGCAAGAAAAGATCTAAATCTGCTACTTTTTCGCCATTTCCGATAAAACGCAATGGCACACCAATTTGATACGCTATACTTAAGGCAATACCACCTTTAGAATCGCTATCAAATTTTGTCAAAATCACGCCATCAATACCAATCTTTTCATCAAAATACGCCGCACTTTTAACCCCATCTTGTCCTACAAGAGAATCTGCTACATAAAAGCATTCTGTGGGCGCGATATGTTTTTTGATTGCAGCAAGTTCATTCATAAGCTCTTCATCAATACTAAGGCGTCCAGCCGTATCCACAAGCAAAACATCATAATGTCCGCTTATAGCCTTTTGTTTGGCTTCTTGTGCGACTTGCAGTGGCGTTTGTGAGTTATTAGTGGGAGCAAATACATCAATTTCTATGCTTGCTCCTAGTTGCTTTAGTTGCTCCACTGCAGCTAATCTTTGCAAGTCACACGCAGCCAAAAGCACCTTTTTGCCTCTAGCCTTAAGATAATTGCCTAGTTTTGCGATGGTGGTAGTTTTACCGCTCCCTTGTAATCCCATCATAAGCACGATTGTAGGTGGTGTAGGCGCAAAGGTAAAGCCATAATGCCTAGAGGTTTTTAGGATATTTTGCAAACTTTCTTGCAAGGCATGTGTGAAATTTTGTTTGCCAATGCCTTTTGCTTTTGTGTTTTGCTCAACTTGTGTGAGAATCTCTTTGGCAACCTTATGATGCACATCATTGCGCAGTAGGATTTTTTTGAGCTCTTCTAGCGCACCTTTTAGTGCTCTTTCATCATCGCTAAAGCGGATTTTGTTTGTTATGTTTTTGAATGATTGGGTAAGTGTGTCAAACACGCTAACTCCTTAGGTATTAAAAAGTGTTAGGAGTTGGAATTGTATAAAAAAAATATTGTGTTTTGGCTAAAAGTTACGATTTTGCATAGTAGGATTTTGCATTAACTTTTTTCTTGTATAAGGTTTGATTTTTTGATACATTTTATTACAACACAAAGAATTTCTACCAAAGGATATATCTATGGTTGCACAATTTACAAAAGATCTAAAAGCAAAGAATCTAAAAGTTACACCTCAGCGTATTGCAATGTTGCATGAGATTGAAGAAAATGGTCATATGGATGTTGATGAATTGTATGAAAGAATTAAAGAATTTTATCCTTCTATCTCTCTTGCTACGATTTACAAAAATATTGGTGCATTGTGTGAGGCAAATATTTTGCGAGAAATCAAAGCACCAAATCATAAGCAAAAATATGAACTTGCTTGTGATAAACATATCCATGTAGCTTGTGAGAAATGCGGAAAATTTGAGGATTTAAAAATGGATACAACTACGCTAGAAAAAATGGGATCGCAAAAAAGCGGCTATAGGCTTTATGATACTTCTGCGGTGCTTATTGGTGTGTGTCCAGAATGTGCTCAACGCGCTTAAAATATGTAGATTCACACATCATAGATTCATACGCAAGGAGGGGTTGTGCTAGGCGTTGGAGAGATTTTTGAAAAACTTTGGCAAAGTTGTGCTTTTAAAAGAGAATCTTTGTCAATCATAAACCAAGATCTTTGCAGTGCGCAGGGCTTTGTGTTGGCGCAAGATATTGTAGCTACACGCCCACTGCCACCTTTTGATAATTCTGCTATGGACGGCTATGCAGTGCGCATAGAGGACGCAGGAAAAGAAGTAAAGCTTGCTGGACGCACACTTGCTGGAGAAAGTAATGTTGGATTTGTGCTTACTCAAGGTGTTTGCCATAAAGTAATGACAGGCTCTCCTATTCCTCGTGGCACACAAGCTGTGGTGCCTATTGAGCAGGTTACACATAGCAATGAGCATACGATTTTGCTTCCTGCTGATATTAAAGATTCACAAAATATTCGTTTTGCAGGTGAAGAAATTGCCTTAGATTCAGTAATTTTGCCAAAAGGAAAGCGTCTTGGGGCATTGGATTTAGGCTTGATTGCTTCCCAAGGACTTTCATACATCAAGGTGTATAAAAAGCCTAAGATTGCACTTTTTTCTAGCGGAGATGAAGTCATAGAACCCGGAGAAGTTGCGCTAGATCATCAGATTTATAATACAAATGCCACAACACTTAGGGCGCTTTTTGCACAATATCATCACGAGTCTTGTTATAAGGGAATCTTGCCAGATGATAGGCAGAGTTTGCGTGAGATTTTGTGTGCTCTTGGGGAATATGATATTGTGGTTACCACAGGGGGTGCGAGTGTTGGGGATGCGGATTTGCTCAAAGCCACATTACATGAACTTGGCGCAGAATTTATCTTTGATGGCGTGAATCTAAAACCCGGCAAACATCTTAGTATAGCGCTCTTGGGTGAGAGTATTTTTATTATGTTGCCAGGTAATCCTTTGGCTTCACTCTTGCATGTTTATACTATTATTTTGAGTTTTTTAGAGTTTTGCGCCGGAGCCTCTAAGTATTATCTAAAAGCACATATTGGCTGTGTAGATTGTGATGTAGCGCTAAGAAATGGTGTGCAAACACTGCTTTTAGGGGAATTTCGTGATGGCGTTTTTTATGTCTTTAATCGTGGTAAATTTGGATCAAGTGCGCTTATTAATGTGTGGAAAAATAATGCGATAGCACTTATGGATGAAAATTATGCTAAGATTAGTGCTAAAGAATCTATACGATGTTTGCTCTTTGAGAATGATTTTGAAGAGGAGTGTCGTTTTATCAACACAAGGAGGAGTCTATGATAAAAGTATTATTTGGTGTAAGTGATACGCAAGAATGCCGCAGAGCAATAGATACGATTGTAAAATTTTTTGGTGATCGCAAAGATGTCGAGCTCACGCTTTTGCATGTCAGTCAAGATATTGTAGTATATGCTCAAAGTGGTGTAGTGAATTATGAAACTATCGAAAATATTGAGCATGAAAAATCTAATGAGATTCTTAATGAATTTGAGCAGGCTTTTAAGGAAAATGGTTTGACATGTCAAAAGATTCTGCGCACAGGTAACCCTATTGACATTATGCTTGAAATTGCAAATGAATATGATCTTTTGGTAATTGGTGCAAGTGAATCTTCGCTCCTTTATAGAATCTTTAGTTCTCATCAAAATAGCTTTGTGAATTCCTCGCCAATTCCAGTGCTTGTCGCAAAATAAGTGTTTAGTGTCGCGTGTAGATAATTGCAATTAACCCAGGTATTGCAAAGAGCGCGGCAAAAAGTGGATTGTAGGTAATACCAAGTAATGGTGCGATAACCACAAGACCGCCGATTTGGTTAGCAACCGCAATCCCTACATTAAATGCAGCTTCATTCACACTCATAGAGCTATCCATAAAGTTGGGAGTGTATTTTTTGGCGACATTCATCGCATTCATTTTTAATGCAGGAATGCTTGCAAATGCGACAAATCCCATACAGCATAGATTCACTATCACAAGCCAATCCCAATGATAACTCACACTCACACATGCATAGATGAGAATCTGCGCACCGATAATCAGTTTTAGGGCTGTGATACTGCCGTGACTATCGGCGAGTTTGCCACCAACAAGATTCCCCAAAATAGCACAAGCACCATAGGCTAAAAGAATAACGCCCATAGCATTTTGCGAAAAACCCATTGTTTTTACAAGGAGTTCCCCAAGATATGTATATAGCACAAAAGCCCCACCACAAGTGCATATCGTAACTAGATATGCTTTAAGGAGTTGAGAAACTTTGAGGGCTTTTAGCACATAGATAAAGCGTATTTGTTGCCCTTTGATATCATTTGGCATAAAAATACATGCACTAAGAAATGCGAGGCTTGTAAAAAGAAAAATCAGTAAGAAAATTGCCTTAAATCCATAAGCCTCACCGATAAATGTCCCCAATGGCACACCGCTTACAAGCGCTATAGTGAGACCAGATACCATCAGTGCGAGGTTGTGAGATTCTTTGCCTTTTGGTGAGACTTGCAAGGCAGTGAGGGTAGCGATGACAAAAAACACACCATGTTGTGTCCCAGCGATAAAACGTGCCACAACATTTAAAGAAAAATTATCGCTAACATAGAGCACAAAATTTGCGATACCAAAGATTCCAAGATTGAGTAAAAGTTGTATTTTTCGATTAAAGGAGCTAAGAGGAATGGTTACAATTGGTGCGCCTACAACGACACCCAATGCATAGGCAGTTGTGAGGTAACCAGCCTTATGCGCATCGATATCAAAAAACTTTTGCACATCAATTAATACTCCAGCGATAACAAACTCCGTAACCCCCATACAAAATGAACTTAATGCAAGGATTACAATGACTTTTTGTGAAAGAGAAAGCCCCAAAACATCTCGTGCCATAAGCGCTCCATACAGATATGAATTAAAATCGCGGATTATAGGACAAAAAAATAGTAATAAAGCTTAATGTTTAAGATTTTTGCCAAGCTAAACGCGTTACAATAAAACCGCAATCAAATCTTATTCAATCTAATGGGGCATATATGAAACTTATCAACATTTCTCATATACAAGACGCAAGATCGCGTTTGCAGAGTGTGATAGCTCATCAACCGCTTGCTTTTGCACCGCGCATTAGTAAGGTGGCTAACGCGCAAGTGTTTTTAAAAAAAGAAAATCTCCAGCTTACAGGGGCATTTAAAATCCGTGGCGCTTATAACAAGATTGCTACACTAAAAGAACAAGATGCACGCGATAGCACGAATTTTTTGGCACAGGGGGTTATATGCGCAAGTGCAGGTAATCACGCCCAAGGTGTTGCATATAGTGCACAATATTTTAAGACAAAGGCTGTCATTGTTATGCCAGAAAATACGCCGCTACTCAAAGTTGATGGCACTAAGGCAATGGGTGCAGAAGTGGTGCTTGTGGGTAATAATTATGATGAATCCTATGCTTATGCGCTTAAACTTGCTAAAGAGCGCAATCTTACTTTTATTCACCCATTTGCTGATGCAGAGGTTATGGCAGGGCAGGGTAGTATTGCACTTGAGATGATAGAGGAGCAAGATCTTGATATTGTGGTGGTGCCAGTAGGCGGTGGTGGGCTTATTAGCGGTATAGCAAGTGCGTATAAGGCATTAAGTCCAAAAACAAAAGTAATAGGCGTCAATGCCAAGGGAGCAAATGCCTTAATGAAGAGCTTTCATGCGCGTCAGATTCTCAATTCCCAATCTGTGCGCACCATAGCCGATGGGATTGCTGTGCGTGATGTAAATGAGGGTGTGTTTGAGTGCATATTGGAGGGTGTTGATGATATGGTAGAAGTTGATGATGAAGAGATAGCAAGTGCAATTTTATTTCTGCTAGAATCTCAAAAGCTCGTAGTAGAGGGTGCTGGTGCAGCAAGTGTTGCTGCGCTTTTGCATCACAAACTAAATCTCAATCCCTCTTTAAAAGTTGGAGCGGTTTTGAGTGGGGGCAATATCGATGTAACAATGCTAAATATGATTATTGAGCGTGGTTTGTTTAAATCTGATAGAAAAATGAAGTTAGAGGTTGTCCTTATAGATAAGCCAGGAAGCTTACAGAATCTCACAAATATTCTCACAAAGGTTGGAGCAAATATTGTTCAAATAAATTATGATCGCACACCTACGAGTTTAGAATATGGCGATGTGCTTATCACAATGGCATTAGAGATAAAGGGCAGGGAGCATAAGGAATCTGTGCTAAAAAGCTTATTAGAGTGTGGGTATAAATTTAGCGAAGTGATATAGTGTGATTACCTTCTAAAGAATCTAGCTTTGTAATTTATGGAGTCTTTGTATTTATAGTGCGTAAGATATGAGTAGCGGTATCAATATCTTTAGTGATTTGATCTTTTAGGGATTGTAGGGTGTCAAAATGCCTATTTTCTCGTATTTTTTGCACAAACCCTAGCGTGAGATATGGTGGCAGTGTAGGGATAGAGCGTCCTAAAATATGTGTTTCTATGCTAAATTCTCTATCTGTGCTTAAGCGATTACCCACAAAACTCACACTCTCATACCATATCTCATCAAACTTACACATACTTGCATATACGCCATCTTGGGGTAATATGTAGTCATTACATACAAGATTGATTGTTGGATAGAGTTCGCGTGAGCCGATATTTTGCCCCGTGGTTGTGTGGGCATATATGGTGTAGATTCGCCCTAGCAAAAGATTGGCAATAGGAATATTGCCTGTGGTGATACATTCTTTGATAATGCTTGAATGCACACCAAGATCATGGATTTTGTATTCTGGCACGATGATGATTTCTTTGTCCGCACAGAGTGTATAGAGATCAGAAGCACTAAACTTTCTATCTTTGCCAAACTTAAAATCATACCCTACCACAATGCGTTTTAATGTCCTAAAGTGTCGTGTGAGAAATTCGACAAATGCTTTGCCACTTAGGTTTTTTATGCGCGCAAGATCGACATAAAATATAGGTATGTTTGTGTGAGATTCTTTGTGTGGTGTGAGCATACGAGGAGCTTGTGTGTGGATAGATAAAATTGCACCTTGAGAATCTAAATGCTCCAAAAGTTTGAAATGCGCAAGATGCATGCCATCAAATTTGCCAATGGCAAGAGAAGTAATCTCATTTGAGTTGCGCGAGGATAAAGTATTCAGCATTGCCTTCCTTTCCTAAGATATTGCTTTTGTGTAGTATGTAGGTATGTGTTTGAGAGAGCAGGGCACAAAATTGTTCTAAATTTTGTTTGATAAGATACTCATCTTGCAACACGCCTTTTTTGTTGCGTTTGGCATCTTTGCCTACTTCAAATTGTGGCTTAAAGAGCAAGAGTAAATACGGAGCCCTAAAGCGCAATATTGAGGGCAAAATAAGGCGTAGCGAGATAAAGCTCACATCACAAGTGATGAGATCAAAATGCATAGTTGAGTGAAAATCGCGAATATCACAATTTTCAAAAAGGCTTATGCGTGAATCTTGTCGTAGTTTAGGATGGAGTTGTGCATTTCCTACATCAACGCACACGATATGTTTGGCACCAGATTCTAAGAGGACTTGCGCAAAGCCTCCTGTGCTAGAGCCTATGTCTAGGATTGTGCTATGAGCAATTTGCAAGGACACATTTAAGGTGGAGAGATATGTAAGAAAATCTTGGAGTTTATATCCTGCGCGGCTTACTAGATGCGCCTTGATTTCTAAATATGCAGGATCAAGCGGTGTATCGCTAGGTTGGATTATCATTGAGGGTTTGGTAAGTAATGTATTTTTATAACAAACCTTGTGAGCCAAAATTGCCTCTTTTGCCTTTTGTCTGCTTTGAAAATATCCCATTTTGTGTAAAAGAGAATCTAAGCGCATTAGCGAAGTTTGCTTTTTAACACAGGATAGCCAAAGTCAAAAGTCATACTTCCTACATTTTTGATTGTTACTTGGAGTTTCATTGTTTCCCTGTGTTTTTTGCTTATGCTATCAAATTCCACGACAAATATCGTGTTGTATGGGTTTTTGGGACGCAAAATATCAGTATATTGATGAGGATTTAGGCGTGTTACAAAAAGAGATTCCATATGAATATCATGCGAGAGAAGTGCAAAAGAGAGTTTGCTTTGGATTTTGGGATCGGGCTTTTTTTCATACAATTCTATGAGAAATACTTCGCGTGGGGCATTGATATGATCTACATCATTTAAATATGTTGCAATAGCAACAAAGGGCGTATATTTGCCCTCTATAATTTCAGCCTTGCGTGATGCTTGGACTTTGCGCTCCAAGCGTTTTTCTTGTGTGATATCGGTATTTTTTGCAGAAGGTATGAGAGAATATGTGCTTACATCACTACACCCACTACAAATAAGAATACATAAAACACAAGCAAGGCTACGCATTAATTCTTAAACCATGATTTGATTTTGGCAAAGCATTGATCTAGCGCGCTAAGATGTGGTGCACTCTCGTTTCCAAAACTCTCATGTAATTTTTGAAGCAATTCTTTTTGCTCGGCAGTAAGCTTTTTGGGATAGGTAATAGTAATTTGTGCCACAAATTTTCCATATGCAGAGGTATTGAGGATTTTTACTCCTTGATTTTCAAATACAAATTGTGCGCCATCTTTGGCATTACTTGGAAGTTTTAGTTCTAACTCGCCGCGTAAGGAAGGGATTTTGATACTTTGACCTAAGAGCACGGAAGTAAAAAACACCGGAACTTCTATGTAGATATTTTCACCATCGCGGATAAAGTTCTCATCATCATCAGCGTGAATCTGTAAAAATAAATCGCCCCTTTTGCCATTTTTATCGGCATGTCCTCTACCTTGTAAGCGGATTCTATTGCCACTATCTACGCCCTCTGGGATTGTAACTTCAAAGCTTTCTTCTTTGTTTTCATAGCCCTTGCCCTTACATGCTGGGCAATTTTCAACCTTTTTCTCTCCTGTGCCACCACACGCACTACAAGTTTGGGCAAAGGTTACAAAGCCCTGTCGTATATAGGTTTTTCCCTCACCTCTACATGTGCTACAAGTTTGAAGTTTGCCATCTTTTGCACCTGTGCCATTACATTTTTGGCATGAGACTTTATAAATATTTTTGATTGTTTTTGTGCAACCAAACACTGCTTCTTTGAAGCTTAGATGAAGCTCTTGGAGTGCGTGTAGATCTTCACCTCTTTTTGTCCGCGTGCTTCCCCCACCAAAAAAGCTCTCAAAAATACTTCCAAAGCCTTCGAAAATATCACCAAAGCCTTGTGCGCCACCGCTACCATTTAAGCCCTCTTTGCCGTATCGATCATAGATTGCGCGTTTGTTTTCATCGCTAAGCACTTCATAGGCTTCATTGATAAGCTTAAATCTTTCTTCTGCGTCTTTGTCATCGGGATTTCTATCAGGGTGGTATTTAAGTGCGAGTTTGCGGTAGGATTTTTTGATACTTTCTTTATCGCTTGTGCGCGTAACTTCTAGCACTTCATAGTAATCTAGGCTTTCCATTGGTATAATACTCCTTGAAAATAAAACCAAAAATTGTAGCAAAAGAAAACTAAAAAAGATATGTGGGAGGGAAAATGAATACCTACAAAATGGGGTTGCAGTCTTTTTTTGCACTTGTAGAGGCATTAGAGCAAATCCCAGCTATTGGCAAAAAAAGTGCACAAAAAATCGCACTCACCCTAAGCACAGAGGATAAGTTTTTGGGACTAAAAGTCGCTCATACGCTTGAAGAAGCCACACGCAATGTGCGTATCTGTGAGAAATGTCTAGGATTAAGTGAATCTGAAGTCTGTGAGATTTGTTTGGATTCTACGCGGGAGAATGGAGAATTGTGTATTGTAGCGCACCCAAAGGATATTTTTACGATAGAAGCTATGGGGGAATTTAGGGGTCGATATTTTGTGCTAGATTCAAAGGCACACATGCAAGATATTGATTTTGCACTTTTAGCTGGGCGTATAGAATCTGAAAATATCGTTGAGGTGATTTTTGCACTCTCGCCAACACTTGCAAATGAAGCGATTATGCTTTTTGTCGAAGATGCATTGCAAAATACCAATCTTAGATTCACAAAAATTGCACAGGGTGTGCCAACAGGGATTGGCTTAGATTCTATTGATCAGCTTTCTTTGTCTCGGGCTTTGAGCGCGCGAGTAAAAATTTAGCAAATTTAAGGCTTATATAAGTCCTAATTTAGGTAGAATTCTAAGGTCATTTCATCAAAAAAGGAGACGAAAATGAAAAAGTTAGTATTGCTTATTGCAGCAGGTTGTGTAAGTATGGCATTGGCAGCTGAAGCACCAGCTACTTTCAAAAAATGCGTAAGTTGCCATGGAGCTGATGGTAAAAAAACAAACTTTGGTAATGATGCTATTGCTGGGTTGGATAAAGCTACGATTGTTGAGGATTTGAAAGGTTACAGAGCTAAGACACTTAATCGTCATGGTAAAGCAAACCTTATGAATCCAAATGCAGCTACTCTTACAGATGATCAAATCGAAGAGCTTGCAACTTACATTTCTAGTTTGCCAAAATAACTCTTTGGGCTAGGGGGATTTCCTCTAGCTTCATACATAGACTTCCTACATGTCAGAAATTCTTTTAGATTCTCAAGCTTTTTTTCATAATCTCACATATATTTCAAAACATCTTCATACGCATTCTACATCTACAAAATTAGCCTTGGTTCTTAAAGACAATGCCTATGGACATGGATTGAGAGAGATTGCGAGTTTAGCTAGAGAATTTGGTGTGCAAGATGTGTTTGTGAAGACATATGATGAAGCACAGGTTGTGCGAGAGTTTTTTGGCTCTATTACGATTTTATATGGTGAGCCAAAGGGGGCGTTAGCACCCAATATGGCGATTGCAATTAACAATAAAGAAATTTTGCATTCATTGGCATTTGGAAGCAAGGTTGAATTAAAAGTCAATACTGGCATGAATCGCAATGGCATTGATCCTAGCGAGTTAGAGGAATACATCACATTAATCACCCAAAATGGCTTAGAGCTTTTTGGTGTATTTACACATAATGGGTATGGCGATGATTTGGGTGATGATTTTAAGATAGGGTGCGAAAACTTTGAAAACATTAAGGTTGCAGTATTGTATATTTGCAAGAAGCTTGGCATAGAGAAACCACGCTTTCATGGGCTGAATTCTTCTGGCACTTTGCGATCACAGACTATCACAGATGATTTGGTGCGTGTGGGGATTGGCGCATATGGATACCTCCAATCAGATGCTACACCCCAAATTGCTCATGCGCTTAAGCCTGTGGCGTCTTTATGGGCAGATAGAATCTCATCTAAAATCTTGCCAAAAGGCGCAAAAATAGGCTATGGTGGCAAAAGTGTGCTACAAGAAGAGAGTATGGTGAGCACATATGATATTGGATATGGTGATGGATTTCCTCGCATCAATGAACACACAAAGCTATATACTGCCTGTGGGAAGAGGATCTTGCCTCGCACTTCTATGGATTGTTTTTCGTGCGTGAGTGATGCACCTAGAATCTGTGTTTTTGATAATGTAATGCCCATAGCACAGGCATTTAATACCATTAGCTATGAAGTGCTTACACATCTCTCGCCTTTTATTAAACGCACGATAGTGAGGAAATAATGAAATTAGCGGTTTTTGATTTTGATTGTACCTTGATGGATGGTGAAACGATAGATTTTTTGGCAAAAGAATGTGGCGTGGAAGTACAAGTTGCAGCTATCACACATAAAGCTATGAGTGGAGAGCTAGATTTTTATGAAAGCCTTAAAAATCGTGTGCATTTGCTTGCTGGATTGACTGAATCTAGGGCGCGAGAAATTTGTGAGAATCTACCACTTATGTTAGGCGCACAAGAGATTGTGCATTTTTTGCAAAGCCATGGTTATAAAGTGGTGTGTTTTAGTGGTGGTTTTAGTTTTGCCACAAGGCATTTTGCAAGAATCTTGGGGCTTGATGGCGAGTTTAGTAATATCTTGCACACAAAGGCTGGTGTTTTAAGCGGTGAAGTTGGCGGCGAGATGATGTTTGGAGATTCTAAGGGTGTATTGTTAGCAAGGTTGCAGTATTTGCTTGGCGTGAGCGTGCAAGATACACTTTGTGTGGGTGATGGAGCAAATGATGTGAGTATGTTTGCCCATGCGGATACGCGCGTGGCATTTTGTGCTAAAGAAGTATTAAAACAAGCAGCAAATATTATTATTGAACAAAAGGATTTGCGCGCTATCATTCCTTCTTTAGAACAAGCCCATAAGGTGTAGATTCTAATTTTAGCTCTAGAATCTATGATATATATGCCAAAACCTTAAGGATTGCAAAAATGGAGATTGTCCCATATCTGACAAATGATACACATGTGATTACATTTTTGCTTTTACTCTTGCGTTTTAGTGGCATGTTTGCGTTTTTTCCTTTTTTTGATAATCAAATGATTTCTCCAAGCATTCGTGGAGCGATGATATTTTTTATGGCTGTGTTGTTTTATCCTCTTGCGCATTATGAATTGGGGCAGATTTCTGTCATTGAGTTAATGATTGCAGGACTTTTTGAGTTGATGTTGGGATTTTTGGCTGGGATTATGTTGCAAATTGTGTTTGCAATGATTAGCTTTAGTGGAGAGCTTATGAGTTTTTCTATGGGGCTTACTATGGCAAGTGCTTATGATCCTATCAGCGGCTCACAGCGTCCTATTGTAGGGCAGTTACTAAGTGTTTTGGCTCTGCTTATTGCATTAAATCTTGATTTTCATCATGTGATTTTGCAGCTTGTTGCTCATAGTCTAGATTCTGTGCCTCTTGGGAGCTTTATTTTTGGCGATAATGGTGTGGGTTATTATGTGAAAGCATTGAGCAATTTTTTTGTGGTTGGCTTTTCTATGGCATTTCCGATTTTAGCCATTATTTTATTCTCGGATATTATTTTTGGAATGATTATGAAAACCCATCCACAATTTAATCTTTTGGCAATTGGTTTTCCGATTAAAATTGCTATTGCATTTGTGGTGCTCATCATCGTGCTGCCTTCTATATATGTGCATTTTAAGCGTGAGATTGAAGAGGCATTGTTTGCTATAGGAAAGATGTTTTAATAAAAACTTAGCGGTATCTTAGGGTAAAACTTTAAGAGATTCTTAGTATTTTTGTAGTAGAATCCCACCCTAATTTTTACACAAGGAATCATCAATGAGAACCGAAGAAATTGCTGCTAAGGCATTAGAGAAACTTGATAATGATCGTTATGTTCTTTCAAATTTGCTTTTTGCGCGTATCAAGGAGCTTGGAGCAGGGGCTACACCGCTTGTAGATATGAAAGTTTCTAAACATAAACTTGCTGATATTGCAATGCGTGAGATAGCTGAAGGCAAGGTTGTATTTGAGAGTATCGAGCAGATTCCTACAAATAAATAACTTTTTATAAGGCAGATATTGTGAGTTTTTTTTCTCGTATAGGAGAGATTGATACCATAGAATCTGCCGCACAAACCTTACAAGAACTTACAAATATTACTCCAACGATTCAAAAAGCTATTAGTTGTGCCACACATTATCATCAAGGACAATTTAGAAAAAGTGGCATTCCTTATATCATTCACCCTATGTGCGTGGCGTGCATTGTGGCGTTTTATGGTGGCGATGAGACAATGGTATGCGCTGCATTGTTGCATGATGCAGTTGAAGATACACAATGTAGTCTTGAATTCGTGCAGGCAGAATTTGGCTGGGATGTAGCGCATTTAGTCGATGCTTTGACAAAAATTGTAGAGATTCGCAAAGAGGAATTTGGTGGGAGCTATGATAAAAAACTTGTTGCTTCTGCACTTTCTTTCCGTAAAATGCTCTTAATTTCTATCCAAGACATACGCGCATTTGTCATAAAAATTTGCGATAGAATGCACAATATGCTAACTCTTGATGCCTTGCCTCATTATAAACAAGTGCGTATCGCTGAAGAGACGCTTGTCGTGTATGCACCAATTGCACATAGGCTTGGGATTTCTTCATTAAAATCAGAACTTGAGGATCGCTGTTTTTATTATCTTTTTCCTAAAGAATATGAGCAGATTGATACATATATCAAAACACATTATCAATCTATTAGTCTTAAGCTTAGCTCATTTACAGATTCTGTGCGCACGCTTTTGCAACGCAATGGCTTTAGCGAGGGTGATTTTGAGATAGAATATCGTATTAAGCGATATTATTCAATTTATCTTAAAATGCAACGCAAAGGCGTAGCTATCGATGAAATTTTGGATTTATTGGCGGTGCGTATTCTTGTAAAGACTCCATTAGAATGCTATAAGGTATTGGGGATTTTGCACCTTAACCTAAAGCCCATTGTTTCTAGGCTTAAGGATTATATTGCAATCCCAAAAGAAAATGGCTATCAAACAATCCATACGACTATTTTTGATAAATCTAGTATTTTTGAGGTGCAAATTCGCACTTTTGATATGCATAAAACGGCGCAATATGGTATCGCGGCACATTGGAAATATAAAAGTGGTGGGCGTGAACCTAGTCTAAGTTGGGTGCAAAATCTCCAGCACCAAGAGAGTTCCATCGAGGAATTTTATGAACTTGTCAAAAATGATTTGTATCGCGAAGATCTTGTGGTATTTTCACCCGCAGGGGATACATATAGTCTGCCTGTTGGTGCATTGGTGTTGGATTTTGCGTATGCTATCCATACAGATGTCGGCAATCGCGCTGTAGGTGCATATGTCAATCATCAAAAAGTTTCGCTTTTGCAACCTCTTAAAAATAGTGATATTGTGCGTATCGTGGTCGCAAATGATGATGAGGTGATAAAACCGCGTTGTAGTTGGATAGATGCGCTTAAAACTTCAAAGGCAAAAAGTCAGCTCAAACTTCAATGTCACGCGCGTCTTAAAGAGGTCGATAGGAGGGCAGCGATAAATATTTTGGCAACAATGTTTGAGCGCACCCCAAAGGCTATTGAGGAATTTTTGCAGCAACAGAATCTAGATTCTGAAGTGTATAAGGTTATGCGCGATAGAGGCTTTTTTAAAAATATCAAAAATCATGCTAGAGACTTTTATCAAAAACGCAGGGTATTTTTTGGTCTTTTTAAAAGCAATCGCTTCAAAGTGCGCCAAATCAAGCTTGATAACATTGTGGCATTTAGTAATTTTGCCATTAGTGAGGCGATTTTTGATTATTGTTGTCATCCAAAATATGGTGATGGAATCTTGGCGATTAAAAATGGCACGAAGCTTTATATCCACCATAAGCTTTGTAGCCGCATAGAATCTGATATGGCAAATGGTGTAGATATGGTGTTTGTGCAATGGTTAGAAAATCAAAAATATAATTACAAGATTCTTGTAGCCCTTGAGGATAAAAAAGGTGCTATTGCAAGATTTTTGACGACTTTAGCAAAGTATCAATGTCGCGTAATTCGCGTGAATTATGATAGAATGAATAATGAGTTTGCAAGTTTGTGTGAAGTGTATATACAAAGTATCGATAATGATATTAAACCACTCAAAAATGCTATAGAGCAGCAATATAAAATTATCGAATTTAGTGCACTAAAAGATGCATATTCGTGAGATTAATATAGGAGATAGAGGCAATGGAGAATTTTGAACAACACTTAGATTCTTCACAATTAGAAAACTTACATAAGGCAATGCGTGAAATTGAGCGAGGGATTGTCGAGTTTATCGGTGCAGAATATATTCGATCGCTTATTGCGAGATTTTTTCTCACAGGAGAGAGATTTATTGTAAAAGCAGGATTTGATCCTACTGCACCAGATTTGCATTTAGGGCACACTGTGCTTATCCAAAAACTTGCTACATTTCAGCGTTATGGTGGTTTGGTGAAGTTTCTTATTGGGGATTTTACGGCAACAATTGGCGATCCAACAGGCAAAAGCGAAACAAGAAAACCACTTAGTAGAGAGCAAGTAGAGCAAAATGCACTCACATATAAGGAGCAAGTTTTTAAGATTTTGGATCCCAAATATACACAAGTATGCTTTAATTCCCAATGGATTAGCAAGCTTGGTGTTGAGGGGCTTATTACTCTTAGTTCGAAATTTTCTGTAGCAAGAATGCTAGAGCGCGATGATTTTACGAAACGATACAAAAATAACCAGCCCATTTCTATGGTGGAATTTCTCTATCCGCTCTTGCAGGGCTATGATTCTGTGGCATTAGAATGCGATATAGAGCTTGGAGGAAATGACCAAAAGTTTAATTTGCTTGTGGGACGCAGTTTGCAGAGAGCATATGGACTTAATAAAGAACAAAGTGTGCTAACCGTACCACTTTTAGAGGGTTTAGATGGCGTGAATAAAATGAGTAAATCTCTAGGTAATTACATAGGTGTTACGCAAGATCCAAACACTATGTATGCCAAGGTTCTTAGCATTTCTGATACCTTAATGTGGCGATATTATGAACTGCTTTCTGCTAAAAGTCTTGAGGAGATAGCTACACTTAAGGCGCAGGTAGAAAATGGCACACTTCACCCAAAAGCCGCAAAAGAGATTCTTGCGCTAGAAATTACAGAGCGTTATCACACAAAAGAACTTGCATATAGCGCAAAAGAAGAATTTGATAATGTATTTACCAAAGATGAGATTCCAAGTGATATAGAAACATTTAGTTTCGAATCTGGAGAGTGGATTTGCAAAATTGCGCTAGATTGTGGGCTTTCTCCCTCTACGTCACAAGCAAGGCGTGATATTAAAGCAGGTGCGCTAAAATTAAATAAGCAAAAAATAAGCGATGAAAATTTAAAATTAGACAAGGGCGAGTTTATCTTACAAGTTGGCAAAAGGCGTTTTGCTAAAATACTCATCAAATAACTAAGGACTACAATGCAGTTAAAACCTATCAAAATTGGAAAGCACATTATCAAGTATCCTATATTCCAAGGCGGTATGGGCGTGGGTATAAGTTGGGATAAATTAGCTGGTAGCGTCTCAAAAGAAGGTGCATTAGGTATCGTAAGTGCTGTGGGCACTGGGTATTATAAACAAATGCACTTTACACAAAAGCTTGTGAATCTTAAGCCATTTGAAGCAATTAATTTTTACTCCAAACAAGCGCTCCAAGAGATCATTAAGAATGCTCGAAAGCTTTGTGGAGATAATCCACTTGGGGTAAATATTTTGTATGCGATTAATGAATATGGTCGTGTGGTGCGTGATGCGTGTGAAGCTGGAGCAAATATTATCGTTACAGGTGCGGGATTGCCCACAAATATGCCTGAATTTACCAAAAATTTCTCTGATGTAGCGCTTGTGCCTATTGTGTCATCGGCTAAGGCATTGCGTATTATTTGTAAGCGTTGGAAAGATCGTTATGCAAAGATTCCTGATGCTGTGATCGTAGAGGGTCCTTTAAGTGGCGGACATCAAGGCTTTAGCTATGAGGATTGCTTTAAGCCAGAGTGTCAGCTAGAGGCTATTCTTCCAAAAGTTGTAGATGAGGCAAAACAATGGGGGGATATTCCAGTTATTGCTGCAGGTGGCGTATGGGATAGAAAAGACATTGATACAATGATAAGCCTTGGTGCAAGTGGCGTGCAAATGGGCACGAGATTTTTGGGCTCTTTAGAGTGTGATGCACAAGCATATCGAGATATTATGCCAAAGATTACTAAAGAGGACATTGTGCTTATCAAATCCCCTGTGGGTTATCCTGCTAGGGCGATTAAAATGGGTGTTTTGGAGCGATTAGAAGAAGGAAATGCGCCTAAGATTCGTTGTGTGAGTAATTGTGTTTCACCATGCCATAGAGGGCAAGAGGCTAAAAAAGTGGGATATTGTATCGCAGATTCATTGGGGGCAGGTCATTTGGGCGATCGTGTAAATGGCTTATATTTTACCGGTGCTAATGGATATAGAATTGAAAAGATTCAGAGTGTGAAAGAAATTATCACAGAGCTTGTTAGTGATGTGTAATGCAAAAAATCCTGTGTATTGTCGTATTTTTAAGCACATTTCTTAGCGCTCAAACGTATAAGATTCTAGGGCTTGTGCCATTTGGTGATTATAATCTTAAGATTGTTTTTGATCAAGATATTAGCGCCCTTAAGTTTGATGAAAAAAAACTCCAAGATGGGCGCGTATTTGTGGATTTGGAATCTGTCCTCGTGGTCCCAAAAAAGAGCTTTATTTTTAAAGATAATTCTACGATTAATGTCGCACAAAACACTCCTAAGATCGTGCGTGTTGTTATAAAACCTACAAAATCCTACACTATTACCAAAGAAGCCCAAAATCTCTATATTCGCATGAGCGAATCTACATCACAAATGCGTGCTACAACCACTACAAGCCCTGCTATTTCTACTGCTCCCTCATCTTCTGTCGCTAAGAAAAAAATTGTGATAGATGCTGGACATGGAGGTAAGGATTGTGGAGCTATGGGTGTGACTAAGGTATGTGAAAAGGTTATCGTGTTGGAAGTGGCAAAATACCTTCAAGCCGAGCTTAAAAAACGCGGATATATCACACATATGACCCGCGAGAGCGATCGATTTATTGATCTTATTGATCGCACAAAGTTTGCCAATGATAAAGGTGCGGATTTGTTTATTTCTATACACGCTAATTCTGTCCCTGTAGGCAAAAAATCCCCAAGCGGTATAGAGACATATTTTTTATCAACAAATCGTAGCCAAAAAGCCCTCAAGGTTGCCGAAGCCGAAAATATAGGGGATATAGCCACGATGAATTATTTTTCTAAACAAACCTTTTTGCATACGATTAATAATCATCGTCTTATTGCCTCTAGTAAACTTGCGATAGATATTCAAGCTGGAATGGTGGATTCTGTGCGGACAAAATATAAAAATATCGTTGATGGTGGTGTCAAAGATGGTCCATTTTGGGTTTTGGCTGGAGCGCTTATGCCATCTGTGCTTATTGAAATAGGATATGTCTCACACGCAAATGAGGGCAGACTTTTGATAAACAAAGAATATCAAAAGCTTTTGGCTCTTGGTATTGCTGATGGTATTGAAGATTATTTAGAGAAAAACTAAAAAGGAGAGGTTTTGAGAATTAGCAATAATCTTTTGGGCGCTATCATTTCTTGTGTATTTTTTGCATTATTTTCTTGGATTGCGATACTTCTTATAAGTTCTAGATTCTTTGATACATTTTCATATATCTTTTTTGTGTTTATCCGTGATCAAGGTTTATTTTCATTTCTGACAAATGCGATTTTGTTTTGTGGCGCACTCATAGCCTTGGGATTTTTAATCGTCGCGAGTTGGTATAAAAAGCTTGATGTATGGCTGTATACCTTTGCACTTGGTATGTGTGTGGGATGTGTGTATATCGTAGCGTTTTGTGCAAGCACAGAGATAAAGCCTCAAGAGCTTACTGATTTATTGCTCATAGAATCTAGCATTGATCATCGTAGTATGATAGAAAGCCTTTGGGATTATAAGTTGCGCATTATACTAAGCCTTATTGTGTATGTATTTTTTATCTTTATGCCTCTTATTTTTGCAATTTTGCATCTTGTGCCAAATACCAAGACTTATACAGGTTGGTTACTTGATATTACACAGCCTTCGTTTAATACTATAGTGATTGCCCTGTTTGCTTGTGCCTTTCAACCATTTTATTTTAAACAAAATGCCTATGATTATATTGATTTGGCGTTATTTGCAGCAGGTATCATACTCTTTTTTGTTGTATTGGTGCGTCAAAAACACACACTAAACTTCTATGGATATAGTAATCTTGCTATTTTAATTTTTGGTGTGGTGCTTGTAGCGTTTTGTTCAAACATTCTTGCAAGTTCTGATCAATATTTTTCTGTGCGTTACACATTGTATGCTTTTGTATTTATTGTGTGGTGTGTAGAATGTATGTATAATTACATAACTTATGATGAGGAGTAGCCTCGGCTAAGTTTGGTATTT